>JANXYO010000125.1 GCA_025356015.1 Spirochaetaceae bacterium
AGCCGCGGTAGATGGAGACCACGGAGATGATCATCCCGAACACAAGGCTCTTGAGCAGGCCAAACAGGAGGTCTCCCGGAGTGAGCACGGCGCCGAGGTTCCTGAAGTACTCCTCGATCCCGATCGGCTTTATGACCTGGACGACGGCGAAGGAGCCGAGCAGGCCGAAGAAATTGAAATAGATGGTGAGGACCAGCATCGACACCACGACCCCCAGGAAACGGGGCGCCGCGAGGTACGAAATCGGGTTGACGCCCACGGAGACATAGGCTTCCATCTCGTGGGCGACCACCATGCCGCCGAGCTCGGTCGCGATGGCCGTTCCCGATCTCGCGATGACAATGAAGGCGGTGAACAGGGGCCCGAGCTCCCTCGTGATGACCACGATAAGGAGGGTGTACATAAGGCGGCTCTGGCCAAACTCGGCGAGGAGGGAGGAGCCGATCAGGTTGATCGCCGCGCCGATCGCCACGGCGGTCACGGCCGATATCCGGAGCGCCTCGACCCCGGTGAAGAGGATCTGCATGATCAGGACGCGGAAGCCCACCTGCTTCCTCCTGAACAGGAGGGCGGACTCCCTGAGGACAAGGATGAGGAAGCCGAGACCGTAGATGAATTCTCCCAGCCCAAGCCTTACCGCGCGGCCGATCCGATCGAGCATGAGCCTCCAGGGCGCCAGGGCGGCGCCTTCACGTTACAGTATCGGCCCTTCGCCCCTGCCGCTCAAGGCTGGCCGGACGAAGGAAGGGATGCCGGGGAAGTGTCGAAAAGCCCCCCGAGCACCTCGCGGGTGATCGCGTACAGGGGCGGGATTCCTTCGAGAGGGGACATCCTCTCCGAGAGCTTCTGGCCCGCGGCGAGGGGCAGGTCGCTCACATAGTATAGGAAGCGCCGTCGGGCTCCCGGCCTCAATACCCCGAGCTGTTCCGCCTCGAAGACGGCGCGGAGGTACCAGATGCCCTCCATCTCGAGACCCACGCAGCCCCAGATGCGCCGGTAGAACTGGAGCATCGCCCGGTTCTGCAGAAGGGTGCCCCCGACCGTCAGCAGCGGGCCGGAATGGACAGCCCTCCCCGGCAGGCCCGAGGCGATTCGGGCGGCGGTCACGGCGTCCTCGCCCGGCAGGGGCTGGAAGGCGTCGTTCGACTGCTCGATGAAGGCATTTGGCATGAGGACATCGCCACGGTTGCCCACAAGGGCCCCGGCCTTGCCGAGGACATTGATGCTCCTGACATTGCTCCCGAACAGGAGCAAAAGGGTGCGCATGATCTCCTCGGCCTGTTCGCCAAAGGCGTAGTCGATGTTGACGATGATCGCAGGGCTCCGGCAGAGACCGAAGCTGAGGGCGGGATCGGCGGCCTTCCCGCAGACGGCGCCCGCGTCGATGAGCTGGACCTGGATGCCCGTGGTCACCGTCTCGGGAAGCCTCACGATCCTGCAGGCCCGCTCCGTCGCCTCGAGCTCGACCTTCTTCTCAGGGAAGGCATCGAGCCAGCGCCGGGAATGGTGGTAGACCTCGTCGAAGGCGAGGGTCCAGCCCTCCTCGCGCAGGCCCTGGGCACCCGCCCAGGAGAGGATCTCGTCGGCATGGAGGGCAAAGAAGGGATTCAGGCAGTTGGAGACAGAGTGGGTGTTCGATGAGACTATGTGGACCTCGAGCTCCTCGGGAAAATCGCTCGGCCTGATGCCCAGGAGGGCTCCCGTGGCCGCGCCGACCTGGCTCGCCCAGAGCTCCGACAGCCTGCCGTTGTAGTTGTTCACCTGTTTGCGAATGTCGAGGCTGAAGGCCTGTCGGTGGAAGACCATCTCCCTGACCCTCTCCGCGGCCCCCTGGGGCCACAGCCGCCTGAGCTCGGCGCGCTCCTCCTCGCTGAAGGGAAGCCGCTCGAGGAGGCCCTCGCCGGCTGCGCCTTCGGAAGTCCCCGGGCGGGCGGCATCCAGGGCGAGGATGAGGTCGGGGTGGTTGAGGCGGTAGCGGATCTTCCTCGCCTCCACGGCGAAGACGCAGAGGCAAGTGATGAAATCGACGAGATCGGAAAGCCCGTCCCGCACGAGCACCATGTCCTTCCCGCTCATCATCTCGTACACAAAGCGGTGGCGCGCCTCGGTGGGCACGAAGGGAAAGAGCCGCTCGGGGCTAGCGTAGACCGTCGGGAGATTGTCGGTGAGGAGGAAGACGAAGCACCGGGTCAGGTTCTGCGGAAGCCTGCGCACGGCGTAGGTCAGGGCTGCCCAGTCGATCACCGAAGCGTCGGCGGCGAGGGGATGGAGGGCGGGCTCGAGCTGCTTGTACAGCTCCGCGATCCTCCGCACCTCGGCGTGGCCAGAGGCGACAGCCTGGGCGACCTCGGAGTTGAAGCGGTCGAAGGCCTCGAAGAGGCCGTAGCCCTCGCGAAGCTTTGTCCCGAGGGCCTGGGCGAAGGAGCGCGAGGAGGCGAGGAGGCGGAGGAATCGCTCGCCCGGTATCACGAGGCAGCTCAGGGTCTCGAGGGCCCTGATGCGGAAGGTGCGCGGATTGTCGAGGATGCAGGCCCTTTCCCCGAAGAATGAGCCCGACTCCACGACGTTCATGCGGAAGGGCGGCGTCCTTCCCATGTCAACCGACTCCACCGAGCCCGAGATCAGGACAAAGACCTCGTTCATCGAGACATCGCCCTGGTCGATGAGGACGTCTCCCTCTGCGTAGTCCCTCAGCTGTGAGTCCTCGACCAGGGACTTGAGCTCGGGCTCCCTGAGGTAACGGAAGGGGACAATCGCGGCGAGCGAGTGCAGGACTGCGTTGGGCATTGCATGGAGCTTAACGTCCGGATGGGAGTAGCGCAAGAAACCCTCCCTCGGATAGTCTCGCATTCTGCCAAGAATCGAGGAGGGCCGTGTGTGAAAATTCCAGCGGGGACACTGAGGTCCGACGCGTTGCTGCTCTGCACCGCGATCATCTGGGGATTTGCTTTCGTGGCCCAGCGCAGCGGGATGGAGTTCATCGGCCCCCTTGCCTACAACGGTATCCGCTTCGCGCTTGGGGCGGCCTCCCTCCTCCCCCTGCTTTGGCTCAGCCGCAGGGCCTCCGGGCCGGCCAGTTCCGGTCTGGCGCGCGGATCCTCCGCTGCCTCGAAGCTTGTTGGTGCCGTCATCGCGGGAACCGTGCTCTTTATCGGGGCCAACCTCCAGCAGATCGGCTTGGTCTCGACCACGGCCGGCAACGCCGGCTTCATCACAAGCCTGTATGTGGTAATCGTTCCCATGATCGGCGCCCTTATGGGAAAGCGCACGGGAGCGCGCATCTGGCTTGGGGCTGTGCTTGCAGTGGCGGGGCTCTACATTCTCTCCATCGGTTCGGGATTCAAGATGGCGCCCGGCGACCTCCTGGAGCTCGCGGGGGCCTTCTTCTGGGCTGGCCACATCCTCGTCATCAACCGTATGGTTTCCCGGATGGCTGCCCTCGAGCTGGCGGTTGGCCAATTCGTCACCTGCTCCGCCTTGAGCCTCGCGGCCGCCCTCCTTTTCGAGCCCCATCCATTCGCCGGCGCCGCAGCTGCCGCGGTGCCGATACTCTATGGCGGCATCTGCTCCATCGGCGTGGCCTATACACTCCAGATAGTCGCGCAAAAGACGGCCCACCCTGCCCATGCCTCGATAATCCTCTCGATGGAGGCCCTCTTCGCCGGCATCGGCGGGGTCATCCTCCTCTCCGAGCCGCTGGGGCCGCGCCTGCTTGTCGGAGGCCTCCTCATGCTCGCAGGCATGGTGATCTCGCAGATCGAGGCGGCGCCGAAGGCCGCGCTCCCCTCGTCGAACCCGGCCGCGCCCTGATGCCTCTCCGCCCAGCCTGCGGGGCCTGATCAACGAAAGGCGGGATCCCCCCATATGCGCAGAAAAGCTTCCCCGGGGGGAAGCTTTTCTGCGCGGGGCGCGGCGGCTAGATCTTGTCGATCAGCATTGAGCACTTGCCCGAGGGGATTGGCAGTGTCTTCTTCTTCTTGCCCAGCACGTTGATGGTGAAGTAGTACAGCTTCTCGCTCTCCATGTGGATCTCCCAGCCCCGGCCCGACTTGTTCGACAGGATCGTGACCAGGTTGCGCTTGAGACTGAGGTTCTCAATCCCCATGATCTCGAGGTTGGGGATGATCCAGTCGACGGTCTTGCGCGGAAGCGAAATGTAGAGGCCGACGATGTTCTCGATCATGAGCGCGACGGTCGACAGCCCGCTGTACGCGAGGAACTGCGGTCTCGGCCAGTCGGGCTTCTCATCCCAGACGGCCTTGCCCTCCTTCTGGGGCTGGTATGCCTCCCAGACGGTCGGCTTGAAGTCCCGGTGCTGCTCCTCGTCTCCGCTGGTTCCGTTCTGATGCATCGAATCCAGGACGAAGTACAGGTGGCGAATCGCGCAATCGCGGGCGAGCTCGTACTGATTGTATTTCTCGAGGCCCTTGATGATCATGTAGGTGAAGGGCGGAACGACCGAGCCGCGGTAACCGCCACCTAGCTTGTCGTAGTCGGGATGGTCGGCCGAGAGGGTCGGGAAGGGATGCTCGGTCCCGAAGGCTTTCGGGTCCTTGAGGTGTGCGATCAGTCGCTCCGAGCGCTCCTCGTTGGGGATCTCGGCCAAGAGGGGCCAGTAGCCACCGACCGTCTTGGTCTTTACCTGCTTCTCGTCCTTGTCGAGGTCGTAATAGAAGCCGTCCCCGGTGTTCCACATCAGGGAATTGATGCGGGTCTTCAGGGAGAAATATGAGCGCTTGAACTGGAAGGAGGCTTCCTTGTCGTTGAGAATGTCGCCGAGGGCCGAGAGGTAGAGGGCGTTCATTGCCATCGCCGCGTTGAAATCCGAGAGGTACAGGGCGTTGCCCCGGGGCGAGTTCACCATGCCGGTGGCGGAGACGGGTACCGCGTAAAGGCCATTTTCCCGCCTGAAGGTCGACTCGACCCAGGCCCAGTGCTTCTGCAGGATGGGCATGACCTCCTTCACGCGCTTCTTGTTGGCCGTCTTGTGGTAGAGGTTGTATTCGGCCCAGGCAAAGAGGGGAAGGCCGAGTCCCTCCGGGTTTTCCTTTGTGACGATGGCCTTCCCCGTGGTGGAGTCGTACCGGGATCGGATCGCTCCGTTCGGCTCCTGGAGGCCGTAGAGGGCATCGAGGCCGTTCGAGGCAGCGTAGATCCGGTTCGAGTAGACGAGGAAGAAGCTGGCGAAGACCTGCTCCATGAGGTCGATGGCTGGCTCGGTCGGGTACTGGAAGAACTTTATCTTGTCCGCGCCGCTGGCCGCCCCTCCGGGGACCCAGCAGTCGGCGATCCATGCCCACGTTCTATCGTAGATTTCGACGAAATCCTGATCGTAGAAATGTACTCGCGGAAAATCCCGTTTGTTCAAACATGACCCCTTATACCTTCAGCCGGCCGTCTGCGGGCAGACCGCGATGGACCGCACACTTTTCTACGTTTTTCGGAAATATGGCAATTATAGGCTAGAGAGCCAATATAGTGTCCCTTACGCGCTTTGTCAAATTGAAAGGTGCTGAAGGGTGTCCTCCCGCGAGCGGCTCCTCTGAACGCTCCCATCGGCGGACCTTGGGAGATCAAATGCATCAGCCGTGCCGCTTGACCCCGCAGTTCAATCAAAAAAGTACTAAAAATGGCAGGGACTGGCCTTGAATTCGGGCTGTCGAGATGTACTTTATTAGTAGGCTTAAGAGGGTCCGGCCACCCCAGGGTAGACCGGAATTGCAAGGAACAGAATCGGTGAGGAGGGCCTTTTATGGTGACTCCGCCTGAGGGTTCCGGGTCGGCTTCGACGAGGTAGGGATATCCGCCCGCCGAAGATGCCGGCCGCGTCTTCCGAGCGAACTGCCATTTGGCCGAATGGCCGGCGGCATCGCGAACATGCCTGTGGCATGCTAAGGATGGGTCGAACTGGACGCAGTTCGAGAATGTTTTTTTGAAGGCATTCCACGTCGCGTACACAAGGAAAGCCCGACCTTTGAGGGCGGGTCGCGCGACGCTCGGTAACAGACAGGGGGCTCCGCGATATTCAGGTCGCGGCCCCCTTTTTTATGCGGTTCAAGGGCATGGGGCCCCCGTCCGATAAAGTGGGTACATGATAGTCACCCTGTACAGGACAGCCGTCGACGGCCGGACGCAATACTACACGATCCACGACCGCCAGCAACTCCTCGACACGCCATACGCGCTGTGCGCGTCGTGGAGGATCGGCATGGGCAGGGAAAGGGAGAGGACCCACCGCTGCGAGACCCTGGGCGAGCGCGACCGCCTGATCCGCGACCTGATACGCAAGAGGACCAGGGACGGATACAAGATCCTCTACACCTTCTCGCGCGCGGGCTTCGCCGGAGAGGGATCGATCCTCGAGATCGCTTCGGGCTAGAACCCCGGGCGGCCCATTCCCTTGGGGGCTATTCCCGATCGAGCCCCGGCGGCAACATCTCCTCCATCGCCATGAGCTCTCCCGCCAGCTTCCTGATGGTCTCCCTGAGCTTGAAGATGCAGTCGGTCTGCCTGGCATGGCCGCGGACTATGTCCTCGGCGAGGGCCCGGCAGCTCGGCGCTCCGCAGGATCCGCAATCGAGGCCCGGAAGGGCCGCCGAGAGGACGAGGATCTCCTCGGCCATCTCGAGCGCCCGGTCGAGGTTCCCGCTCAAGACCATCGCCGACCTCGCCTTGACCGGAGAGCTCCAGCCCAGGCCGTCCAGTGACCGAGCAGGCCTCGGTTCGGTGACGGAGGCCGGGGCCTCTGCCTCGCGCTTCCTGAGCCTGGTCTTCGCGATATAGGGATTCTCCACGGTGAGCGGCCCCCCGACGCATCCGGCCGGGCAGGCAAGGGCCTCGATGTAGGTGAGGTCCTCGAGCTTGCCGTTCTCGAGGGCCTCGAGGACCCCGATCACGTTGCCGATCCCGTCTACCGAGATCGAGCGGCGCTCGCCCACGGCCTCGCTCTCGCCCTCGGCCCTGGCCCATTCAAGCCCGATTCGCCCCGCCCTGGCGAGCTTTCGCTCCGGAGCCCTTGCCATGGCAGCCCTCAAAGGCAGGAAGATGTCCTTGAGGCCTATGACCCCGTCGAGTGCCGAACGCTCGTAGCCGAGGGGGGAGCGAGTGACGGTGACCTTGCCAGCGCAGGGCGTGATGAAGAACACGCCGACGCCCTCCTCGCCCGGGTGCAGCCTCTCCTTCACGATGCGCGCCGCCGCTTCCATTGGCGGGATGAGGGGGACGAGGTTGGGGATGAGGCTCGGAAAACGCAGCTGGATGATCCTGACCACCGCGGGGCAGGCGCTCGAGATCAGGGGCCGCGGCAGGCCGAGGGATGCGTCCGCGAGGAGGGCCTTCGTTGCCGAGGTGACAAGCTCGGCTGCCTCTGCCACCTCGAAGACCTCGTCGAAGCCGAGCTCGAGGAGGCCTGACAGGACCCGGTCGACACTCTGGCCCTCGTCGTACTGGCTGTAGAGGGCGGGCGCAGGAACGGCGATCTTCACGCGATAGCCGCCCAGCATCGACAGCTGGTCGGAGACGGCCAGCTTGGCCCCGTTGGGGCAGGTCCGGATGCACTCCCCGCAATCGATGCAGCGTTCGGCGATGATGCTCGCCTTGCCCTTCCTCACCCTGATGGCTTCGGTGGGGCACTTCTTTATGCAGGTCGTGCAGCCGACGCAGCGCTCGGGATCGAGCTTCACGGAATGGAAGACCGTCTTCGCCTCGCCTTCGGCCATGTTGCCTTCCCGGCCGCTCACGCGCGTGGCTCCGGGGAGCGGATATCGATGCTCATGGTGACCTTCGTTCCCTTTCCGACGACGCTCTCGACATGGAACTCGTCGGCATTTCGCTTCATGTTCGGAAGACCCATCCCGGCCCCGAAACCCAGCTCGCGGTAGATGTCGGAAGCGGTGGACCAGCCCTCGGTCATCGCGAGGTCGAGATCGGGGATGCCAGGGCCAGAGTCCTCGAGGACCATCGTCACCTTCCCGTCATGGATCACCGCCTCGGCGAGCCCCCCGCCCGCGTGGATGACCATGTTCATCTCGGCCTCGTACATGGCGACCGCGGCCCGCTTCACGATGCGGGGGTCGACCCCGATGCTCGCAAGGATCCTCTTGAGCTCCGCCGAGGCCCTGCCTGCCTGGGAGAAGTCGTCTCCCGGCACGGAGCGTCTGATCGTCATGGCCACCGGGGGGGATCTAGGCGATCTCCCTGACCCCTCCGGCCCTGAGGCCGGCCTCATACAGGCGCCCGCAGGCGAGGAACATCGAATACCTCGTCGCGAGAACAACCATAGAATTCTCCCTCGCCTGGGCGAGCAGGCCCTCGGAAGGGCACTTGCCACGAACGAACACGAGGACCTTGATGTCCAGGAGGTCGGCCGTCCGGATCACCTGGGGATTCATGAGCCCTGTGAGGAGGACGACATCCTCCTTGACGAAGGCCATGACATCGCTCATCAGGTCGGCGCCGCACGCGGCGCTGACTTCCTTGGTGAGCTGCTCCTCCCCGGCGAGAACACGGGCTTCGAGCACGCGGCTTATCGTGGCTACTGTCATTTGTTGCGCAGGGTCGGAGTCTAGCATGACCTGCCCGCGGCCCTCAAGACCGGTCTGCGCCGCGTAGTGGTTATAACCGTCGCTTTCCCTCAAGTCGCCCCACCGCGATCCGATACTCGCTATGTGGGGCATACGACGAGGGCGGCGCGATCGCCTTAGTCCGGTGTCTCACGCGTCGACGCCGCGGTTGGAACGCGGATGAGGATGCGGCTCGAAAGCACCGCGAAACGCGGTGAAGTCGAGAAGGACCGGCGCAAAAAGCCGGCAAGGATGCCGCGGTGCCCAGGAAGGGCACCGTCAGCCAGAAAAGGAGTAGGGCCATGATTATCAACCACAATCTCAGCGCCATGTTCGCCGATCGTTCCCTCCGAGTGACAAACACGAACGTAGAGAAGGGAATGGAAAAACTCTCTTCGGGATTGCGGATCAACCGCGCGGGAGACGATGCCTCAGGGCTCGCCGTCTCCGAGAAGATGCGGTCGCAGATCCGCGGCCTCGAGCGGGCGTCAAAGAACGCGCAGGACGGCGTCTCGTTCATCCAGGTGACGGAAGGCTACCTCCAGGAGTCGCAGGACATCATCCAGCGCCTCCGCGAGCTCTCGGTGCAGGCTTCGAACGGAGTCTATACCACAGAGGACAGGATGCAGATCCAGGTCGAGGTAAGCCAGATGGTCAGCGAGCTGGACAGGATCGCCAGCCACGCGCAGTTCAACGGCCTCAATCTCCTGACGGGGCGCTTTGCCCGCCAGGGAGGAGAGAACGTCGTGACCGGCTCCATGTGGTTCCACATCGGATCCAACATGGACCAGCGAGTTCAGGTCTTCATCGGGACCATGACGTCCAAGGCCCTCGGCGTGCGCAACATCGGCGACAACTCCATCATCTCGATGGAGAACCCCGATGGCTCCAACCGCGCGATCGGGACCCTGGACGCTGCGCTCAAGATCGTCAACAAGCAGCGCGCCGACCTCGGCGCATACCAGAACCGGCTCGAGCACGCGATCCGCGGAATCGATGTCGGGGCTGAGAACCTGCAGGCGGCCGAGAGCCGGATCAGGGACGCCGACATGGCGAACGAGATGGTCGCCTACACGAAGAACCGAATCCTCGCACAGGCCGGAAACGCGATGCTCGCGCAGGCCAACCAGAAGTCTCAGCAGGTTATGCAGCTCCTCCAGTAGCTCCCCGCTGCGGCGACGCGACGGCCGGCCTTCGGGCCGGCCGTTTTCTTTATGTAGTGCCTCGAAGATTGTTGGCGGCTCAAGCAGCATCGGAATATCGACGCGTTCAATAGCCATGGACAGCTTCCATCCCCCATTCTGCCCCAACACACGCTGCGTCCACCACCACGCGAATCTCCGCCACCCCTACGTCCAATACACTAGATGGGGCAGGTATCCAAGCTTGGCCTTTGGGAAGGTTCAGCGCTTCATTTGCATGGCCTGCCATCGCACTTTTTCCGTGCAGACCTTCAGCCCCAGCTATTGCGCAAAACGGGATCTGGACTTTGGCGACATTATCGCTCGGCTGGTGTCAACGAGCGGTCTCCGCGCCATCGGACGGGCCCTGGGCATTTCCTGCGATTCCGTGTCCAACAGAGTGGAGAGAGCCGCCCGCCAAGTCCTTGCGGCGGAGTCCCGGCTTTCTCCGACTCGAAGACCCACCGAAGATCTGTGCGCGGACGGCTTCGAGAGCTACTGCGTCTCCCGCTACTTCCCGAACAACATCAATCTCCTCGTCGGCAAGAGCTCGCAGTTCGTCTACGCGACGAACCAGGTGACCATCCGGAGGAAGGGCAGAATGACCGAGCAGCAACGAAAGCGCCGAGCACAGCTCGAGACCCGGTTCATGGCCAATCCCAAAGGGATCGAGCAGTCGTTCTGCGATCTCATCCGCGAAGGGCTGCACGTGCTTTCCGATGAGCACCGTCCAAGGCTCGAGCTATGGACGGATAGGAAACAGGAATACGGAAGCGCACTCGGAGGCTCCCCAGTCATTTCAGCTCTGCTGAGGAGCTGCCGACTTGTGCATGCGACCGTCTCATCTCGGCAAGCGAGAACTGCCGACAATCCCCTATTCGCGGTCAACTATATCGATCGAGAGATTCGCAAGGACCTGCATGAACATGTCCGAGAGACTTCATGCTTCGGGCGGAACGTCAACAGGCAGATGGAAAGGCTCACCGTATACCTTTTTTTCCACAACTACCTCAAACCTCACCGCGTCGCCCGTGGCGAAGCAAGTCATGCCGAGTTTGCTGGCTCCGATCACGGGGAGATAAAGCAGGAGCTCGCGGCGATTTGGAAGGATCGCGCCCGGCTTGCCCGGGTCAGCCTGACTGATAGCATGCTCCAAACGTGGTTGAGGAGCAGGGAGACCCCGCTCAAAGAAAGGACGGAGCACATACCCTTGTACGCATGCTGAACTTACCCGCCATTAGTCGGACTGATCAAAATCCTAGGGCGCAAAGCTGTGACTGGACCACCAACAATCTTCAAGGCACTAGTTAAAGGTTGCCGTTTCGCGACTTCGCGAATATAATCCCGCGAATGGACGCGCTTGGCATCGGGACGAGACGAGAGATCGTTCAGCGCGTATTTCCGGAACTGCGCTTCGGCGGCGATCCGGACATCGAACGCTACTGCGAACTGCGCAAGGCAGGACGCCTCGCGGAAGCCCTCTCCGTCTACAACGCAAGGCTCCGCGTCCGCTACCCCGACGACAGCGCGCGTCTCTGCCTTCTGCGTTTCTACAGGGAGAGGGATCCGCGCTATGCCTCCTACCAGGACTCGCTCATCCTCGAGCTCGCCGACAGGCTCATGGTCCGGATAAGGCGCAACATCGACACGATCGTGCAGCCCCTCGAGCGCGCGGACCTCTCCGATGCCCTCCACGCGCTCAAGGCTGTCGAATCGGTGCTGGCGCGCCTGCCGCGCGAGCTGGAGCAGGCCCTCCAGCTTCTCGAGCGCTATGCGGACTACGGCCAGGCCCTCAAGTACCGTTCGTCCCTCACCAGGCGCGCCCTGGAGCTTGTGCGCGAGTTCGACGCCGTCTCGCGCGCCGACTCACCGGCCGACTACGACTTTCTCGCAAGGAGCGCAGCGCTCGAGGAGAGGAAGCGCATCCTCGAGGACAGCGCTGCGGGCACGCGGGAGCGCGCGCTCTCCCCCGGCCTCCGCAACGATAGCTACGATTTCGTGGCCAGGAGCGCGGCCCGCGAGGGCGAGCGCAGGGAAAAGGAGCGCGAGAAGCGCGGCGAGGGTTCGCACTACTTCGACCCCCGCCACATCAAGTTCACCGAGGCAGACCGCGCCCGCGTCGAGATCTCGCCCCAGCTCACGCGGCGGGAGGACAAGGTTCTCGCGCTCTGCGCCAAGTACTGGAGGTCCCTGCGCGACTCCAGCTTCGAGCACACGGTGTTCCTCTATTCCAGGAAGTACGGGACTCGGCACTACGAGGCTTTCCGCCTCATCAAGATCGGAAAGGCCCGAGGCGACACCGACGACGAGATACTGAGCGCCCTCTCCGGCCTCCTGGCGACGAGCTATTCCTACAGCGTCACCGGGGACATCTACATGCAGGTGATGTGGCGGAGACTGAAGGCCAGGATGGAAGCGGGGCTCGTGGCAGACCGCCTCGCTGTCCCCGGCCCCGAATCGCGTGTGCGTCCCCCCTCGCAGCCGAAGGTTCCGGCTCCCGCCCCTACGCCATCCCTGCCGGCTCCACGGGCCTCGCCTGGTTCCGGAACCAGTACGCAGCGGCCCGGAGCAGTCGCGGCGACATCGAAGCGCGCGACTGGGGCCAAAACAGCGTCGAAAGGCAGGCTCGAAGGGGGCTCGGGTGATGGGAGTCCAGGCCGGTCGCGGGCCGAAAGGACGGAGGGACGCGGGCCTGACCACCCGGGCGCCCCGCTCGCTCGTGCCGTGAAGCTGCACGGAGAACGCCTCCTCAAGCCCAGCCCGGCGGGGCCCGAGCCCCTGCCCGAGATCGTGGGCAGGCAAGGATCGATCTCGGACCGCATCAGGTCCCTGTCGGGGAAGGCCTACGACGTGTACAAGGTGATCTTCCTCGAGAGGGTGAGGGAGGACATAAGGCGGACCCTCCTCTCAAACCAGACCAGGAGCCACAGGATGTTCGACTCGGCCGCCAACGAGGCAGAGGACCATATCTACGCCTTCATGACGGCCCACTATGACGATCCCTTCATGGACTGGGAGAGGTCGGCCGAGCGCGAGGCCGTGGAGGCGCGAGGTTTCTCGCTGCCAAGCCTCGATGCCCTCATAAAGGCCTGCTACGAGAAGCTCTGATGGCCCGGCGCTAGAGCCTTGTCCTGCCGCGGAATGATCTGGCGAGAGTGAGCCTGTCTGCGTACTCAAGATCGCCCCCGACAGGGATCCCGGTCGCCAGCCGCGTCACCGGGACGCCAGTGGGCTCGAGCAGGCGCTTTAGGTAAAGCGCAGTCGTGTCGCCTTCCACGGTGGGATTTGTCGCGACCACGACCTCGGTGATCTCGCCCTCTCGGATCCGAGCGACGAGGGACTGGATCCGCAGGTCTTCCGGCCCCACTCCGTCGAGTGGCGAGATGAGCCCCCCGAGGACATGGTATAGGCCACGGTACTCGCGTGAGGCCTCAATGGTGAGGACGTCCTGGGGCTGCTCGACAGCGCAGAGGATCGAGCGTTCGCGGGCGGGGGAGACACAGATCGGGCAGGGATCGGCCTCGGCGTAGGCACCGCAGACCGAGCAGAAGACTATTGCCGTCTTGATGCCGGCGATCCGGTCGGCGAGCGCCCCGGCGAAGGCCGAGTCGGTCTTGAGCAGATGGTAGGCCACCCTGAGCGCGCTCTTTCTTCCGATGCCCGGAAGCCGCGTGAGGAGGCCGACCAGCTCCTCGAGTGCCTTCAACCGAGGCCCCCGAGCATCCCGGGCGGGATCGGAAGGCCCTCCATGCCCGCGCTCAGCTCTTTTTGCAGCTCTTCCTTTACCCGGGCGCTCGCGTCGTTGTAGGCGGCGCGCACGAGGTCCTGAAGAAGGGTGATGTCATTGGGGTCGACGACCTCGCTGGCGATCTCGCAGGAGATCATCTCGAGGGCGCCGTTCATCGTGATCCTGACCATTCCTCCGCCGGAACTCCCGGTGGCGGTGATCTTCGCTGTCTTTTCCTTTAGCTCGTTTACCCTTGCCTGTATGGCCTGCGGATTCCGAAGCATCTCCATGATCTCGGCGAGATTCATCACAGCTCTCCTTCTCTGCGTGTCTCCACGCGCGTGCCGCGGAATACCCTCTCCACGACGGTAGCCGGGTCGCCGCCCTCCTGCGCCCCTGCGTCACCCTCATCCCCGGGGCCTTCGGTCCGCCCCGGAGCGGTGGCCGGTCCCGGCCGCTCCACCACGAGTTCGACCTTGAGGGCTCGGCCCATCACTTCTGCGGCCTTGGCGGCAATGGCGGCGATGCTGCCCTTGACCACAGACTCGTCGATGCCGGAGCGGAAGGGTATCACCAGCCTGCCTGCCTCGATCCTCCAGGGGAGGGATGCCGAGAGGCCGGTCTTGAGAAGGGGACTTGAGCGTCCGAGGGCCTCGATGACGCTGGAGCGCAGCGGATCGTCCTGCGGAGCCCCTTCCCCTTCTGGCCTTCCTGCCTGAGCCGGGGCCGCTCCGGGCTCTGGGCTCTCCTCTGGTGGGTCCTCGCGCAGGGTGGCGGACCTGGACTGGGACCTGGGCGGGGGCTGGGTGGCTGGCCGCCGGGAAGGCTGCGGGCTCGCGGCTGCCTCCTGCTCCTCGGAAGCGGCTGCGGCGAGGCTCCCGAACGCAGCCGTCAGCGAGGGTGGAAGCTCATGCTTTTTTTTTTCGGTCCTCTGCTCCTCGTCCTTGGGCCCGCCGGCCTTGCCCGAGGGCGCATCGGCGCCCTCTCCGGCGAGGCGGCTCTTGAGTGCAGCCAGCGTCTCGGCCAGCTCGGCCTGGGTGACATAGTGGGCAAGGCGGCAGAGCCGCGCCACCACGAGCTCGAGCTCGAAACGCGGCTCGACGCTCGTCCGGAGGTTGCGGTAGAGCTCGAGGAGGGCGGCGAGTCCGCGCTCGATCTGCTCGCTTCCCAGGCCGGCGAGGACTGCCGCGTCGAATGCCGAAGCGGGCGCGCCGAGAATGGAGGCCTTCGAAATGCCGTGCTTTAGGAGGAGGAGGGAGCGGAAGAAGTCCACACAGTCGACGACGAACTGCTCCACCGAGATCCCCCGCGCGAGGATCGAATCGAGGGAATCGAGGGCCTCGCGCGACTCCCCCGCAACGCAGTGGCGAAAGATCTCGCCCAGGGCATCGAGGCCGGTGAGGCCGAGCTTGTCCCTTATAAGGGCGGCGCTCAGGGCTCCATCGGAGAAGGAGACGACCTGGTCAAAGAGGGTGTAGGCGTCCCGCAACGAGCCGCCCGATTCCTTTGCGATCCAGAGCAGGGCCTCGTCCTCGGCCTTTACGGAGAGCTCGTCCGCGGCGGCGGCGAGGAGCTTGACGATGAGCTCCACGCGGAAGAGGCGGAAGGCGAACTGCTGGCAGCGGCTCTTGATCGTCGCAGGGACCTTGTGAAGCTCAGTGGTGGCGAAGATGAATACGATGTAGGGAGGCGGCTCCTCGATGGTCTTGAGCAGCGCGTTGAAGGCGCTGTTCGAGAGCATGTGGACCTCGTCGATGATATAGACCTTGTATCGCCCGCCGTTGGGGGGAAAGAGGACCTCGTCCTTGATCTGGCGGACGTTATCGACCGATGTGTTCGAAGCCCCGTCTATCTCGATCACATCAAGGCTGGCGCCCCTCGCGATCTCTATGCACGAGCGGCAGACCCCGCAGGGGCTCGCGGTGGGGCCATTCTCGCAGTTGAGGGACTTCGCGAGGATCCTGGCCGCACTCGTCTTGCCGCATCCCCGGGGGCCCGAGAACAGGTAGGCATGGGCGATGCGCCCGCTCGCGAGCGATGCCTCGAGCGTAGCCGACACGAACTCCTGGCCCTTCAGTTCTTCGAAGCTCTGCGGGCGCTTCCTGTTCGCGGTGATCTCGTAAGGCATGGGAGGAAAATAGCATGGGGAAGGCGCTGGGGTAAAGCGGATGGAAAAAGTCCCCAAGCGCTCGAAGCCAGGCGCTCTGCATCACCGCGCCTACCGCTTACCGTTGCTTCCTTCCGGACCTGGCGGGGTTGGGCGGCGGCCACGAGCGCAGTGCCTGGCTTCGAGCGCTCGAAGGACTCGTAGCGGAGAGAGAGGGATTTGAACCCTCGGTACCCTTACGAGTACGCACGACTTCCAATCGTGTACCTTCGGCCGCTCGGTCATCTCTCCGAATTTCAAAGCCTTTTTTACTTCCGCGTAGGCGGAGAGAGGGGGGATTCGGTCCTCGTCGCCATCATCGTGATGGCTCCTCGGCCCCGCCTCGTCCCTCTTCCGGCCGCATCCATGCGGCCTCTTCCTAGCTCCGCTCGGCGAGGGACTCGTTTCGAATCCCCCACACACGAAACTCGGAAGCGGTAGGCGGAGAGAGGGGGATTCGAACCCCCGGAACCCTCGCGGGTTCAACGGTTTTCGAGACCGCCCGATTCAACCGCTCTCGCATCTCTCCAAATGGGCGCTTGAGGCTAAGTGGATTCGAACCACCGACCTTCAGATCCGCAATCTGATGCTCTATCCAGCTGAGCTATAGCCTCGTAAAACGGAGAGGGGGGGATTCGAACCCCCGGTACCCTTTTGGGGTACAACTCCTTAGCAGGGAGCCCGATTCGGCCGCTCTCGCACCTCTCCCAATGCTCCCACGCTCGCGGAGCAGGAGGGATTCGAACCCTCGGTACCTTACGGTACAACGGTTTTCAAGACCGTCTCCTTAAACCGCTCGGACACCGCTCCATGGATTGTGGCGCCATCCCGGCATTGCCCGAGACAGCGTGCCCAACCATACGGGAAATGCTTTCACTTGTCAAGCTATGCCACTCCTCCGGCATGCGCGAGGAGGCGGGGCAGAGCTCGGCGCCAGGCCTAGCCATGCTACTCGATCAGATAGCGCCCAACCTCCCGAAGCTCGGCGATCTGGGAATATACCGGCGTCTTCTGCCCGGCCATCTCCTTGTCGATTGCCGCGACCTTGACGTACAGCTCGTTCACCTTGTCGGAGAGGACCTTGAGGTTGGGGGCGAAGTTGTTCACCGCCATGTCCCGGAAGACCCTGTCTGAGGGGTTGAGGCGCTCGTTGCCAGCCGAGGCAAGGAACCTGAGGCTCGGCAGGATCTGGTGCCGGGCCTGGTACACGAAGCGTGCCATCGCCAGGATCTGGGAGTACAGCTCGTCCAGATGGTAGCCCTGGTAGCGAAAGTCCTCGACCTTCTCCGTCATGGTCTCGATCAGGTTCCAGGTGCCGGGATCGAGGGTCATCGAACTGAGGGCGCGCCGGGTGAACCGGTTGGAAATATTGGTGCGGTAGTGCTCTCCGATCGACTCGATCAGGGAGAGGATTTCGGGGCTCTTGAGTTGCATCTCATCGCGAGTATACCGCAATGCTGAGAGAATCGCTACGGCCGCCAGCGGGAAGCTTGCCGGGTTCCGCGCCTCTCGAGTTCGGACTCGACGGCCCTGTAGAGCAGGGTCTTGTCGAGGGCCCGGGCCGGAGCGAGGCGCCCAGCCCTGCCCGAATCCGAGCAGAGCCTCATCACCTCGCAATCAGGGGGCAGGAGCTCGATGCAGTCGGCGAGGATCGAGGGAAAGCTCAGCGGATGCAGAAGGCTCAGTTCTCCAGAGAGGTACTCCCCCGCGAGCGCCGTCCCCCGCGGCACATGGAGGTCGTGGAACTTCAGGCCCTCGACGCGCAGGCTCGCGACCCTGGAGACCGTATCGATGTAGTCGGCTCGCAGCTCCCCGGGCAGGCCGATGATCAGGTGGGCCGCGACCCGTATCCCCCGGCCCTCGAGGAGGAGGCGGGCCCTCTCGAAATCCGCGTAGCAGTGGCCGCGGCGGATCCGCGCGAGGGTGGAGTCATTCGCGCTCTGCAGGCCGAGCTCGACCCAGACCTCAAGGCCGCGCTCGGCGTATCCGGTGAGCAGTTCGGCCTTCTGTTCGTCGATGCAGTCGGGCCTGGTCGAGACGACCAGGCCCCTGCAGCTGCCCGGCTCCGGGAAGGAGGCCAGGACGGCGTCGTATGCTGCCTCGAGCTCGTCGCAGGGCGCGTTGGTCGAGGAATAGGCCTGGAAATAGGCGAGGAAGAGCCTTGCCTCGTAGCGCCGTCTGAGGAAGGCGGTCGCGGCGAGGACCTGCTCGCCGAGGCTCCCCGCATCGGCGAGGTAGGGGGCCCGCCCGGCCCCAGGCGCGCAGTAGCTGCAGCCGCCCGAGCCCCTCCCCCTGTTCCGGTTGGGGCAGCCGAAGCCGGCATCGATGCCCACCCTCCACACCCGCTCGCCGTGGCGTTCGCGCAGCCTCTCGGCGTGCCGGCAGAACCTGTATGCTTCCGTTTTCCACTCCTTGCGCCCCTCGAGCCGAGCGGATTATCGTGGGCCATGCTGCGCCGCACCATCCCGCTCGCCGCGGGAGCCGCCCTCTGCCTCGCCCTCGCTTCCTGCTCCCCCCCGGACTCGGGACCTGCGAGGATCTGGACCGACGTGCCCGAGATGGCGATAGCTGTCGAGCTCTTCAACGCCTCGCAGTCCCGCCACCTCGTCGAGATACAATGGAAGGCCGACCTCTCCTCGGCCATCCGCGAGGCCCCTGAGCCCCCCGCCCTCGCCGTGGGACGCTTCCTTAAGAGCTCCTCGGTCAGGGACCGCTTCCAGTCCCTCGACTACCTGTTTGGCGAGCTCGTGGTGAACCAGGCCGCATTCTACCCCGGCTTGCTCGGCCTCGGGAACATCGACGGCCGCCAGGTGCTCCTGCCGGTCTCATTCAATCTCCCAGCCATTGTCTTCGCCAAGGCCAGCTCGGGCACGATGCGCGATTTCACCCTTGGCATGGACGACCTGGCGAAGGCCACCGCCGCGTGGAACCAGAGGGACCAGCAGGGCTTCGTCCGTATGGGCTTTTCCCCGCGCTGGGACCCCGACTTCCTCACCCTCCTCGTGAACTCAAGCGGAGCCTCGTTCAGGGAGAGCTCCCCCCTCGCCTGGAACGAGGCGGGTCTCGGCTCGGCCATCGCCGGAGTGAGGACCTGGATCGCGAAGACCAATGCCTCGGCGGCCATGGAGGACGAGTTCCAGTTCAAGTACCTATACACGCCCGCCTATCAGTACGTCTCCTCGGGCCGGGTCCTCTTCGCCTACATGGACTCGGGCGCCTTCTTCCTCGTCCCCGAGGAGAAGCGCTCAGCCCTGGACTACCGCTGGTTCGCCTGGGATGGGAAGGTTCCCGTCTCTGACGACATCGTGTACGCGGCGATCGTCAGGGCGGGCGCGAACAAGGGAGCCGTCGAGGCCTTCCTGAAATGGTTTTATAAAGAAGACAGCCAGCGCGCGATCCTCGAGGAGCAGAGGCGCACCCGGGCCCTGGAGTCCTACTTCGGCCTCGCCGGCGGATTCTCGGCCCTCAGGTCGGTGAACGAGAGGGTCTTCCCCCTGTACTACCCCTCGCTCCTCGGCCACCTTCCGCCCGCAAACTCCCTGTCCGAGCCCAAGGTCCTGCCCGGAAACTGGCCCGAGCTCAAGCACGACATCGTGGCGCCATGGCTGCTCGAAGTGACGAGGAGCCAGGAGATGCCCGCCTCTCCGGGCCAGGAACTGGCCGCCCGGGTCGCCGACTACCGGAAAAAGACCGGCCGCTAGAGCCGGGGACCCAACCGTGCCCCCCGCCCGCCGGCCCCTGCCTGGGTAAGGCGGCCCCTGCCTGGACGGCCTAGGCCAGCTCGAGCCAGCGGTCTAAGAGCGCGGAGAACTCGGCCAGGCTCGAGGCCCGGACCGCCTCGGCCCTGAGGGCAGCGCCAGCCTCCGTGCCTTTCGTGTAGGAGCAGAACTGCTTGCGGAACTCAAGACAGGCCGTCCTCTCGCCAAGAAAGCGCGCCGAGAGGACGAGGTGGGTCCGGGCGAGCTCGGCCCTGCGGCGGGCGGGTGGCTCGGACGGCTCCCTACCCTCAAGGACGGCCGCGCTCGAGGCGAAGATAAAGGGATTGCCCATCGCGCCGCGGGCGATCATCACCCCTGCGCAGCGGGTCGACTCGATCATGCGGCGCGCGTCGGCAGGCTTGAAGACATCGCCCGAACCGAAGACCGGCACGGGTAAGACGCTGGCCAGGGCCGCGATGTGGGACCAGTCTGCCTTCCCTGTGTAGCCCTGGGCCCTGGTGCGGGCGTGGAGGGTGACCGCGGCCGCGCCGGCTTCAACGGCGGCCCTCGCGGTTTCGAGGTAGTTGATCGAGCCCTCGTCCCAGCCCGAGCGGATCTTCACCGTCACGGGGATCGCTGGCCCGACCGCAGAAACCATGGCCCGGACGATCTCGGCGATGAGGCCGGGATCGCGGATCAGGGCCGAGCCTGCCCCCGACTTGATGATCTTGGGCACGGGACAGCCGCAGTTCAGATCGATGATCGTGGGATCGAAGGGTACGAGCATCTCCGCCGCCCTGGCGAGGACGGCAGGCTTGGCGCCAAAGAGCTGGATGGCGTACTTCGCCTCGTTCTCTGCCCGGGCGAGGAGGGACTGGGTCTTCGGGTGCCCCCGGGTGAGGGCCTCGGAGCTCACCATCTCGGTGAAGCAGAGGTCGGCGCCCTCGTCGATGCATACCGAGCGGAAGGCCGCGTCGGAGTAGCCAGCCACCGGGGCCAGGAAAAGGTTCCCCCCAAGCTCGGCACTGCCGAGCTTCAGGGGGGTATGGAGGTTAGCCGGGAGGTCCATCTTGGAAGGAAGGATCAGGCTGGGACGGGGAGCCTGAAGAAGCGGCAGGCGTTCTCGTAGACGGTCTTGGACACTTCCTCGGGATCGAGCTCGAGGAGCTCGGCGAGGAACATGCCGGTCGAGGGAAGGTACTCGGGCTTGTTCCGCTTCCCCCTGAAGTCGGCTGGAACCATGAAGGGGGCCTCGCTCTCGATGAGGATGCGCTCCAGGGGCAGCATCCGCACGGTCTCGTGCAGATTGCGCGCGTTGCGGTAGGTGAGGTTCCCCGCGAAGGAGAAGTAGAGGTTCAGGCCGAGCTCGAGGGCATGGTGGGCGTATTCGGCGTCCTCAGAATAGCAGTGGAGGACTCCTCCCGAGGGCGGCAGTCGGTCGCGGAGTATCTCGAGAACGTCCTTGCCGGCCTCGCGGTTGTGGACGATCACGGGCAGCTCGAGCCTGGTGGCGAGCTCGAGCTGGTCGATGAAGAGCTCGATCTGGCTCTTGCGGTCGCCGAACTTGTGGAAATAGTCGAGGCCTATCTCGCCAAGGGCGATCACATTCGGAAGCTTGGCGGCGTCCTCGATCGTCCGGTGCCAGTCCTTGCCGGGATTCTGGACCTCGGAGGGAGAAACCCCGACGGCATGGAAGATGTGCTCCATGGACTTGAGATTCTCGTAGACCTGCTTGAAGTCCATAAGACTGTTGCAGATGCTGACGATGCGGGTCACGCCAGCCTGTTTCGCTTGCTGGCATACCAAGAGCTGCTCGATCGGGTCATCAAAGATGAGCCCGATATGGGCGTGAGTGTCGAAATACTGCATCTGTCTTCCAAAGGAATGATGGTGATGATGTGGAATCCCA
Source organism: Spirochaetaceae bacterium (assembly GCA_025356015.1). Taxonomy (GTDB): domain Bacteria; phylum Spirochaetota; class Spirochaetia; order Treponematales; family Rectinemataceae; genus JANXYO01. The sequence continues at coordinate 21,223 of JANXYO010000125.1, forward strand.
AACGGGGCAAGGAATAGAGTAACACGCCGCCGCTACGGCGTCAACACGATGGGCGCGGAAGATCAAATATATCCGGAAGGCCCCTTGAAGGGCCTAGCTGACGTGAGGGAAACGCAGGAGCGGCGCGGAGCCGAATGGCGGCACTGTATCAGCCAAGGGTCAAAAAGTCAACCCGCGCAACGACACCTCACATCCTGAACTCCTCGCCGAGATAGATCCTCCTCGCCAGCTCCGAGTCGAGGACCTCGTCCCGGTCTCCCGAGACGATGATGTTTCCCAGGTTGATGATGTGGGCCCTGTGGGTTATCTCCAGGGTGTCGCGGACATTGTGGTCGGTGATGAGGACCCCTATCCCCGCGTCCGAGAGCCGCCTCACGATGCGCTTGAGCTCGTGCACGGCGATCGGATCGATGCCCGCGAAAGGCTCGTCGAGGAGGAGGAATTTGGGATCGAGGGCGAGGGAACGGGCAATCTCGGTCCTGCGCCGCTCGCCGCCCGAAAGGGTATAGGCCTTCTGCTTCCTGATACCCGCGATCCCGAAATCGTCCAGCAGCTGCTCCAGGTGTTCGCGTTTTTGCTCCTCGCCGATGTCGCCCCTGGTCTCGAGAACAGCCCTCACATTATCCTCGACGCTGAGCTTGCGAAAGACCGAGGGCTCCTGGGGGAGGTAGGCGATGCCGAGCCTCGCCCTCTGGTACATGGGCATGGCGGTGATGTCGTGCTGGTCGAGCATGACCTTGCCGGCGCTGGGTTTTATGAAGCCCACGATCATGTAGAACACCGTGGTCTTGCCCGCCCCGTTCGGCCCGAGCAGGCCCACGACCTCTCCGGTCCGCATCGCGAAACTCACCTGCCCAACGGCGACCTTCTTGCCGTAAAGCTTTCGCAGGAGGCCCACCTCGAGCACGTGGGGCGGGGGCAGAGCGGCCTCAAGCTTGACCAGGGGCCAGGTTTCGTCGCTCATTCGCTCTTCCCCTGCCCGGCCGGGACCGCGGCGGGAGCTGGAGCCGCGGTGGGGGACTGCCCCGCGGCGGGGGCTTCGGTGGAGCTCGGCCCGGTGGCTGGAGGCGCCAGGGGAGCACCTAGATCAGCGGCGGGGGGCTGAGCCGGAGTGGCCTCGGCCTTCCGTTCGGCTACCTTTCCGGAAACCTCGCCTTCGAGCCTGATCTCCTCGGTCTCGGTGTTCACGAGGATCCGCGTGGCGCGGTATTCGTCCCCTTCCTTGTAGGCCGAGGGGGAGCCCGTCAGCTCGAGGGCCTTCTCGTTCCTGCGGTAGACCGCGTACTCGGCCCTGCAGGCGAGCTTCTCCTTGAGTATCCTGACCGCGATCTGCGCGACCATGACCTCGGCCACGCCGTCGTGCTGGATCCACTCGGCCTTGAGCACCAGCTTGTTCTTGTCATCCTCGAGGCTCGAGGGGCCCTGGGCCCTGGTAAGCTTGCTCACACGGTCATAGTAGAGCCTGGGGGACTTGAGGCGTATCTCCCGTTCCGTGTCGGAAACCGAGACCGAGCCCGTGCAGTCCAGATAGCTGAAGTCCTTGCCGAAGAGCTCGATCCGGTCTGCCTGGATTGTGATGGCCCCGGTGACCACATGGGCCCGGCCCGTGAGGACTGTCCTCTCCTTGCCTTTTGCGAGGACGCTCTCGACCCTATCGGCGCTGAAGGTGATGGGATCTGCGGCAAGGGGGCACAGGACGGCCGACAGGAGGAAGACCGGTACGAGACATCGTGCCGCGATCACGGACCGCTTCCTGGGGCCGCAAGGACCGGTGAGGCCGCGGCCCCCTCCTGTTTATCGGCCTTCTTCTCGGCGATCCGACCCTCGACGCTCCCGCGGTAGAAGATGGACTTGGTCTTGGCGTTCGCCTCGAAGCCCGC
>JANXYO010000141.1 GCA_025356015.1 Spirochaetaceae bacterium
TGGAGGCGGAGGCATGAGCGCTTCCCCGCTCACCGGCGCCACGAAGGCGACCGGAGCTCCATGAAGCCCCTATTGGCAAGCTTCCGAGACCATGACCAAGTCACTGGCCTTCAATCGCAGGGCCAAAATAGCGTGCGGCAATCTTCCTTGGCGGAAGATCGACGCATTTTCAACAGCCTGCTAAGTGGGGACGCGCGGCGTACTGACAGCGAGCCCCGGCCTTAGAGGACTATTTTTTGGCACCCTCACGCGTGGCCCTGCCCGCCTCCATCCTGAAACCCTCCGACATCTGGTCCACGACCTTCTTGAACATCTTCTCGCTGGTGAAGCCGTAGTCGGTGAGGACCGAGGCCTCGATCTGCTCGAAGCCCATGTTCCCTCCCTCGTACTCGCAGAAGACGTTGGCCAGGTAGACCGCGTTGACGACCTCCCGGAAGTCGGTCGTCATCAGGTTGGGCTCGTGGTGGAAGCGGATCGCAGCGACCAAGGCCTCGGGGAAATTCCATTTTTCGGCGATGCGAGCGCCGATCTCGGCGTGGTTCATGCCGCCGGCCATGTCCTCGAAGGTGTCGGCCGGGACGCCGCGGTTCTTGCAGAAGTCCTTGATCCTCCCCAGGAGGTCGGGGTGGACCTGGGAGAAGATGATCTTGCCCATGTCGTGGAGCATGCCCCCCACGTAGGCGTCGTCGAGCAGGCCCTTCACCTGGGGCTTGAAGTTCTTGGCGAGGTTGAAGGCGTAGTAGGCTGTCCTGTAGCAGTGGTCCCAGAGTTTCTTCTTCTCCGAGTTGCCATCGTCTCCCAATATCTTCAGGGTGCCGTAGGAGTACAGGAGGTTGCGGATTCCCCTCATGCCCACCATCTTCACGGCGTCGACGATGTTGTCGACCTTCCTCGAGAGCATATAGGCGGCCGAGTTCACGACCTTGAGGAGGTCGGCGGTCATGGCCGGATCGGTGGAGATGTTGCGCGCAATGTCGACGATCTGGCTGTTCGGATCGGCTATGAGGCGCTGGATCTTCACGATGTTCTCGGGGAACTGGGGCAGGCTCGTGATCGACTTGACGATCTCGTCGGTGAGGATGGAGACGCTCTCGATCTTCGTGGCGGCCACGGGCACGGTGATGCGCGCGACGGTCTCGCCCGATTCGGCCCAGATGTCGAAGCACTCCTCGTCGAGCCCTATCTTCTTGAGCATGAGGACGAGGATGACGAGGCCCAGGCCGGCGCCCTCTGAAGGGTCGAGGACCTGGGACAGGGCCTCCTCGAGGCTCGTGTACTTGCGCGACCTAGCGAGCTTGTCATGGATGCGCAGGTATTCGGTCTTGTTGATCTCGACGTTGTTCCTCACCTCGAGCATGATGTTGGAGCCCTTGGCCTGGAAGATCACCTTGACGTAGTAGCCCTTCTCCTTCTGCTTCTGCAGGTACCACCCGATGTTCTCGAGGGTGTCCTGCTTGAAGGTCTCCATGCCCGACTCGTAGTTCTCGTTGTTGTTGATGTCGAGGCCGCGGCTCTCGAAGTAGACGCGCTTTGTGTTGGCCTTCTTGGCGTTGACCGTGAGCTCGCGGAGGCAGTAGATAAGGTAGTCCTTGAGTTTCTTCTGCCCGAGCTCGTTCAGGAAGACGTCGAGGACCTCCTCCATGTACACTTCTATGTCGTGCGGAAGGGTGTAGGTGAGGATATTGAGGGCAATCGCGTTGTGAGCGGCTTTTTTTATCTTAGCGACGTCGACCACGAGCTCGCTTGCGGGCATGCTGCCACCTTTCCGTTACTGGGGCTGAAGGGTTTTACATAGGACTAGAGTGTAGTCCGCCTTCAAACCGTTTTCAATCCTCCCAACGCCTCTAGCCGAGGTAGCTTTTGACGGTCTTGGCCATGCGCAGAAGCTCCCTGCGCACCTTGGCATTGAAGGAGTCCGAGGGGAAGTCGCCGCGGCCATCGCTTTTCCCGGCGGTCATGCCGGTGAGGACCTCGATGCCCTCATCGATCGTCGAGACGGCCCATATATGGAAATTCCCAGAGGCCACGGCCTCCTGGACCTCTTTCGAGAGGGTCAGGTTGACGACATTCCGCCTCGGGATCATGACTCCCTGGCTCCCCGAGAGGCCGGCCTTCCTGCAGACTCGGTAGAAGCCCTCGATCTTCTCGCAGACTCCGCCAACCGGCTGGACCTGGCCGACCTGGTTCAGGGAACCTGTCACCGCGATGTCCTGCCTCAAGGGTATGTCGGCGATCGCCGAAAGGAGGGCGTAGACTGCTGTCGACGAGGCCGAGTCCCCCTCGACAGCCGTATAGGACTGCTCAAAGCAGATGCTGGCCGTCACCGCCAGGGGGAAATCCCGGGCGTACCTGCTGCGAAGGAAGCCTTCGACTATGAGGACGGCCTTGTCGTAGATCTCCCCAGACAGGCCCGATTCCCCCTCGATGTTGATGACCCCACCCTCTCCCGGGCTCACCTGGGCGGAGATTACGGCAGGCATGCCAAAGGCGTAGTAGCCGCGGTCGTGGACGGCCAGGCCGTTGACGCGGCCGACAGCCACCCCGCTCGCCTGGAGGATGATCTCCCCGGTCTCGATCATGTCCTCGAGCTTCTCCTCCGGGAGGTTGGCCAGATGGGCCCTCGCCTCCACGGCGGCCCTCACGGCGGCCGCGTCGATGGCGGGGCGTCCCGTGCGCCGGGCGTGGTAGTCGCTCTCTCGCAGGAGGTCGGCGACCATGCCAAAGCGAGTGGAAAGGCGGCTGCGGTACTCGGCCAGGCGCGATCCCTGCTCGATGACGGCCGCCAGGCCGTCGCTTGCCAGGGGGAGGAGACCCTCGTCCCGGCCCACGCGGCTCGAGAAGGCCGCGTAGTCCCTCAAGGATTCCTCATTGAGGGACATCGAGGAGTCGAACTCGGCGTGGACCTTGAAGAGCTTCTGGAAATCGGGGTCGTTCTGGTAGAGGGCGTCGTAGGTGGCCTCGCCCCCGATCATGATGACCTTGACCTCGGTCTTCACAGCCTCGGGTTTGAGCCAGCCCGAGGGACCGAGGGGGCTCTCCCTGGGCTGGATCTCGGCCCTGCCGTCCTGGAGGGCCCGCTTGAGCCTGAGCCAGGCCTCCTCGTCGGCGACGACATCCTCGGCCCGGAGCACGAGGAAGCCTCCTGCCGCCCTGAGGTAGGAGCCAGCGCGGATGCGAAGATAGGCAGTCCTCGTGTCGCCCTCGTCCTCGGGTTTTGGCTCGACCGAGCCGAAGAGGTTCGCTGCGCTCGGGTGGTTCTCGATGATCACGGGCGGGCGGTCCGTGCCTTCCCGGTCGACGACCACGTTGACGCCATAACGGGCGAGGGCGGGGCTGCGGCGCCTCCGCGCGCGTCTCTCCTCCTCCTCCTCGCGGAAAAGGAAGAGGTGGGCCAGGATATCGGTCTCGAGGCTTGAGATCCACTTCCGCACCTTTGGGTCCTGCCACTTCTCGGCGATGATCCCCGTTTCGGCGCCCACCTGGGGCCTCAGCGCCTTCTCCCTGAGCTCCTCGATCGAGGATTCGAGCTCGATCCTGGACTTCCTGAGCTCGGCGAAGAGCCTCTTCATGCGGTCCATGAGGCCGAACCAGGCCTCCCTTTTCTTGTCATACTCGGCCTGTGGCAGCTCTCCGGCCGCGACCTTGGCCTGGAGGGCCTCGAAGCTGCTCTCCTCGACGCCAGTCCCATCGGCAGTCGGCCGGAGTGGGACGATGTCCATGGTCGCGCCGCCCTCGGATTCGACCTGCACGGGCCTGAAGCCGACGAGGGCGAGGTCGGCCTCGAGCTGGGCAAGGAGGCGGTTCTCCTTCTCCTCGACTGCCGCGGCGACGTCGCTCTCTGCCTTCTTGGCAGCCGCGCTCTCGGATTGGAGGAGGACGATGCGCTTTACCGCCTCGATCATCCTGTGGAGGTCGCGTTTGAATGCCCGGCCGCCACCGGCGGGAAAGGTGAGCGAGCTGGGCTCCAGGGGCGAGGAGAAATTGTAGACAAAGGCGATGTCGGGCAGGCGGTCGGCGGCCGGGGGCTCCTCGGCCAGGACCCTGAGGACGGCAGTGCGCCGGCCGGTGCCCGGCGCCCCCGAGACATGGATGTTGTAGCCCTTCGCCCGGACGCGCACGCCCATGCGCAGGGCCTCGAGGGCCCGCGGCTGGCCTATCACGGTGCTGCCCCACTCGGCTCCGGCGACCCGGGCGGCCTCGGCGGCCGCAGCGACATCGATGGAAAAGGCGACCGCCTCGCGGTCCAGTTCGAGTCTCGAAAGATCCATGTCCCCTCCCGTTCCCGGTCTCTTACTGCGCGTGCTCGATCAGGGCCGAAACCGGAACGATGTCATAGCCGGCGCCCATCAGGGCATCGACGAGAAGGGCGAGTTCACGGAAGAGATAGTCCTCGCGGCCGCCGTCGGGTATCCCGAGACGGATCGGGATGATCGATCCTGGCTTGGCGCTTGCCAGGATGTTCTCGACTATCCTGTGGGCGGGGATGTAGGAACCTGGCAGGTTCGCGGCGTCGGCCTTGCCCACCCAGTCCAGGGGGTCGAGGTCGCGGCCGACATAGGTGTAGTTCATCGAGGCGCCCGCCTCGAGGATGTCGGAGTTGGTCGTGTAGTAGGGCGTGTGCCAGAGCAGGGAAAGTTCCTTCCCCGTGGCGGTGAACCAGTCGTCCTCTGTCCTCGCGAGGCCGCGGCGCACGTAGTCCCTGTCTATGCGGAACCTGGCGTCCGTCGGATCGACGGCCGTGAAGAACATGGAGCCCATCTCCTGTCCCGAGCCGGCGAGCAGCCTGGCCGCCCCCGGGTTGCGGGCGATGAAGTCCCCGTTCACGAAGAAGGTTGTCCTGATATCGTAGTCCTTGAGGACGTCGAGGACGCGGATGAGGCCGTCGGCCGAGTCGACAGCGTTGATGGCCAGGGAAACCTCCCGCCTCCTGATGCGCGATCCATGGTCGAAGGCCCCGGGGGACCGGGGCTCGTCCTTGTCGGGGAAGAGGGCGTAGGTCGTGGGCGGAGGGGGGAAGAGGGGCCGGGTGCCCAGGGCCTTGATCGAGCGGATCATCACCGTATTCCTGTAGGCCCCTGCGGCAAGGGCGTCGAGGTAGACACGGTAGGCGGGAGAGCTCGTCGAGGCGGCGGTAGTCGGGAACGAGGCCTGGGGGAGCCAGGTCTGGGCATCCTGACTTCGCTTGTAGGGCGAGCCCCCGGCCTTCACGAGGACCGAACCGTCTTCGGCCCGGCCGTAGGCCTCGGCCTGCGATATCGCGACGAGGCCGCGTATCCCCGAGCCGATCTCGACGGTCTCGATGAGGGAGGCGCCGGCGACGACCATCCTGTCCTCGGTGATCCAGAGGGCATGGAGGGTGCCCGGGGCCTTGATCTCCGACCTGAGGGACCAGTCAGCGTAGTCCCTGATGCTGATGCCCCCGGCCTTGATCACCGCGATCTTCGACTGGTCGGGAGAAAGGACGAGCTCGCCCGCGTCAGCCACGTCGAGGCTCGCCACCCTGGGCGCAAGGCCGAGAAGGGAGGGGTCTCCTGGAGCGGCGAAGCGGTAGGCCCCCGATTTCCTCTGGCCATCGCGCAGGGACCCGGTTAAGACCGTGACATCACCGCCTCTTGGCCAGAGCACATCCCTGACCATCGTGTCTCCCTGGAGGAAGAGGTAGGGCAGGGCAGTGACGCGCGCCTCGGAGCCGAAATCGTCGGGGTCGAGGTAGAGCAGGAAGAGGTTCCGGCCCCCCTTGGAGAGGATGATCCGAGAACCCTCGGGCGAGACCCAGAAATCGTCGAAGCTCGGATCGAAGGGGAAGGGCGTGTTTCCGGCGAGCACTCCCATGCCGGCGATTCCCCTGTAGAGGGCCTGGGTGAAGAACTCGGCCGGCAGGATGCGGAAGAGAGAGGAGGCCCTGATGTAGTAAAGGGAGCCATCGGCGCTCCATCGGGCGCATTGGATGCGTCCGTCGCCGATGCGCCTGAATTCCTCGTCCATGACTCGGCCGCCAGAGTACTGGTCGAGGCTGAAGTAGTACAGGGATCCGCCCTTGGCGTAGACGAAGTTGCGGGAGTCCGGCGACCAGCGCGCCGGGAATTCCTCCATCGAGAACTCCACCTTCGACGAGACCGTGTACTCCTCGCCTTTCACGGTATCGAAGAGTACGAGGCGGGCATAGGCCGGCGAGATGGGAGCCACCGAGAGGACGTAGACCCCGTCCTGGCTGGCCGCGCAGGGTATGAGCTTGCCGGGGCGGACCGAGGCCCCCCGGGCGAAGGATGGGAATCCCGCGACCGGGGCGAGGGCGGTCATGGCCGGATCGCTCCTGAAAAGACCGAAGCGGTTCTGGACCTGGAGGCGCCGGCCGCCGTCGACCAGCGCGATCCGCTCGGGAAACACGGTCATCGGCGTGGTGCTGCCCTTTGCGAGGTCGGCGAGGAAAAGCGCGTCGAAGGCCCCGCCCGCGGGCAGTTCGGCTCTGGCGGAGAACAGGAGGGCATCGTTCTTGCCGAGGTCGAGCCCGTGGAACTCCAGTTCCGCGAAGGCAGGGGGGAGGAAGGCGCTGGCGAGGGCGAAGGAGAGCGCGAGCAGGTTCGATCGTCGTTTCATCATGCTACCGTCCCCAAACATTGTCGGCCATAGCGGCCACAATGTAAACCGCTCCGGTGACGGATAGGCGCCGGCCCATCGCCCTGGGTGCCGGCCGTCCTTGAGGCCTTCCCGCGAAGATCGGCTAACGTGCCTAACGGAGGGCGTAGAACTCGGGGCAGCTGCCCGAGCCCTTGGTCGTGGCATGGCGGAGCCGGCACCTCCCCTCGCTTCCTGCGTCGGTCTTGATGACCCGACGCTCGCTCTCGTAGCTGCGCCGGCCGTCCCACTGGATGCAGGCGAAGCACCTGTGCGTGCCGGCCGGGTACAAGTCCTGCGACATCGTTCCACCTCCCCCAGGCTAATTATATCGGTGCGGAGGACAGGGGGTGATAAGCAAAAGCCATCTGGGGCCGCCCGCCCGGGGGGAGTCTCGAGGCGGGCCGCCCCTACGGGCTGGGGGAGGGGGCGCAGGCAGTGTCAGGAAAGGGCGACGCGCTGGATCAGGTCGGCGACGGCGTCTTCCTCGTTGCTGAACTCCGATACGAGCCGAGCCGCCGCCTTCACCTCGGCGCTGGCGTTGGACGGGGCGCAGCCCCAGCCCGCGGCCTTCACCATGCCGAGGTCGTTCATGGCGTCGCCCACCGCCATGGTGCGGGCGATGTCGATGCCGAGCATGGACGTGAGCCGCCTGAGGGCCGTGCCCTTGTCGGTGCCGAGGGGCAGGACCTCGAGGTAGTAGGGCTTAGAGGTCATCACCTCGGCCTTCCCGGCGAAAAGGGGGCGCAGCTCATCAAGGAGGCGGGAGATCCGCTTCGCCTCGGCCGGGACGACGAACTTGACCTGGCCGCGCGCGAAGTAGGCTTCCTCGTCGAGCACCTCCACGGTTGGCTGGCCGGTCATCTCGGAATCCCGCTTGGCCCAGGGATTGGGGCGGCTCAGGTGGATCTTGCCCTCGTCGTAGATCTGCCAGGGGAGGCCCCTCTCATCGATGGCCCGGGCGATCTCGCGGCAGAGCTCGCTCGAGAGGAGGCTCTGGTGGATCACCTTCCCGCTCCAGGACTCGAGGATCTCGCCCCCGTTGGAGCAGATCAGGTAGTCGCCTTCGGCGTCGAGGCCGAGGAGGGAGGCGTAGTGGCGCATGGAGTGGATGTTCCGGCCGGAGGCTAGGACTATCCTGATGCCCCGCTCCTCGGCGAGGGCGAGGGCGCGGCGGTTGGCTGGCGAGATCTGGAGGTCGTCCCGCAGCAGGGTGTCGTCAAGGTCGAGGGCAATGAGATCGACGTTCATGGGTTATGGATATAGCCCGATCGGAGCCAGGGGGTCCAGTGGATGAGGCCCCCGGATTCCCCCCAAGGCTTGCCTCTCCCTGCCCTTCTGCCCTATCCTCCCCCTCTGATGTCAGACGATCCGGCTCAAGCCGCGGCCCCCGGGCCCGAATCCACGGCCTCAGAGAGGAGCCGCTCGGCTTCCCGCATGCTCCGTGAAGGGGGGAAGCTCTCCCTGCTTACCTTGGCCTCGCGGGTCCTGGGCCTGCTCAGGGAGATGACGAGGGCTGCCTTCATGGGCACGGGCGGCCTCGCCGACGCCTTCACCGTGGCCTTCATCATTCCGAACTTCCTGCGCCGCCTCTTCGCCGAGGGCTCGGTGACCGTGGCCTTCATCCCCACCTTCACCGGCTATCTGGCCGAGGGTGACGAGAAGAAGGCCCGCGAGTTCCTCTCGGCCTCCTTCACCGTCCTGGTCGTGCTGGTCACCGGCGTCATCTCCCTTGGCATCGCCTGCACGCCCCTGATCGTGAGGCTTTTTGGCTCAGAGCCCGTCGAGACCGCCGTCCTGACCCGGATCATGTTCCCCTTCCTCGGCCTCGTCTCGGTCGCCGCACTCCTCCAGGGCATTCTCAACTCGATCGGGATCTTCACGCCCTCGGGCCTCGCCCCCATCCTTTTCAATGTCTGCTTTATCGCAGTCCCCTACCTGATCGGGGGCTGGACGGCCAATCCCGCCAGGGCCATGGCCATAGGCGTCGTCGCCGGCGGCATCGCCCAGGCCCTTTGCCAGCTGCCCGCGGTCCTGCGCGCCGGATGGCACTTTGGCTTTGTCGGCATCAGGCAGGCCTTCTCCAACCCCGGCATGAGGAAGGTCCTTGCCCTCATCGCGCCGACCATCATCGGAATGGCTGCCTACCAGCTCAACGACCTCGTCTGCACCTCCCTCGCCTCGAACGCGGGCACGGGCGCGGCCTCGAGCCTCCAATACTCCCTTAGGCTCCAGGAGCTCATCCTGGGCATCTTCGCGGTATCGGCAGGGACGGTCCTCCTGCCGAACCTGGCCGATTCGGCGCGAAGGACCGACTGGCCGGCCTTCACAGAGGCCCTCGGCCGCGGCATGCGGATGATCGTCCTGGTGACCCTTCCCGTCGCCCTCTTCTCCATGGCAGTGGGGAGGGATATCGTGACCCTCCTGTTCAGGACGAGGGAGTTCGGCGAGGAATCGGTGCGCCTCACCTCGGCCGCCTTCTTCTTCCACATGTGCGGCCTCGCCTTCATCGCCCTGAACCGGGTCCTCGCCCCCGCCTTCTATGCCCGCTCCGACACCAGGACCCCCACCTGGGCGGGGATAGCCTCCTTCGCGGTCAACATCATCCTCGCGGTCCTTCTCGCCCGGCCCCTGCACGGTCCGGGCATTGCTCTGGCCCTCTCGATCGCGAGCGCCGTGAACACCTTCGCCCTTGTTTTCGCCTTTGTCAGGACCGGGGTGCCGGGAGCGGGGCGGGCCGTGGCCTCCACGGGCCGCTATTTCTGCAAGATCCTTGCCTTTTCCGTCCTGGCCGCCCTTCCGGTCCTGGCGATTAGGCCCCTGATCGGCCGGTGGTTCGGGTCAAGCCATTCCCGTCTCGTCTCCGCTGGCCTCCCCCTGGTCCTCGAAAGTTTGGTTTTCGCCCTTGTTGGCCTGGGCCTCCTGGCCCTGAGCGGTGATACGATCGCGAAATCCCTGCTCCTGGCCTTGAGGCGCCGTGGCACGGCCCGCCTGGGAAGAGGCGACTAGCAATTCTCATGCCGACTTTCATTATCACGCCGCCCCGCTTGACAAAGGAAAGGTCGGGTGTTAATGTTCCGACGCTTCGCACCATGCCCTTGTAGCTCAGTTGGCAGAGCATATCCATGGTAAGGATAAGGTCAACGGTTCGATTCCGTTCGAGGGCTTTTCGTCCGTTGGTGACGGACAAAGCTTCAGGGCCGCGGCGGCCTTCGTGATCCGCGGCAATGAGGTTCTACGAGAGGGCGACCTAGGTTTTCCGATGAGTCGCAAAAGGAAGGGATATGGCCGCCAAGAAGCAGACCGTCGAGATCATCGCCCTCGCATGCTCCGAGTGCAAGCGCCGCAATTATACGACGACGAAGAACCGCAAAACCACGCAGGAAAAGCTTGAGCTCAACAAGTATTGCAAGTGGGACCGCAAGCACACCCTGCACAAGGAAACGAAGGTAAAGTGATCCCGTGCCGCCGCGCGCGGTACTGGCGCGCGGCGTGTCCTTTCGCCTGATGTAGCAGAAAGCGCGATTTTGGCGGAAAGCGACCGAAATCGCGGGCGTAAAAATGCGGCTTCCCCCGGAAGACGCATTTTTATGCCGAAGGCCAGTAGCTCCAATGGTAGAGCGCCGGTCTCCAAAACCGGATGTTGAGGGTTCGAGTCCTTCCTGGCCTGGTCCGGCGATCGCGAGCGACCATTGGCGGTCGCCCCAGCGAGAGCCAAGAAGAAGTCCGAGGAACCCATGGGACGCCGAGAGGCGGTCCATTCCCGGCGAGTAGGAGCCGATGGTGAAAAAGGTCGTCCAGTTTTTCAAGGACAGTTACGCAGAGCTCCGCAAGGTCGTTTGGCCGAGCAAGGAAGACGTCATCTCGTCCACGAAGGTCGTGATCGTCTCGACGATCCTCATCGCCCTCGTGCTCGGGCTCATCGACGTGCTCCTCGTCGCCGGCATCGACGTGATTTTCAGATAGCCGGGTACGGGTAAAGCATGGCCAAGTCCTGGTACGTACTCCACGTCTATTCGGGGTACGAGAACAAGATCGAGCGGACTATCCGCATGATGATCGAGAACGGCGACTTGAGCCGCGACATCATAACCGATGTGAAGGTGCCAAGCGAGGAAGTCGTCGACGTCAAGGACGGCAAGCGCCGCTCCTCGTCGCGCAAGATCCTGCCCGGATACATCCTTGTCGAGATGGACCTCCCCGACGAAAGCTGGAAGGCCACCTGTTCAGGGATACGCAAGATCACCGGCGTCACCGGTTTCGTTGGCGCCACCCAGCACCACAAGCCCCAGCCTATATCGGCCGAGGAGGCCCGCGGGGTCCTCCAGCGGGCCGGCGAGATCAAGGGCGACCGTGGCGCGAGGACGAGGCAGAGCTTCACCCAGGGCGAGCAGGTCAAGATCATCGACGGTCCTTTCGAGTCCTTCGCAGGGACTATCGAGGAAGTCATTCCCGAGAAGAACAAACTCAAGGTCATGGTAGGCATATTCGGGCGAGCGACCCCCGTCGAGGTCGACATGCTCCAGGTCGAGAAGACCTGATCGAAGAAGGCCCGGGGCGTGAAGCCTCGCGCCAGATGTTCTTTTTAAAGCGGCCTCGCCGGCGCGTCGCGCTGTCCGGGGCTTCTCATAGAGTGGTTATTCACTCCACAGATGGGAGTTCGCGAACGGGACATCGTTTGCGTCGCGGTGGGCCTCAAGGCCGATCGCGCGCGGCGAGTACCGGGAGCGGGCGCTACCCCAGTCCTTTAGGCGAGCTTGGCTCGCCCACGGGATTGGGTACACCACGAAAGGAGAAAGGCAATGGCCAAGAAAAAGGTAACTGCGATCGTCAAGCTGCAGTGCCCAGCCGGAAAGGCGACCCCTGCCCCGCCCGTGGGGCCGGCCCTCGGTCCGCACGGCGTATCGGCGCCGCAGTTCTGCCAGCAGTTCAACGAACGGACCAAGAACATGGAGCCGGGACTCACCATCCCCGCCATAGTCACGGTCTATGGCGACAAGACCTTCACGTTCATCCTCAAGACCCCTCCCGCGTCCGTCCTCATCAAGAAGGCGATGGGACTCGAGAAGGGCTCGCCCATCCCCCACAAGCAGAAGGTGGGCAAGCTTCCGATGGACAAGCTCGAGGCGATCGCGAAGCAGAAGATGCCCGACCTCAATGCCAACGACATCGAGGCCGCGAAGCGCATCATCGCCGGCACCGCCCGCTCAATGGGCGTCGAGACGGAGCTGTAAGCCATGAAACACGGCAAGAAATACAACGAGGCAGTCAAGAAGTACGACGCCTCCCTGGAGCTTGATGTCCCGGCCGCCTGCGGCCTGGTCAAGGACCTCCACTTCGCCAAGTTCGATGAGACCGTCGAGATACATGTCAGGCTCAACCTAAAGAAGAGCCAGTCGGTCCGCGACACCGTCGTCCTCCCCAACCAGTTCCGCGGCGAGAAGAAGATCCTGGTCTTCTGCAAGCCCGAGAAGGAGAAGGAGGCCCTCGAGGCGGGCGCCGCCTTCGTCGGCTCCGACGAGCTCATCGAGCGGGTCAAGGGCGGCTGGCTAGACTTCGACGTCGCGGTCGCCACGCCGGACATGATGAAGGACGTGGGCAAGCTCGGCATGGTCCTCGGGCGCAAGGGCCTCATGCCCAACCCTAAGACCGGCACCGTCACGCACGACCTTAAAGCGGCGGTGGCCGAGCTCCGCAAGGGCCGCACCGAGTTCCGCACCGACAAGTCCGGGATCATCCACCTCGCCATCGGCAAGGTGTCCATGGAGCCGGCTAAGGTCTCCGAAAACCTCACCACCCTCCTCGAGGAGGTCGCGCGCAAGCGCCCCTCCGACGCGAAGGGCGATTTCGTGGGCTCGGTGTTCCTCAGCTCCACGATGGGGCCGGGCGTCCGCGTCCTCCAAGCCAAGAGCGAGAAGAGGTAAGTCATGGCAATGCGAGCCACTAAGATCCAGGCGGTCAAGACCGAGGGCATCGTCGACCTCAAGAACAAGATCGGTGACGCCAAGGATTTCATTTTCGCCGAGTATCGCGGCATCACGGTCGAGCAGATCTCCGCGCTGCGCAGGCAGCTGCGCGAGAAGAACGCCGAGTTCCACATCGTCAAGAACAACTTCGCGCGCATCGCCTTCGCGGACCTGGGCTTCACGAGCGAGGTGGCACCCGTCCTGGCCGGGCCGACCGCCGTCGCCTTCGCCAAGGGCGACAGCAACGAGGTCGCCAAGGTCCTCGTGGACTTCGCCAAGGAAGTGCCGGCGCTCAAGGTGAAGGCCGGCATCGTGGACAAGGGATTCATGGGCGGGACCGAGATCGCGGCCTTCT
>JANXYO010000006.1 GCA_025356015.1 Spirochaetaceae bacterium
GCAGGGAGAGGGCCGCCGACGGCTCGCCATCCCTCGCAAGATGGGCGGCATAGGCAGAAAGCGCTCCCGTGTCCACCGAGTCCAGCTTGACGGCGATGAAGGCGGCGCGCATCCGGTTCCAGTAGCTCGCGGCACGGTCCTGGCCTCCGGCTCGCTCCTCTTCCAGGATCGCGACGTTGGCGTAGGCCTTCCAGGATGCCCGGGGATCAAGGGCTATGGACCTCTCCCAGGAGCGAAGGGCGGCCCCCCTGTCCCCGAGCCGCCAGGCTGCGTCGCCTACGAGGGCGAGATCCCTCGCCGCGGCGCCCTTCCCCTCGGATCCGTCCGAGGGAGCTTCCCGCCGGCCGGCAAGTTCCTGGAATCTCCCTGAATCCCAGAGGAGCTCGGACCCGGGATCTGCGCCCGAAGCGATCGCCCTCGCGGCCGCCTTCCCTGCCCCTTCGACATTTCCTTCAGCCAGGTAGAGGACAGTGGCGTTCACGAGGAGACGGGGCTGGCCGGCCAGGCCCGCCAAGCGTTCAAGGTCTGAGGCCCGAAGTGTCCCGGGAGGGAGGCGACTCAACCTCGAGAGGGCGAGGACTGTCTCGGCCCAGAAACCGGGCGTCGAGTCTGGGGAAAGCCTGTCCTTGAAGAGGGCATAGGCCTTGGCGTCCTCCCCCGAGCGCATAAAGGCGTGGGCGAGCGCCGCGGCAAGGGCCTCTGACCTTGCCGAGGCGCCCAGGGCACGCTCCGCGGCTCTCTGGTAGCGCCCCTTGTCGCCTGCGAGCTCGACTTCGCGCGCCCGCTTGAGCATGGAGAGCCAGTCAGAGGAGGTCGAAGCCGCGTGATAGCCCGTCTCGAAGGCGGCATCCAGGGCAGGGCCTCGGGACGAGCTCGCCAGGGCCCCGTCAAGCCTCGCGAGGGCCCTGTCAAAAGACTCAGGCCTGAGGATGGAGCATGAGAACAGGACTACAAAAGAGAACAGCCCCGCGAGGCCGGCCAGGGCGGCCGACCGGCCCCTGGGCCATGGCCGGCTAGTGCGCGGCGATCGACTTCCATATCCCATCGAGCACCCCGTTGATGAAACGGTAGGAATCCTCCGAGCCGTATTCCTTCACGATTTCGATAGCCTCGTCGATGGTGATCTGGGCCGGGATCTCGCCCTGGAAAAGGAGCGAATAGGCTCCGATCCTGAGAACGGCCAGGTCGACGCGCTTGAGGCGCTCGAAGGCCCAGTTCTGCAGGTGGGAACGGATGGATTCATCGACGGCCTCGATGTTCTCGAGGGTGCCCGCTATGAGGAGCCGGGCAAAGGTCGCGACTTCATCGTCGAGGGTGGCACGCTTGTCTTCCTCGAGCCAGGGAAACGAGAGCAGGTCCCGTTCCACTCCTCCACCCGCGTCCCAGGCATAGAGGGCCTGGAATGCGAGGATGCGGGCTTTTCTGCGCGATGCCACTGATATCTCCCGTCAGAAAGCGAGATTCTCTTCGAAGATCTTTATCGTGGCTTCCTTGCGGAGCTGGCCGAGGAGCTCGTCCTGGATCTTCTGGAGGAAGTCGGAGCGGGCCTTCATCGCGAGGTTGTAGGCAATGTAGTCCTGGACCGTGGCGTTGGTCTGCCCCGGGACGGGATCAGAGAGGGTCAGCTGTTTCTGGGGAAGGCTCTCGTTCAGACGCACTATCTGGAGGCCAGCCGTGTTTTCGATGAGGGGGCTGAGCTCCCCGGCCTTGAGCTTGAAGACCGCGTCGAAGAATTCGTTGCCGTAGAGGTTCTGGGCCTGGGGCGTCTTCTCGACAAGGAGGGAGACTGTCGCCTTGTAGCCGGCCTGGGGATCGGCCGCCTTGAGCATGATCTCGTCAAACCTGGACGCGTTGCTCTTGAGCTGGGCCGCGATGCCGCGGAAGAGCTCCGAGCTCTTCTTCCTGTCGTCCTCGCTCTTCCCGCGCAGGTCTACGTAGAGGATGCTCACTCTGGCCGTGTCGGGCCTGACAAGGGAGGATTTCTGGAGGTCGTAGGCCTTGAGGATATCCTCGGGACTCGGGCTCTTGAGGGCCTTGATCTCATCGGCCTTCTTTGCCTGGAGATAGCGGCTGAGAAGGAGCTGCTGCCTGACATAGACCTTGGGGTCGTTGAAGATGCCCTGGCTCCGCATCGCCGCCTCGAGCTGCTTGTCGTCGGTGTTCGCTCCGATCTGCTGCTTCATCTCCGTTATGCCGTTGTTGACGTCGGCGTCGGAGACAATGATCTTCTCCCGGTCGCAGTACTGCTTGAAGAGCATGGCGTTGAGCTGGCTGTCGAGGAGCTGGCGCCTGGTGGGAGCATCGAGCTTCCTGCCCACAGCGGCTTCCACCTTGTCGATGTCGGCCTTGTACTGGAGGACCGAATAGACCTCGAGCTTGATCAGCTTGACTGTGGCCGCGGGCTTGTCGATGGACTGGGCGCCCGCCGCCGCGAGGGGCAGGATGAGGGCTATTATGGCGGCGATGGATCCAAGACTAGATTTCCGTTTCATGTGTATCCTTCCCGGCGATTGCCTCTCTGGGGATGCTTGCTCAGCCGGAGTCCCGCTTTCGCTTTCGTGCTTGTTCCGGGGAAAGGTAATCGAAAACCTACCTTTGCGCAATCCAGTAAGCGCCCCTTCATGCCCCGGCCTGGATCCCCGCCCGCCGGCGCAGGGCGGTAAGGCCGGCCAGCCTGGGCTCCAGCTCGCCAGCCCAGCGGAGCGCCGCGATGGCGGCCTCGGTCTCGTGCCTCCGCAGGTGGACCTCGGCCTTTTTCCTGAGGAATTGGGCCGAATCGCGGCGGGATATTCCGAGTTCGACGGCCTCCTCGAGGCGGTCGATGAAGTCCTCCTCGTCGAGGACCTTCGGCATCTTGAGAAGGAGGAGGGTCCGGAAGCGCAGGGCGACAACGTCGAAGAAGTAGCGGAACCAGGGCTTCTCCATCTCCATCTGGATCAGGCGTTTGTACAGGGTATAGGCCTTCAGGTAGCGCTCGCGGTTCTCGTACTCCTCGGCAATGCAGTACTCGGCGTCCATCGCCTCGCCCCGCTCGAGCCAGCGCTCGAGCCTGAATTCCCCGCCCAGGGTCTTCGCGCGCTCGTAGACCTCGATCGCCTCGTCCTCGAGCTCGTGCAGGAGATCATAGACTACAAGCTTCGCCTGGCTCTCGGGATCGTCGGGCCTCGCCTTTAGGAACTTCCGGTAGTCGAAGCCGCCTTCCTCGGCTGCCCGGCGCCTGAGGCTCCTGTCATAGGCCCGGCGTCTCTCCGGGTCGGAGAGTATGCGGTAGGCATCCAGGAGGAGGCGCATGGCCGCGTCGGCCGCCCTGAGGGAGGCGCCGGTCTCGTTGGGCCTGCCGGCGGAGAGGTCGGGATGGTGCTTTTTCGCCTGCTTCCTGAAAGCGCTCTTTACCGCCTGGGACGGTGCCTCAGGATGGACGCCGAGGACTTCGTAGTAATTCTCCACGCTTCTATTTCCGTTCCACCGGTGCGGCGCCCACGGCAGCCACGGCTTCTTCCGTCCCGGCCACGATCTCGGCACAGTTGACCAGCATCCCTTCCGACTCCATCGCGGCCATCAGGCGGCCGAGGGCCTTCGCGGGGGCGAAGCCCGTCTTTCGCACGAAGGCCATGCTCCTTTTCCCGGTGAGCGAGCCGGCCTGGGCCAGGTACTCGCGGAGCCGCCCCGGGATCTTCCCACCGAGGCCGATGGCCTCGGTCCCAAGGATAACATAGTCATATCCGGTGAGCCGCGGATACTCGTCCTTCCTCGCCTCGAGGCTGTCGGCGCGGTGCCCCTTCGCCTCGAGAGCCCGTACCATCGATTTCGCGATCGAGGCGAGGGTATCGGGATCCCCTGCGGGTAGATAGACGACGGCGACGCGCATGCGGACCTCCGCCCTATATCGACTTGAAGGCCTGCTCGGCATCGCGGGCCCTCACGATGAGGACCGAGCAGGGGGCGATGCGCAGGATATCGCGGGAGGCCTCGACAATGACGTCCCTGAACACGGTATCGCGCTCGAAGCTGCCAAGAAGGATGCAGTCGGCCTTGGCCTCGTCGGCGCAGCGCACGACCTCGCTGGCGATGGAACCCCGGAGGAGGCGGGTCTCGACAGTGAGCGCCTTTGACCTAGCAAGCTCCTCGACGAAGCTGAGGTAGTGCCTCCCGGTCGACTCCAGCTCGCGTTCGTACTCCGCGCTCTCCTCGGCGATGAAGATGCGCGCGTGCGCGAGCTGCTTGATCGTGTGCGTGTCGATCACGTAGACCGCCGTGACCTTGCAGCCGGTGGCCTTGCGCAGGCTTATCGCGTATTTCACCGCCGCGATCGAGGATTCGGCGCCGTTCACCACGACAACTATGTTCGAAAGCAGGCCTTTCATGCTTCGCCCTTTTCGGCTCCCCTAGCCTTGAGGAGCTTGACCGCGAAGATGGCCTCGCGCTCGCGCTCCTCGAGAGAGGCTTCGATGAAGACCTTGCGCGCCCTGGATTCCGGTATGACCATCTTCTCCAGGGCATTGACGCGTCGCTGGGTCTTCCGTACTTCCTTCGCGAGCCGCCAGACCACCGAGCGCAGGCCGGCCATCCGGGCGACTAGCTTGAGCAGCTCAGTGAACTCTACCACCGTTTCGTCGGAAACGGCCGAGGAATTCACGAAGGACGACTGGAGGCGCCGCGGCAGGGCCTCAGCCTCGAGGGAGGGCATGTGGAGGCCCGCGATCTGGACCTTCCTTTCCTTTACGGCGAAATCAGCCTGCACTCCGTCGGCGAGCTCCCTCGCCCTTTCCCGACCGATCGTCAGAAGCATGCGCCGCATCGTGGGATAGGCGCTCCCGGAGCGCTTGTCGATCTCGCGCTCGAGGAGGCGGACCTCCTCCACCCGCTTCATGAGCTCCATCATGAGGATCTCGCGCTTGCGCTCGAGCAGCTCGTAGCCCTCGATTGCAAGGGCCAGCCTCTCCTTCTCGCGGATGAGGTTCGACTTGGTCGGCGCGATGTTCGGCCCGGCCATGGCTATTCCCCCTTCGGTAGGTACTTCTCGATCATGGCCTTCGAGACGCGCAGGAGCTCATCGCGAGGCAGGAGGGCGAGCAGCCTCCAGCCGATATCGAGGGTCTCGGCGATGCTCCTGTCCTCGTCCTCGGACTGGCCGACGAAATCCGTCTCGAAGCGCTCGCCGAAGCGCAGGTAGTTCTTGTCCAGGGCAGAGAGCTCCTCCTCGCCGATGATGGCGGCCAGGTTCCGCACGCTCTTGACGCGGGCATAGGCGGCGAAAAGCTGGCTCGAGACGTCCTTGTGGTCGTCGCGGGTCATGCCTGGGCCGATCCCGTCCTTCATGAGCCGCGAGAGGGATGGCAGGACGGCTATCGGTGGATACAGGCCCTTCTGCGACATCTCGCGGTCAACGACGATCTGACCCTCGGTGATGTAGCCGGTGAGGTCGGGGATGGGGTTCGTGACATCGTCGTTGGGCATGGAGAGGATCGGGATCTGCGTTATAGAACCTGTCGAGCCCTCGATGCGGCCGGCGCGCTCGTAGAGCGAGGCGAGGTCGGAGTAGAGGTAGCCCGGGTAGCCCTTGCGCGAAGGGACCTCTCCGCGGGCGGCGGACACCTCCCGCAGGGCCTCGCAGTAGTTGGTCATGTCGGTGAGCACGACGAGGACGTGCATGTTGCGCTCGTAGGCGAGGTACTCGGCCGCGGTGAGGGCTGAGCGCGGGGTGACGAGGCGCTCGATCGTCGGGCTGTCGGCGAGGGAGAGGAACATGACTACCCGAGAGAGGACGCCGGACTTCTCGAAGGCGTCAACGAAGAAGCGGGCGACGTCGTACTTGATGCCCATGCCAGCGAACACGATGGCGAAGGGCTCCGCTCCGGTCGCGCCGGAGCTTGAGTTCGAGGACAGGATCTTGGCCTGGCGCACGATCTGGGCGGCGAGCCTGTTGTGCGGCAGGCCGTTGCCCGAGAAAATGGGCAGCTTCTGGCCGCGGATCAGGGTGTTGAGGCCGTCTATCGCGGACACCCCAGTCTGGATGAAGTCCCTGGGGTAGACGCGGGCCGCGGGATTGATGGGGCTGCCGTTGACGTCGCGGAACTCGGAGGAGAGGATCTCGGGGTAGCCGTCGGCGCTCTGGCCCAGGCCGTCGAAGACACGGCCCAGGAGATCCGGCCCGACGCGGAGCTCCAGCGGCCTGCCCAGGTACTCCATCCTCGTGTCGTCGAGGCTCAAGCCCGTGTTCGCCGAGAAGAGCTGGATGGCGACGGCCTTGTCGGAGGTGTCGACGACGCGGCCGACGCGGCGCACTCCGTCGCGGCCGTACACGGCGACCAGCTCGCCGAATCCCGCCGTCTCCCGGCGCTGGGCTATGATGATGGGGCCTTCCGCGTGGGCGAGGCCCCGATGTTCGAGTCCCCTCATCTGCTTACCTCCGCGCGGTACTGGCGCTGCAATTCCTCGAAGACGGCCGCTATCTCGGCCTCAATGCCGCGCAACTCGTCGAGCTTGTCGTTCGGGACCTCGTTCTTGAGCCGGGAGAGCCTCTCGCGTATGGGCAGGGCGACGATCTTGGGAAGCGGTGCGCCGCCCTTGATGGCGGCTTCGGCCCGTCGGTGGAACTCCATGATCGCCTTGATCAGGAGGACCTGTTTCTCCGGCGGACAGTACCTGTCGATAGGGTCAAAGGAGCTCTGCTGAAGGAAGCCGTTCTTGATCAGGTCGGCGGTGATGAGCACCAGGCGCTGCTCGTCTGGCAGGGCGTCGGGGCCGATCAGGCGGACGATCTGCTCGAGGCGCTGCTCGCGCTTGAGGAGCTCGAGGGCCTTGAGCCTCACCTCCCTCCATGCCGGCTCCTTGCGGTCCCACCACTCGGCGAGCTCGTCGGCGTATTCGGAGTAGGAGTCGATCCAGGAGATGGCAGGATAGTGCCTGGCGTAGGCGAGGTCCTTGTCCAGGCCCCAGAAGCAGCGGATGAAGCGCTTTGTGTGCTGGGTGACCGGCTCGGAGAAGTCGCCTCCGGGCGGGGAGACTGCGCCGATGATCGAGACCGAGCCGGGGGCGCCGCCGAGGGTCTCGACGCGGCCACCGCGCTCGTAGAACTCCGCGAGCCGCGTCGGGAGGTAGGCGGGGAAGCCTTCCTCGGCCGGCATCTCCTCGAGGCGGCCGGAGAGCTCCCTGAGGGCCTCGGCCCAGCGCGAGGTCGAGTCGGCCATGACGGCGACATCGTAGCCCATGTCGCGGTAGTACTCCGCGATGGTGATGCCCGTGTAGATGGACACCTCGCGCGCGGCGACCGGCATGTTCGAGGTGTTGGCGACGAGGATGGTCCTCTCCATGATGGAGCGTCCCGTGCGCGGATCGACGAGGTGGGGGAACTCCGTGAGGACCTCGGTCATCTCGTTGCCGCGCTCGCCGCAGCCGACGTAGACGATGATGTCGGCGTCGCAGTACTTGGCGAGGGCGTGCTGGGTCATGGTCTTGCCGGTGCCGAAGGCTCCCGGCACGGCAGCGGCCCCGCCCTTTGACATCGGGAAAAGGATGTCTATGACGCGAAGGCCGGTGAGGAGGGGCTCGGTGGGGGGGAGCCTCCGCCGTGCCGGCCTCGCGAGGCGGGCTGGCCAGTCATGTGCCAGCCTCAGGGTCTCTCCGGCGTCGGTCTCGACGATGGTGTCGCGAAGGGTGTAGTCGCCGGCCGGGGCTACCCTGGTCGCCTTCCCGCTCTTGGTGAAGGGTGGGGCCATGACGCGGTGGACGGTGAGCTGGGTCTCCTGGACTGTGCCCAGGAGGGTGCCCGGGCCGACCGCCTCCCCGGCCTTGAGGGCGGGGACGAAGGGCCACTTCTTGTCCATCGACAGGGGCTCGCCCTTGACTCCGGCCTTGATGAAGGAGCCCGAGGCGGCCTTGAGCTCCTCGAGGGGGCGCTGGGTTCCGTCGTAGATCTTGCCCAGGAGGCCCGGCCCCAGGGCGACCGACAGGGGCTTGCCAAGGGAGATCACAGGCTCGCCGGGCTTCATGCCCGTGTTCTCCTCGTAGACCTGGATGGTGGCGCCCGATGCGTCGATGCGGATGATCTCCCCGGAGAGCCCGGCGCTTCCCACCTCGACGACATCGTAGAGGCCTGCGCCCCCGAGGCCCTCGGCCACAACGACCGGGCCAGAGACGCGCGTTATGCGACCTTTGATCATATGGTGAGCGCCTCCGCGCAGAGGGCGCGGGCGAGCTCGCCGCGCCTTTGGCTCAGGAGCCTCTCCTCGACGAGGTCGAGTGTCGCCCGAGCAGAGATCTTGCCGTCGGTGGTTTCGACCGCGAAGCCCGCGGCGGGAAGCGAGGGATCGTCCAGGGTCTCGGCTATCTTCGCGCCGGGGAGACACCTGGAAACGAGGGCCGCGACAGTTGCCTCGGGTATGCCCTTGTAGCGCAGCCGCAGCTCCCTGCCCTCGAAGAAGCCCCTGCTTCCCGCGAGAAGTCCCTGGATGAGGAGGCCGATCCTCTCCTCCGAGAAGCCAGCCATGAAGCGGTGCATAGCCGCGCGGATCTTCTCGTCCACGTAGGCGGTCTTTATCCTCGTCTTCTCGAGGGGGATGCGGGCGAGAGTCTCGGCACGTGCCCTGGCCACGCGTTGCCCGCTCGCGCTGCGTATGCCCGCGACGGCGGATGCGATCTCAGCCTCGCCAGCGATCCTCGCACGGGCTATTTCCTCGTCGGCCTCGCGGAGCAGGTGCTCTGCCTTCTTGCGGGCGTCATCGAGGATCTCCTTGCGGATCGCCTCCGTCGTTACCATTTCTTCCATAGATTCTCCCGGGCCTCTCTAGATCCAGACCCCTATCGCTTCCCTGACCGCGTCGACGAGGCCCTTCCTCCCGGCCGGGCGCTCGCCCTGGGACGGGATCTCCACGATGAGCGGATATTCGCTCGCGAGCTGCCACTCGCGCGCCTCCTCCTCGAGGAGGTCGGCGACCTCCTCGGTGAGGATGAGGATCCTGGTCCCGCGGCCGTGTCCGCCCTTGGCCTGGCTCCCGCCGCCCGTGACCTCGCGGAAGGCCTCAAGGGCCTCTTCGCGCCCCGAGGCCGCCCGCCCCTCGACTCCCACCATGCGGAAGGCGAGGACGATCTCCTCCTCGGCGATGACGATTATCTCTGACACGGCTCTAGATCAGCAGGATGAGCAGGGCGACGAGGAATCCCCAGAGGCAGATTCCCTCGGCCAGACCGAGGTAAGGCAGGGCCTTTCCCGAGAGGCTCGCGTCCTCGGCGATGGCTCCCATCGCGGCGGCGCCCAGGCGTCCGACGGCCATCCCGCCGCCAATGCAGGCGAGGCCGACGGCGATCGCCGCCGCCATGTACTTCCAGGAGGCTGAGCTCGCCGCAGCAGGGCCGGTGGCCGGCTCGCCCGCAGCGGCCTGGGCGGACAGTGCGAAGGCGAGGACGAGGAGGAAGAGCGCGACGATGACGATTCGCTTGTTCATTGATCACTCCTTGCGAAATTCGAAACGGAAGGGAACGAAGGGCCTCCCGGTCTCGGTAAGGAACTTTGAGAGGAACTCATAATACTGAAGACGGATGACCTGGATCGCCACGATGAGACCCTCGAGGAAGAGGATTATCGCGTTGCCGAGTATGACGATGAGTATCTCCCACACGATGCCGATCGGGGAACTCGCCCTCACCATGTCGCCCATCGCGAACACGATGAAGGAGAGCACGAGGTGGGAGAGGGCGAAGGCTCCCACGCGGAGGAAGCTCAGGGAGTTCGAAAGGAAGTAGGAGACCGCCTCCATGACCGCGACAAAGCCCTTTATCGCGAAGGCGAATGCGCCTTCGTCCTCGCCGTGGTGGCTGCCCACGAGGGCCTGCAGGGGCTCCTCGCACACGAGGGCCGCGAGGGGCAGTCCGATGCCCAGGATGTCGAACCAGGCGGGGCCCCCGCCCAGGATCACGCGGATCCCGAGGCCTAGGACCCACCAGAAGAAGATGGCCCCTGCGAGCCCGGTCTTTGAGAAGAGGGCCTCGCCGAGCCTGCCCGTCTTGAACTTGTTTGAGATGTTGATCACCAGGCCGAGGGAGTTGACGATCGCGCCGATGGCAAGGGTGACGCCGAAAAAGGTCATGATCCTGCCGACCTGGCCGGCCTCGGGCATGAGCTGGAGGAAGCGGTCGGCGGGATGGCCAAGCACCAGGGCCGTGAGCCAGCGCTCGAGGGGGATGAGCCATTTCTCGTTCGCGAAGAGGGAGCCGGTGAGAAGTCCCATCGTCATGGAACCGATGCCCGCACCCATGACAAGGGGCCCGAAGATCTTCAGGCGCTTGAGGGAGGGAATCAGTGCGAGGCGCAGGGCGAGGCCGGCGGCGAAGATCAGGAAGCCCTGGCCGACATCGCCGAACATGATTGAGAAAAGGAGAACGAAGAAGAAGGCGACAAAGGGCGTCGGATCGACCGTGCCGTAGATCGGCGTGCCGTAGGAGAGCACGAGGCGGTCGAAGCTCGAGACCACGGCCCGCTTCTTGAGCAGGACGGGGACCTCCTCCTCGCCTGTGCGCACGAGCTCGACCTCGTGGGGCTTGTAGACGCTGAGCGCCGCCCTCCCCTCGGTCACCGTCTTGAGCCTGGCGGCAAGTTCCGTCACCCTTTTTCGGGGCACCCAGCCCTCGAGCCTGCAGACGAGCCTCGTCGACTCGAGGCCCAGCTTGACCTCCTCGATCGCCTCGGCGACCGCGAAGCAGGCCGCGAGCGCGGTCCAGGTACCGAGGATCTCCTCGCGGATATGGGCCTTCCTCCGGTCCAGGTCTGCCCTTTCGGTCTCGAGCGCCGCGAGCTCACGCTCCAAGGCGGCGGGAAGCTCGGCCGGGACGCCGGCGAAATCGGCCGAGAATACACGGCCCTTGAAGCCGGCCCTGCTCAGCTCCGTGTCCAGGGCAAACCTGCCCTTCTTGGTGGTGGCGGCTACATAGCTCCCCATCCCATCGACGGGGAGGACCAAGGCGCGGTCTGCGAGGGCCGCGACTAGGGGGCCCATGGCCTCGGCCTCGATGCGGCCGATCCTCACGGCCAGGAAGGAGAGGTGGTCGAGCTCCTTATAGGGAAGGTCCAGGCCCGCGAAGGCGCGTGCCTCGTCGAGGAGCTCGCGGACGCGGGCGACGCGGTCCTCGTTGGCCCGCTCAAGCTCGCGGAAACCGGCGACACGTTGCGCGATTCCGGCAAGGGCCTCCTCTTCAGCGGGACCGGGCAGCCTGGTGCCCGGGAGGATCGTCTCGGGGTAGTCGAGGGAGAGGGTCCGCCTGAGCTGCCTCAGGTTCTCGATGGGCCGGGAGAGGCGGGCCGCACCATCCCCCACTAGCGCGAACTTGCCCGGCTCGGAGGCGCGCTGCCCTCGGCCCTGGTCGGGAGCCTCAGGGGCCTCCACGGTCTTCTTCCCCGCCCGTCTGCCTGAGATCTGGAAACATCCGGCCTCGCCGATCACCGACAGGGCCGCGTCGATGTCGCGCTTGAGGACAAAGAGCTCGACCTTCCTCATCTGCACGGGGGTCATTGGCGGCCTCCCGCGGCTTCCATGGCGAAAGCCGCGATCTCGTCGGCAGGGATCTCGAGGTGGGCTCCCTCGATCACGCCCAGCAGGGAGGCCGTCTCGTACTCGCGGAGCCTGAAATAGGAGTACAGGGGAGCGTAGGTGAAGGGATCGAGGTGGAGGCCGCGCCTCAGCCTCAGGTATAGGTGAAGGCGCATCTCGGACTCGAAACGGCGGACATCGAGGTACCAGTCCTCACCGGCCTTTGCCGGCTCGTTGACGAGTTCCTCGTATTTCCAGCCGTTCCAGTCTCCGCGCACCTCGGGCCTGAAGCCCAGGGCCTGCCTGGCCGTCCGCGCGACGTCAACCCCGCGGAGTCTGATTAGAAGAGGCTCTATCTGCTCGACCTTGTATGCGTAGTAGCGCCTGAGCCTGAGGGCCCAGACGAGGTTCTCGAGCTCGGCCTCGACCTTCACGAGGCTGCGTATGGAGCCGAGCATCTCCTCTTCCACGAGGCCGAGGCTGTCCCAGAGTTCGGCGTAGTACTGGCGGTCGAGGCGGTTCTTCAGGGCAGTCGGGTCATCGAGGCCGGTTTCGGGGATCCAGGAGAAGCGTCCCCTTGCGAAGACCTTGCCAAGCTCGGGGTAGCCCGAGATGTCATAGTCGGGAAACCAGCGCCTCTGCTCGGGCTCGGGGGGCTGGGCCCTGCCCTCCTTGATCGCGAGGACGATCCGCTTCACCTGGGCGAACTCGTTCTTGCGCAGGAGGGAGAGGAAGGCAGGCTCCTCGACCGCCGTGGGTCCGGCGATCCGCCTGAAGGCCTCGTGGACCCGGCCTATCGCCTTGCGCTCGGCTGCGGCGACCAGGGAGGCCTCGGGAAGCGGGGGCGGGCTCTCGCTGAACAGCTGCTTCCATATTTCGCCCACGCGGCCCGTGCGCGACAGCGCGGCAGCCCTCTCCCCGACATAGGACCGGGCAAAGGAACCGCAAAGTCGGGCATAGACATAGGCGCCCTGGAAGCTCGAGGCCATCAGGTGGCTCCGGTCAGTCCGCGCTCGCAGGCTTCCTTGAACGCCGCCTCGTCAAGGGCCGCGGCTGCGAGGAGCTTCCGGTATGAATCGAGGGCGCTCCGGTACTCGGCATCGGCTGCCTTCTCGGCCGCCTCCCTGACCTGCCTCGCCTCGGTGAGGGCTGCCTCGTTGCGCAGGCCCCTCTCCCGTTCGATGCTTTCCTTGGCAGCCACGACGCGGCGATCCGCCTCGGCCCGCGCCTCGGCGACGAGCTCCTCGGCCTTGCGTTCCACCTCGAAGAGCCTCTCCAGAACGTCCTGAGAAGACATAGGTGCTCCCGTTGCGTCATGATCGAGCTAGAGGTGCAGGACGTCCTCGTAGCTCTTGAGAATCGAGAAAGCCCTCTCCGGCGTCTCCGCGCGGAGGAGCTGGGTGTAGAATTCCGGGTCGTCGAGGAGTCCGGCGAGCCGCTTGAGCGCGCTCAGGTGGAGCTCGGATTCCTCGGGTGACGAGACAAGGAGGAAGACCAGATAGACGGGCTCTCCATCGAGGGAATCGTAGTCGAGGCCCCGGTGCGCGATCCCGATGGCTCCCTTTAGTCCGCTCAGGCCCTGCACCTTTCCGTGAGGGAGGGCGATGCCCTTCTTGATGCCCGTGGACATCTTCGCTTCGCGGTCCCTGATTGCGCCCAGGACAGCCGCACGGGGGAAACTCTTGCCTGCCTCCCGGTCAAGAAGCTCGACGAGCTCCTCGAAGAGCTCGTCCTTGTCCTCGCTCTCGAGGCCGACCTTTATGCAACGCGGGTTGAATATCTGCTGAAGTTGCATGAAGCCTCCCCCGGCCCCGTTGCCAGGGCCGGAAGCACCGTCACTTGCCCGGGGCCGGAACGGGTGCCGCGGGGGTCTGAGCCGGATTGGCAGGGTTCGCGGGAAGACCGGGATCAGTGCTCTTGGGCTGCACGTTCCACCATTCGGTGGGCGTGGCCTCTTTCTTCTGCTGGGCGGCCGCTTCGACGTTGCCGACGGAGCTCTTGTTGAGAATGGCCAGGCCAAAGGCTACCACGAAGAAGAGGGCGCCGAGGATATACGTGAATCGGACGACCACGCTCGTGGAACGGGATCCGAAGGCGCTCGAGCTTCCGCCTGCAAAGAGGCCGCCGAGGGAGTCGGAGTCCGAGTCCTGGATGATGACCATGAGGACAAGAAGCAGCGAAACCACCACAAAAAGGACAAGGAGGACTATGCTGAGAATTCCCATACTTTGAACTCCGCTCTGCGCAGTGCCGGTGCCTGCCCGACTCGGGGGCGGGTAGTACCGTGGCCGATATCGTATCGAGAAAGGTGGGGCTATGCAAGTCCCGATCGTTCCCGTGCCGGCGATGCGCGACACGGGAACAGGGGCCCTGAAGTCCCCTCTAGGGACGGAAAAGGGCTATGGGGGCGAAGGTTTCGGCCTTGAGGCTCGCGCCTCCGACCAGGGCGCCGTCGATATTGGGCTTGGCCATCAGGGCGACCACATTGTCTGCCTTGACCGAACCGCCATATTGGATGCAGATCGCCTTGGCTGCTACTTCCCCGTAGAGCTCGGCGACCACCTTGCGGATGTAGGCGTGGACAGCGTCGGCGTCCTCTGGTGTCGCCGTCTTGCCGGTGCCGATGGCCCAGACCGGCTCATAGGCGATGGTCACCTTGGCGATCTCGGCGGCGGCAAGACCGGCCAGGCCGGAGCGGAGCTGGGTTCCGACCACGGACTCGAGCCTTCCGGCCTCGCGCTCCTCGAGGGTCTCGCCCACGCAGAGGATGGGGTCGATGCCGTGCCTGATGGAGAGCAGGAGTTTGGCGTTCACCATCTTGTCGGTTTCGAGATAGCTGTGCCTGCGCTCCGAGTGACCCAGGATCACGACCTTGACTCCGAGGTCCTTGAGCATGAGCACGGAGACCTCGCCGGTATGCGCTCCCTGCTCCTCCCCTGCCATGTTCTGGGCTCCAAGAAGAATCTTCGAGCCCTTGAGGACCTCGGCCACGGCGGCGAGGGCTGTGAAGGCCGGAGCGATCATGACCTTTTCCTTGCAGGGCGAGAGCTTGTCGCTGAGCTCCTTGGCGAAGGTGGCCGACTCAGCGACGGTCTTGTGCATTTTCCAGTTGCCGGCCATATAGAACTGCTTCACTTGATTACTCCTTTGTTGAATCGAACCACAGAGCCGCAGAGGCACAGCAGCACCCTGCGCCAGCTCGGGCGCTGCTGTGCCTCTGCGGTCCTCTTCCAGTAGTTTCTCATTTCTGTTCAAGGACGGCTATGCCGGGGAGGACCTTGCCCTCGAGATACTCAAGGCTGGCCCCGCCCCCCGTCGAGACGTGGCTCATCTTGTCGGCAAGCTTGAACTTGTTCACCGCTGCCACGGAGTCGCCGCCGCCGACGACTGTCATGGCGCCCTTGCCCGTCGCCTCGGCCACGAGCCTGGCCACCGCCTCGGTGCCCTTGGCGAAGGCATCGAACTCGAAGACGCCCACGGGGCCGTTCCACACTACCGACCTTGCCCCAAGGATGAGGTCCCCGTAGAGGGCGACTGTCTTGGGGCCAACGTCCATGCCGAGCTTGCCTGCCGGGATGTCGAGGCCATCGACGACAGATGCAGGGGCGTCGGCGGCGAAGCTTGAGGCCACGACGTGGTCCACGGGCAGGACGATCCTGACTCCCTTCGCGGCCGCGGAGGCGAGGAGCTGTTTCGCTGTGTCGAGGAAATTGTCCTCCACGAGGCTATTGCCGATCGTGTACCCCTGGGCCTTGAGGAAGGTGTAGGCCATGCCGCCGCCGATGATGAGGGCCGAGGAATTCCTGAGAAGGGACTCAAGGACGGCTATCTTGGAGCTCACCTTCGCTCCGCCGATTATCGAGACCATCGGCTTGGGCGGGTCCTTGAGGAGGGGCTCGAGGTACTTGACCTCCTTCTCCATGAGGAAGCCGCCGACCTTGACTGTGCAGAACTTCGCGATCGTCGCGGTCGAGGCGTGGGCACGGTGGGCCGTGCCGAAGGCGTCGTTGACAAAGACCTCGCCGTAGCTGGCGAGCTCCCTCGCCAGGACCTCCTGCTTCGCCTCGTCCTTCGAGGTTTCTTCCTTATGGAAGCGGGTATTCTCGAGCATGGCCACCGAGCCCGCGCCCAGGGCGTCGATCGCGGCCTTCTGGCCCTGGCAAGAGGGGAGGAAGACCACTGCCCTGCCGAGCTTGGCGGCGAGGTAGTCGGCGACGTTCTTCATCCTGTGCTTGCCAGCGAGATACTTGTCCAGATCGAAGGCCTTGCCTTCTTTGGCGGCCTTTTCCTTGGCTTTCTCGGCGTCCTTGTCGGGATCGCCGAGGTGGGACATGAGGACAAGGCTCTTCGCGCCCTGCTCCAGTATGTACTTGATGCTCGGAAGGGCGGCCATGATGCGTGTGTCGTCCTGGACCACGCCGTCTTTCATGGGGACGTTGAAATCGACGCGCATGATGACGCGCTTGCCCTTGAGCTGGATGTCCTTGATGGTCTTGATCATTGCCTGCCTCCGGAAGAGAGGGATGGAGAGGAACCACGGAGGCACGGAGCGGAGGGGAGATCACGGAGAAGAATGCCGATGGGGTGGGCCATTTGGCAGATTGGTAGCGGCTTGGATGTCCGGTGACACAGCCCTCTTATTCCATCTCCCTCCGTGCTCTCCGATTTCCTTCCTGTCTCCGTGGTTGCCTCTTCGGAATCCATAAGAAAAAGGCCGTCCTTTCGGACGGCCCCTGTGAATCCTGGCTATTTCTTGGCGGCCATGTACTTGAGGAGGTCGACGACGCGGTAGGAATAGCCCCACTCGTTGTCGTACCAGCTCACGACTTTGAAGAAGCGCTTCTCGCCGGGGAGGTTGTTCTGGAGGGTGGCAAGGCTGTCATAGATCGAGGAGCGGCTGTCGTGGACGAAGTCGGTCGAGACGACCTCCTCGTTGGTGTAGCCGAGCAAGCCCTTGAGATAGCCCTCGCTCGCCTTCTTCATGAGCCCGTCGATCTCCTCGATTGAAGAATCGCGGCTCGCGGTGAAGGTGAGGTCGACGACTGAAACGTCGGGGGAGGGGACACGGAAGGACATGCCCGTGAGCTTGCCCTTGGTTTCGGGGAGGACCTCGCCGACTGCCTTCGCTGCGCCGGTCGAGGAGGGGATGATGTTCATCGCCGCCGCGCGCCCGCCGCGCCAG
>JANXYO010000011.1 GCA_025356015.1 Spirochaetaceae bacterium
GTGAGGATCTCGAGCACCACGCGGCGCTCGTCGATCCAGCCCTTCTGGGCCGCGGCCTTGACCATGGCGTACTCGCCGGAGACGTTGTAGGCCCCGAGGGGCATTTCGGGGAAGCGCTCGTGGGTCCCGGCGATGATGTCGAGGTAGGCGAGGGCGGGCTTCACCATGAGCATGTCGGCTCCCTCCTCTATGTCGAGGGCGGCCTCGCGGATGGCTTCCCGGGCGTTGGCCGGATCCATCTGGTGGCTTGTCCTGTCACCGAAGGCCGGGGCCCCGTTGGCAGCGTCGCGGAAGGGGCCGTAGAAGGCCGAGGCGTACTTGACCGCGTAGGAGAGGATGGCGATGTGGCTCCATCCAGAGCCGTCGAGCCCCGACCTTATCGCGGCCACCATCCCGTCCATCATCCCCGAGGGGGCGACGATGTCGGCTCCCGCCTCCGCGTGGGAAAGTGCGGCCCTGGCCAGGACCGGAAGGGTCTCGTCGTTGAGCACATAGCCCTGGGGGAGACCCCGCGCCTCGCCGTGGTTGAGGAGGCCGCAATGGCCACAGTCCGTGTATTCGCAGAGGCAGAGGTCGGTCGCCACCACGAGCTCGGGCACCGCCCGCTTGATCTCGCGGATGGCGCGTTGCACGATGCCGTCCTCGGCGAAGTTCTCGCTGCCGACCGGGTCCTTCCCGGCGGGCAGGCCAAAGAGGAGGACGGCGGGGATGCCGAGCGCGGCGATGGACTCGGCCTCGCGCGCGAGCTCGTCGATCGACCACTGGAAGACCCCGGGCATTGAGCGGATCTCGTTCCTGACCTTGCTGCCATGCGTGACAAAGAGGGGATATACGAAGTCGTCTGCCGAGAGGCTCGTCTCCCTGACCATCCGCCTGATCCCGGCATTCAGCCTGAGCCTTCTTGGCCTCTTGGCCCCGGGGACGGCGAGGTCTTTCGCTCCTGCCCTGCCAGCATTCTGGGTGTTTTCCATATTAAAGGCTCCTTCGTTCTTTCCGGCCGCAGCCGCCGTCCCGAGGTAGTGGCCCAGGAGGGCCTCGACCAGGCCTTCACCCGTGTGGCGTTCGGCCACGAGGTCCACATGGTATCCGGCCTTTTCCGCCTCGGCGGCCGTCACCGGGCCGATGCAGGCCACGAGGGCCCCGCCCAGGCTCTGAGCGCCCCCCGAGATCGAGGCGAAGCCTCGGGCCGCCGAGGGGCTGGCGAAGAGGACTGCGTCGAAACCCTTCTCGATTTCCCCCGCCGCCTCGCCTCCGAGCCCGGCCTCGGAGATGAGGTAGGCCAGAACCTCGTCGACCCTGGCGCCCCTGGCGCGAAGCTCCTCGCCCAAGCCCCTCTGCGCGAGGTTCGACACGGGGAGAAGGACCCGTCTTCCACCCAGCTCGCCCATGCAGGAGGCGATGGCAAGCGAGAGGGCCTCGGCCGGGACAGAGCTGGCCCTGGCCGAATGGAGGCGCAGGGCCGCCTCGGTCGCCGGACCGATGGCCGCGATCGGCATCAGCGCGGCCGCCGCTGAGCTCCCCCTCGGGACCCGAGAGCTTGCCTCGAGGACCTCGATGCGCGAGAAGAACGAGTGGACGGCGTTCGCGCTCGTGAAGACGAGCCAGTCATAGCCACCGAGCTCGGCGATGGCGCGGTCGAGGCCCGCGTGGTCGAAATCCCCGGCCACCTCGATGGCCGGTATCGCGATGGCTGTCCCTCCTGCGGCGCGGAGAGCGGAACACAGCTCCTCGGCCTGGTCCCGGGGGCGGGTCACCAGGATCCGCTTGCCCTCGAGGGGGCCAGGGCTCATGAAAGGAGCCCCCGGGCGCCCTGCTTCAGGGCCTCCTCGGCGAGGCGCCTGCCGAGCTCCTCGGGCTCCTTCCCCCTCGCGCGCACGCGGACGAGCCTCGAGCCGTCGAGCGAGGCGACGAGGCCTTCGAGTTCGAGGCCTTCAGGGCCGCCACCTGGGTCGCCGGGGCCGCCGGCCGCCCTGCCATAGGCCGCGATGGGCGCCGAGCATCCTCCGCCGAGGGCCTTGAGGAAGGCGCGCTCCGCCGTCACGGCGGCCCGCGTGGCCGCGTCCTCAACGGCCTCGAGGAGCCCGAGGGTGGCCTCGTCGCCGAGGCGGCACTGCACTGCCAGTGCTCCCTGTCCCGGGGCCGGGAGCATCTCGTCGAAGCCGAAGTAGGCGGCGATCGCCTCTTTGCGGCCAAGCCTGGCAAGGCCCGCGGCCGCGAGCACGATGGCATCATATTCTCCGTCCATCGCCCTCTTGACCCTGGTGTCGACATTGCCGCGCAGGCTCAGGAGGACGAGGTCGGGACGGAGGGCGAGAAGCTGGGAGGCGCGGCGCAGGCTGGAGGTCCCCACACGAGCGCCCCTTGGAAGCTCGCCGAGGCTCCGGTAGCGGGCCGACACGAGGGCGTCACGGGGATCCTCGCGAAGGCCGATGGCGCCCAGACAGAGGCCCTCGGGGCTGTCGACGGGAAGGTCCTTCAGGGAATGGACAGCCAGATCGATCGTCCCGTCGAGGAGGGCCCGCTCGAGCTCCTCGGTGAACAGGCCCTTGCCACCGATCTCCGGCAGAGGCCTGTCGAGGATCCTGTCTCCTGTGGTCGTGAACTTGAGGATCGAGCACTCGACGCCGTTCAGGCTGCGCCCGAGGGCGGCCCTGATCCACTCGGCCTGCCACAGGGCGAGGGCCGAGCCCCTCGTTCCGATGCGCGGCCCCGTCCCCTCATGCGCCATCGCGCTTCTCCCCCTGCAGAGCGAACACATGGCCTATGACAGCCGCGATCTCGGCCGCCTGGTCGGAGCCTGCGGCCGCCTTGATGCGCAATGTGGGAGTGTGGAGGAAGCGGTCGAGTATGGACCTGGTCAGGAACTCGATCCTCTCCCTGTCCTCCTTCCCGAGATGCGCGAGCTGGCGGAGATTCTTCTCGGTCTCGACCCTGCGGATCTCCTCGGCCTGGGCGCGCAGCGCGGTGACGAGGGGAACGACATCCAGGGACCGGAGGTATGCCATGAAGTCCCCTGTCTCCGACTCGATGATCGCCTCGACCATCGGCACCGCCTCGCCCCGCTCGGCCAGGGATTCGCTCAGCCTCGACTCAAGGTCGTCGATGTCGTAGCAGTGGGCGTTGGCGACCTCGTTGACCGCAGGATCGACATCGCGTGGCACGGCGATGTCGATGAGGATCAGGGGCCTTTCGGGCCTCGACCTCATGGCATCCCTGACCAGCTCCTTTGAGATGATCGTGTGGGGGGCTCCCGTCGAGGTGACGACGATGTCGGCGGCGCGCAGGGCCTCGGCGATCGCGTCGAAGCCCAGGGCCTCGGCCTGCCAGCGCGAGGCGAGCTCCTCGGCGCGCTCGCGCGTCCTGTTGAGCACGGTGATGTGCCTCGCGTCCCTGTGCCGGAGGGCCTCGACGGCGAGCTCGGCCATCTCCCCCGCGCCGATGACGATGATCTTCGCATTGGATATATCGCCGATCTTGTCGGCGGCGAGGCGCGCCGCCACCGAGCTCACGCTGCCGGCGTTGCGGCTGATGGCTGTCTCCGTGTGGGCGCGCTTGCCGCAGTGGATGGCGGCGCGGAACAGGGCCGAGAGGATGGGCCCTATGCCTCCGTGCTCGCGCGCCAGGTCGTAGGAGGAGCTTACCTGGCCGAGGACCTGGGTCTCGCCGATGACCATGGATTCGAGACCGGCGCCGACACGGAAGAGGTGGGCGACAGCCTCCCTGCCTTCCCTGCGCGTGGCGTGGGAGAGTATCTCGGCCTCCTCGAGACCAGTGGAGTCTGAGAGGAATCCGACGAGGTCCTCGAAACCCTCTCGGCCCGAGATGGCGTAGATCTCGAGGCGGTTGCAGGTGGACAGGATGGCGAGCTCGGCGAGGCCGCAAGGGCCCCGGCTGCTAGCGACCGGAGATCTGGACGCGAGAACCGTCTTCAGCCTCTCCGGCGAGAAGCTCATGCGCTCACGCAGCTCCACCGGGGCCTCGTGATGGGAGATGCACAGGCAGAGTATCTGGTTCGGCGAGCCCATGCTATTGCTTCGCGTCCGCCGGTACGTAGGGGCAGGCGGGATCCTCTGCGTAAGGATCACCGGACTCGGCGTAGGCCCGGGACCGCGATCCGCCGCAGATGAGCTTGTGCTCGCAGCGGCCGCATCGGCCCTTCAGGTTCGCCGGGTTCCGTATGCCAAGGAGGAGGGGGTGGCTCGTGTAGATATCCCTCAGGTTCTCGCCCTTGATGTTGCCAAGGGAAGTCGGGAAGAAGCCGCTCGGATAGACCTCGCCATCGTGGGCCACGAAGACGATGCCCTTGCCATCCCCCGTTGGGTTCAGCCTGAGGAAGGCCGGTCTCGTGGGCTCGCCCTCGAGCTCGCGCAGCCTGCGGGCGAGGTGGGCGTAGAGCTCCCCCTCGGGTGGCGGCCCTCCGGCCTCGCGCTGGATGAAGACCCGCCTGAAGTGCGGGCCCTCCGAGGTCCTCACCGGGATGCCGTAGCGTGTAGCGTCGTAGAGGAAGTGCGTGACCTGCTCGCTCTCGAGGGGTCCGGGGCTCTCGAGGGCCGAGCCCCTCCCCGTGCGTATGAGGAAGAATGCCTCCCAGGCGACTGCTCCCCTCTGTTTTATCAGGTGGAAGATGTCGGCGAGGCCCCGCAGGTTGCTGTTCATGACGGTCGTGTTGACCTGGAGGCGCAGGCCGCAGGCCCTGGCAGCCTCGACGGCGGCAAGGGTCGCTTCAAAGGTCCCAGGGATGTTCCTGATCCTGTCGTGGAGCTCGGCCGTGGCCCCGTCCAGGCTCACGGAAATGATCTCCACGCCCTGGTCCCTCAGGTTCTCCATCCGGGCGCGATCGAGCAGTGGAGTGACGCTCGTCGCCACCGCCGTGTAGATGCCGCGGTCCCGGGCGTGCTTGATGAGCTCGAAGATGTCAGAGCGCATGAGAGGATCCCCTCCGGTCAGGAGGAGGGCGGGATAGGGCTCGCCGAACTCGGCGATCTGGTCGATCAGGCGCAGGCCTGATTCATGGTCGAGCTCGCCCGGGCCCTTGCCTTTCATGGCCGTGGCCCTGCAATGCCTGCAGGCCAAGAGACAGGACTTGGTGGTCTCCCAGCATACGAAGATCGGCTTCCTGCTATAGTCCCCGTCTTTCGACCATGGTGGCTGCATACCGCTTAACCCTCTCGAGAAAAGGCTGTCTGTGAGGTTCGCTCATGTTTGAATTTGTGAGGGGCGGACTAGGCCACCCCGTCGGGCGCTGCCGTCCATTCTAGCCGGGAGTCGATTCTCGTCAAGCCGGGCCCTGGTTGGCTTCCTTTGCCCTTTTCTTCTTGAGGTCCTCGGCCTTGCGTGCCACACGGTTCCACACCGCGCTGATGCCCATCGCCTTCTTCGCGAGGCTCAAGGTCGCCCGGGCTTCCTCGCGCATGCGCATGGTGCCGTCGTAGATGACCTCGTCGGCGAGGCCTGACTGGGATTCGTACTTCGCGCGGCGCTCGCGGATCGGATCGAGGAAGGCGTTTAGAGCCAGGCTGAGCTTCTCCTTCACCTCGACATCGCCCACGCTTCCAGTGCGGTAGCGGGCCTTGAGGTCTTCGACCTCGGCCTTGTTGGGGTTGAAGGCGTCGTGGTACTGGAATACCGGGTTGCCCTCGACGGTGCCGGGGATGTCGGCGCTCACGCGCTTGGGGTCGGTGTACATCGACATGACCCGCTTGCGCACGGTCTTCTCGTCGTCGGAGAGGTAGATCGCGTTGCCGAGGGATTTCGACATCTTGGCGCCGCCGTCGGTTCCGACCAGGGAGCCGAACTCCGAGACCATGACGTCTGGCACGGGGAAGGTCTCGCCGTACAGGAAGTTGAAGCGCCTTGCGATCTCGCGGGTGATCTCCACGTGGGCGACGTTGTCCTTGCCCACAGGCACCAGGTGGGCGCGCGGCAGGAGGATGTCGGCGGCCTGGAGGACGGGATAGCCGAGCAGTCCGAAGGGCATCTCCTCGATGCCCGCGCCCTGGGCCATCTCCTTCAGGCTCGGGATGCGCGAGAGCCGGGGCACGGTGACGAGGTTCTGGAAGAAGAGGGAGAGCTCGACCACCTCGGGCACGGCAGACTGCAGGTAGATGACGCTCTTGGCGGGATCGATGCCGCAGGCGAGGTAGTCGAGGGCGGCCGAGCGCACGTTGTCCGCGAGGGCCTCTATGTGCTCCTTTTCGGGTTTTGTGGTGAGGGTATGCAGGTCGGCGATGATGAAGAAGCACTCGTACTGGTCCTGCAGACGCAGGCGGTTCGCGATCGATCCGACGTAATGTCCGACGTGGAGGGGGCCGGTGGGCCTGTCCCCGGTCAATATGCGCTTGCGTTCCATGTTGTTTCTCCGATTAGCGAGGAGTCTAGCTTGAAGGCGATTCGTGGCGCAATCGGTCCTAGGTCCTCCGCCCGCCTCGCAGGAATATGAGGGGAAGGAGGCCGAGGATGGCGGCGACGGCCATGACGACGAAGACCCCCGATATCCCAAGGGCGAGGCTGGAGCCGATCTGGTCCATGATCCGGTCGAGGGCCGGGCGGAAGGCCAGGGGCACCTTGTCGCCGATCGCGTGCAGGGCGGCCGGGCTCATGAGGACCTTGGGATCCTGGAGGGTCGCTCGAAGGCCCTCGGGGGCCTGGCCCCAGTCGATCCGCGCGAGGCCCTTGCCGAGGCCGCGGATGAAGACGCTGCCCATCACCGCCGAGCCGATCGCCGAGCCGAGGTTCCTGAAGAAGCTGTTGGTCGCCGTGGCGAGGCCGATGAAGCGGGGCTCGACTGCGTTCTGCGCCGCCATTGTAAGGGTCGGGGTGTTGGCGCCGAGCCCGACGCCGAGGACAACCATGGCGAGGATTACGGGGAGCTGGCCCATGCTGCGGTCGACCTGGACGAGGAGGATGGAGCCGGCGATGGCGACAAGGCCCGCGACAATCGCGTAGAGGCGGACGCTGCGCAGCCTGCCGATGAGCTGGCCGCCGAAGACGCTGGAAAGCGTATAGGCCAGGAGCATGGGGGTGACGGCGAGGCCGCTCGTCGAGGCTGACACGCCGAGCACCTCCTGCATCCACAGGGGGAGGAAGAGTATGGCGCCGAAGAAGGCCGCGTTGCTCAGGGCGGTGCCCAGGGCCGCCATGTTGAAGTCGCGCTTTGTGAATAGCCAGGCGGGTAGGAGGGCGTGCTTGCTCCTGCGCTCCACCGCGAGGAAGAGGAGGGCGAAGACAGCGAAGGCGGCGAAGAGGCCGAGGATCACGGGCGAGGTCCATGGGTAGTCGCGGCCTGCCCAGCTCAGGGCCAGCATGAGGGGCGTCACGGTGAGGGCGAAAAGGGCTATGCCAAGGGGGTCGAGCTCAGGCCTCCCTCGTTCCTCGCGGACGTGGCGCAGGCCGAATACGAGGACAAGGAGGGCAACGATGCCCAGAGGCAGGTTTATGTAGAAGGCCCAGCGCCAGCCAGGCCCGTCGGAGAGCAGGCCACCCACGCTTGGGCCAAGGAGTCCCGAGATCCCGAACATCGAGCCTATCAATCCCATGTAGGCGCCGCGCTTCTCGGGTCTCGAGATCTCCCCGGCGAGGGCGAAGGCGTTGCTCACCAGGATGCCGCCGCCCAGGCCCTGGAGGCCCCTGAAGACGATGAACGCGGGCATGTTCGGCGACATTCCGCAGAGCACGCTCGCGATGATGAACTCCACGAGGCCGGCCAGGAACACGATCCTCCTCCCGACCTGATCGGCGAGCCTGCCGAACACGGGGATGGCGAGGGTCGAGGCGAGGAGGTAGGCGGTGAAGGGCCAGCTGTAGAGATCGAGGCCCTGGAGGTCGCGGATGACCCTGGGCATCGCCGTCCCCACGACTGTGTTGTCCATGGCGGCCATGAGGACACCGAGCATCAGGCCCGAGAGCGTCGCTGTGATCTCGCCGCGATTTGGCGCGGTGGCCTCCGGGATGGAATGCTGCACTGTGTGGCTCCTGTTCCTGGTCCGGGGCGGCTAGGCTGGGCCCGAGGCGTCACCGCCGGCCTCGGCGCCGAAGACCTTCCGGGCCTCGGCCCCGAAGATCCTGCGTGCTTCGGCGAGGCTCTCGTGCGAGCCTATGTCCCAGCGCCTACCCTCGAAGCGGAAGGCAAACACTTTTCTCCGTCCGATCAGCCAGGGGACGAAGTTGCCCGGCGCGTCCGGATTGCCGCCCGAGCCGAGGTACTCGCGCAGGAGCGCGAGGCTGTCGGCCCTGTAGATGTAGAAGGGCGGGACTGCGAAATGCGACCGGGGCTCCCGGGGTTTCTCCTCGAAACCGGTCACGAGGCCCTCGCCGTCCAGTTCGACGACACCGGTGCGCCTCAGGGCTTCGATGTCATCAAGGGGATGGGCCGTGATGCAGTCGGCGGCCTTTTCCTGGAAGAAGGCCACGAAATCCGAAAGCTCGAAGCTGAAGAGGTTGTCTCCGGCGAGGACCATGAGGTCCTCGCGGATTCCCGCGGCATCGACAGCGAGGGCGAGGTCGGCCAGGGCTCCAAGGCGCTTGTCGTTGTCGGTGCTCCCGTCGTCGATGACGCTGAGCTCCGGGTGGGCGCCCCTGGCGGCGCGCGCGAAGGCGAAGTCCGCGAACTGGGCGTGGAACCTGGCGTTTGTGACCAGGACGATCTCATCTATGTCGTGGCAGTTCTCTATCTTCTCGATGATGCGCTCGAGGATGGTCTTCCCGGCGACCTCAAGGAGGCTTTTGGGGAAATCCCGCGTGAGGGGGTAGAGCCGGGTCGCGTAGCCCGCGGCGAGGAGGACGCACTTCAAGATCGCGCGGCCCCGTCGCCGCAGCAGGATACGAAGGAGGCACCGTCGGCCGTCTTGCAGAAGTGGACGTGGTACTTGTCCGCGTACTCCGGGTGCCTGACAGGATAGACCGCGGCGACCTTCCGGGAGAGCTCCTCCCTGCAGGCGGGATCGATGAGGGCGATGCAGCAGCCCCGGTAGCCGGCGCCGCTGAAGCGGGCTCCGTGGACTCCCTTCACGGTCTTGAGGGTCTCGAAGATGGTGATGAGCTCGGGGCAGCCGCACTCGTAGTCATGCACCGAGGAGTCGCCCGAGGCCATCATGAGCTGCCCGAAGGCCGCGATGTCGCCCTCCCTCCAGGCCTCGACCCCCCTTCGCACGCGGTCATTCTCCGTGAAGAAGTGCTTGGCCCTTCGGCGGAAACGGCCCGGGAGCTCGCCGCCGTAGCGCTCCCAGTCGGCGTCCTCGATGTTGCGCAGCCGGGCATCCCTGTAGGTGGAGATCCTGCCGTGGACGAGCTCCTCGAGGACGCTTGCCGCGATCTTGCACTCATCGACCCTGTTGTTGTAGTCGGTGCCGATGAGGGCCTTGGTGAAGCCCGAGTTCACGATGGCGACCTCGAAGGAGGGCATCGAGGGGCTTTTCTCCACCAGTTCGTATTCGCCTGTCTTGCAGTCCATGTACATGAGGAAGCCGTCCCTCGAGAGGACGTTCGCCGACTGGTCGAGGATGCCGTTGTTCAGGCCTATGAAAACCTTCTCGACCCAGTGGCTCAGGCTGATGAGCTCTTCCTTCGTCCGCTCGATCCCGTTGACATCGCAGAGAGCAAGGAGGTAGGCGGTCGTGACGGCCGCCGAGGACGAGAGGCCCCCCATGGGAAGCTTGCCTCGCACGATCGCCTTGAAGCCGCGCTTGAGCTTGTGCTCGCGCGAGAGCGAGAGGACGGCCCCACGGATGTAGTTGCCCCAGGAGCCAGGCAGCATTTCCGGCACGCGGTCGAGGTGGAAGTATTCCTCGTCGGGGAAATCCAGGCTCTGAATCCGCACGAAGCCCTCGTTGTCGGGCACGTAGACGAGGTCGACATTCACATCGAGGGCCATGCCCGTCACAAGTCCGTGCTGGTGGTCGACGTGGGCGCCGAGGGGGCAGATGCGCAGCGGCGAGCGTATGTGGCCAGAGGGAAGGAGCCCGTAGTTGGCCTCGAATACGTCGTAGAGATCGTCCATGAGGTGGAAGACTACGCTTTAGGCCGAAAGATCGTCAAGTGAAGAAGGGAGGCGCCAGAGCGGATCAATATGGGGAGAAGGTGCATGAATATGCACAAACCGTTGACACAAGGGTGGATTTCTGACATATTCCGCATAAACATGAATATCGGGGACCGGGAATGGGGAAGCGAATCCCAAAGGGCGCAGTCCATCGGCGCCCCGAGGCTCGCGCATCGCGTGCCACCGCGCGTGCGCCGCAACCCATGGGTCGGATCGCGCTGACTTAGGGAGGATGCCGATGATCAGCTGTGGCGTGGTCGGAGCGACTGGATATGCGGGAGCCGAGCTCGCGAGGCTCCTTGTATCCCACCCCGAGGTCTCATCCATCAGCCTCGGCTCGTCGAGCTCGATCGGCGAGGAGATGGAGAGGATCTATCCGAACCTCTCCGGGGCCTTCCCCTCGGTCCGCCTCGTGGACAAGGCCGAGGTGATCGAGCGCTCAAGCGTCGTCTTCGCCTCCCTGCCCCACGGCCATGCCGAGGAGATCGCCGCAGAATGCGCGCGTACAGGCAAGCTCTTCATCGACCTCTCGGCCGACTTCCGCTTCGGCGAGGACGAGGGCTCCTATTCCACCTGGTACGGCAGGGCCTATTCCCATCCTGAGCTCCATGCGAGCTCGGTCTACGGCCTGCCCGAGCTCAATAGGGAGCTCATCGCCAAGGCCCGGATTATCGGCAATCCCGGCTGCTATCCGACCGCCTCGGCCTTGGGCCTCTTCCCGGCGCTTCGCCTCGGCTACGCCGCGCACGACGGCATCATCATCGACGCGAAGTCCGGCGTCACCGGAGCCGGCCGGGAGCCGACGCGCTCCACCCACTACGCCGAGGTGGCCGACTCCTTGCTGCCCTACAAGATCGGCAGCCACCGCCACACTCCGGAGATCGCGGCCGTGCTCTCCTCGATGGCAAGGTCTCCGGTCTCGGCCATCTTCACACCCCACCTCGCGTCCATGGGCCGCGGCATCGTCGCGACGATCTACTTCCGCCTTGTCGAGCATGTGGAGCTCGAGAGGCTCCGCTCGGCCTACGCCGAGTTCTACGCGAAAGAGAGCTTCGTGCGCGTGCTAGCCGAGGGCATGGTCGCCACGAACAGGAATGTGAGGCTCTCGAACTACTGCGACATCTCGGTCCACCTCGGCTCCGACGGGAGGACGGCCATCGTCGTCTCCGCGATCGACAACATGGTCAAGGGCGCGGCCGGCCAGGCGATCCAGAACATGAACATCGCGATGGGATTCGACGAGGGCGCGGGCATATCGATGATGCCCCCGGCCTTCTAGGGCCGCACGGGGCAAGGAGCAGGAACAGGATGAGAATAGTATCGGGCGGAGTGACCGCTCCCTTGGGATTCCTCGCGGCGGGAGTGCGCTGCGGCATCAAGAAAAGCTCCGAGAAGCGTGACCTCGCCCTTGTGTACTCGGAAAGTCCCTGCGCCGCGGCCGCCTGCTACACGACCAACCGCGTCGTGGGCCAGCCCCTGGTCGTCACCAGGGAGCACCTCGCCGACGGCCATGCCCAGGCCATCATAGCCAACTCCGGCAACGCGAACGCCTGCACCGGTGAGGCCGGGATCGCGGTCGCGCGCAGGATGGCCGAGCTGGCCGCCTCTCGGCTCGGTCTCAGGAACGAGGACGTGGTCGTCGCCTCGACCGGAGTCATCGGAGTTGGGCTCAACCTGTCCGTGATCGAGGCGGGCATGGACGGCCTGGTCGCCGCCCTCTCCCGCGGAGGCGGAACCGAGGCCCAGGAGGCGATCATGACGACCGATACGAGGAAGAAGGAGGCGGCGATATCCTTCGAGCTCGGCGGGAGGAAGGTCAGCATCGGAGCGATGGCCAAGGGCTCGGGGATGATCCACCCCAACATGGCCACCATGCTCTCCTTCCTCACGACAGACTGCGCGATATCGAGCGGGCTCCTCCAGGAGGCCCTCGCCGCGAGCGTGCGCCGGAGCTACAACCGCGTCAGCGTCGACGGCGACACGAGCACCAACGACATGGTCGTGATCCTGGCCAACGGCAGGGCGGGCAACGCCCCCATCGACAAGCGGGGCCCGGACTTCTCCGCCTTCTCGACGGCCCTTGACGAGCTCAACACCGAGCTGGCCCGCAGGATCGCCCGCGACGGGGAGGGCGCGACCAAGCTCGTCGAGTGCGTGGTCAGCGGGGCTGGCAGCGAGGAGCGGGCCGAGGCCCTGGCCAAGGGAGTGATCCGCTCGAGCCTGGTGAAGACGGCCCTGTTCGGAGCCGACGCGAACTGGGGCCGCGTGCTCTGCGCCCTTGGCTACTCCGATTCC
This sequence comes from Spirochaetaceae bacterium, assembly GCA_025356015.1. Classification (GTDB taxonomy): domain Bacteria; phylum Spirochaetota; class Spirochaetia; order Treponematales; family Rectinemataceae; genus JANXYO01. Next base: position 12,332 of record JANXYO010000011.1, read on the forward strand.
TCCTTCGACCCCGACCGGGTCGACCTTGCCTTCGCCAGCTCCCGCGGCCGGATCGATGTCTGCCGCAAGGGCGCGGGCATAGCCTTCAGCGAGGACCTGGCCAAGAGGGTCCTCGGCGAGGAGGAGGTCACGATCCTCGTTGAGATGGGCATGGGCGAGGGCGCGGCCACGGCCTGGGGCTGCGACCTAGGCTATGAGTACGTCCGCATCAACGGCGACTACAGGACCTAGGGCAAAGGTGGCAGCGATGGACAGCCAGGAAGCCGAAAGGGCGAAGATCCTCTCCGGAGCCCTGCCCTTCATCAGGGCCCTCGCGGGCAAGACCGTGGTCGTGAAGTACGGCGGGGCCGCCATGACCGAGGAGGCCGCGCGCGTCGCCCTAGCCGACGACCTCATCCTCATGGGCGCGGTCGGCATAAGGACGGTCCTCGTCCACGGCGGGGGCCCCGAGATCGACGCCATGCTCAGACGGCTTGGCAAGGAGCCGGTCTTTGTCGGTGGCCTGCGCCACACCGACGAGGAGACCATGGAGATCGTCCAGATGGTCCTCGCGGGCAAGGTCAACAAGGGCATCGTGGCCCTGATCCAGAGACGTGGCGGGAAGGCGATCGGACTCTGCGGCCTCGACGCAGGCCTCCTTAGGGCGCGCAGGCTCGACTCGGGCCCCGACCTTGGCTTGGTGGGAGAGATCGTCGGAGTCGAGACTGAAGGCATCGACGCGGCCCTCGCGGCCGGCCTCATCCCCGTCGTCGCGACCGTCGCCGCGGGCATACCCGGCGAGGCCGAGGTCTACAACGTGAACGCCGACACCGCGGCCGCCGAGATCGCCCTCGCCCTGGGAGCCGAGCGGCTCCTCCTCCTCACCGACGTTCCGGGAATCCTGCGAGATCTCAAGGACGAGGGGAGCCTCATCCGGGAGATCGCCCGGGGCGAGCTGGACGGATACATCGCGGGCGGAATAGTCTCAAAGGGCATGATCCCGAAGCTCCGCTCCTGCGTCCGCGCCGTCGAGGGCGGGGTGGGGAGCGCCCACATCATAGACGGAAGGTCGCCGCACGCCCTCCTCCTCGAGGTATTCTCGGAACGCGGCAAGGGGACGATGATCAGATGAACGACTTCTTCATGGACACCTACAAGCGCACCGGCCTCGTCCTCGCCAAGGGCTCGGGCTCAAGGGTGAGCGACTCCGGCGGCAGGGAATACATCGACTTCTCGGCGGGAATCGGGGTCAATTCCCTCGGCCACGCCCATCCCGCTCTGGTCGCGGCGATAGCCGAGCAGGCCTCCCGCCTCATCCACGTCTCCAACTACTTCCAGACGCCCGAGGCCCTCGCCCTCGCCTTGGAGCTCTGCCAGGCGACCGGATACGACCGGGTATTCCTGTGCAACTCCGGGGCAGAGGCCAACGAGGGGGCGATGAAGATCGCGCGGAAGTCCGGCTCCGCAAAGAGCCCGGCCAGGACCACGATCGTGGCGCTCTGGGGCTCCTTCCACGGAAGGACCATAGCCGGCCTGGCCGCGACCGGCC
>JANXYO010000069.1 GCA_025356015.1 Spirochaetaceae bacterium
CTTCGGCGAGGCCCTGACGCCCGAGCTGCGCGCAAAGGAGGAAGGGCTTCGCGCCGAGTCGGAACGCAGGCGTGGCTGAGCTCCGGTCCACGATCGAGGCGGTCTGGCGCATCGAGTCGGCCGCCCTGATCGCGCATCTCGCCCGCGTGGTGCGCGATCTCGTCCTGGCCGAGGACCTCGCCCAGGACGCCCTTGTGGCGGCCCTCGAGACCTGGCCCCGCTCGGGTGTCCCGGACAGGCCGGGTGCATGGCTCATGGCGACGGCGAGGAACCGCGCCATCGACCGCATGCGCCGCGACAAGCGGCTCGCTCAGAAGCTCGAGGAGTACGGCAGGGAGGCCGGAGAGGGCCTCGGTGTGGCGCTTCCCGATTTCGACGAGTCCCTCGACCGCGACATCGACGACGAGATGCTAAGCCTCGCATTCGCGGTCTGCCACCCGGTGCTCTCCAACGAGGCCCGGGTGGCCCTGACCCTCAAGGTCCTGGGCGGCCTCTCGACTGGCGAGATCGCGCGCGCCTACCTCGTCCAGGAAACGACAATGGCCCAGCGCATCGTGCGCGCGAAGCAGAGCCTTGCAGAGGCCAGGGTCCCCTTCGAGACTCCCCGGGGCGAGGAGCTGCCTGCGAGGCTCTCCTCGGTGCTCGAGGTGATCTACCTGATCTTCAACGAGGGCTACGCCGCAAGTTCCGGCGAGGAGCTGATACGGCCTGCGCTGTGCGAGGAAGCGCTGCGCCTGGGACGGATCCTCAAGGGCCTCATGGGCGGGTATTCCGAGGTCCACGGCCTCGCCGCCCTCATGGAGCTGCAGGCATCGCGCATCCCGGCCCGCGTCGGTCCAACAAGGGAGCCGGTCCTCCTCCTCGACCAGGACCGATCGCGCTGGGACCAGCTCCTGATCAGGCGCGGCATCGCGGCCCTCTCCAAGGCCGAAGCGGCTGCGGCGCAAGCCCTCCCCTCCCCCGCCGCCCTCGGCCCCTACGCGCTCCAGGCCGAGATCGCGGCCTGCCACGCCCGGGCCCTGTTTGCCACCGACACCGACTGGGCCAGGATCGCCGCCCTCTACGACGCCCTTTCCCAGGTCGCGCCCTCGCCCGTGGTCGAGCTCAACAGGACCGTCGCCGTGGGCATGGCCTATGGCCACCAGGCCGGCCTCGATATCATCGACGGCCTAGTGGGCGATGGCGCCCTCACGGGCTACCACTGGCTGCCGAGCGCCCGCGGGGACCTGCTCTTCAAGCTGGGCAGGTCGGGCGAAGCCGCCGCCGAGTTCGCTCGCGCTGCCGAGCTCGCCCAGAACGGCCCCGCCAGGGCCCTCCTCCTCCTGCGCGCCGAGGCTTGTCTCCAGCCCGGGGCTTAGGCTACACATGTGGTGGAATGAAAGTACAGCTCCTGGAACCCAAGGAGAAACGCGATGCAGCGATCAATAAGAATCATCGTCATCTTCCTCGCCTGCCTCTTCCTGCCGGCCCTCATCGGCCTTGTCACCAACCTCGTGAACGCCCTGGCCAGCTCAGAGTACTTCGTCAAGGTGATGCACTGGGAGAACGTCCGCGGCATCATCTAGGCGACCGTCGCCCAGGGGATCTACGAGGGCCTCATCCAGGGCATCCTCTTCGCGCTGCTGTTCTGCTGCGTCTACATAATCTCCAACAGGGCGGAGCTGGGCATCGCCGCGACCCTGCGTTGGCTCGGCCTCATGGGTCTCGCCGCGGTCTCTCTCTGGGTGATGGGGGGAATCATAGCCATCCTGCTCTCGGTCTTGAGCCCCGAGTTCTACAGGAAGACCTTCGTGAGCGTCCCCGAGGACCTGGGGCCAATGATCAGATACGCCTGGGTGGGCGGCTCGATATCAGGTGTGACCTACGGTGGGATCGCGGTGATGATCATCGGGACTGTGCTCTTCAGGAATACCCACGGGAAGAAGAAGGCAGTCTAGGAGAGCTGGTCCGGCCACTGGCCCTCAGGGGCCGAAGTCCAGGTGCTCCATCACGATGAGGTCGTGGTACTCACCCTCGAGGAAGATGGCTTTGGCCTTGCGCCCGTACTCCCGGAAGCCCGTCTTCAGGTAGAGGGCGATGGCCGCCACGTTGTCGGCCCTCACCTCGAGGTCGATCCTCTTGATCCCGATCGTCCTCGCGTGCTCGATTGTGGCGAGAACGAGGCCCTCGCCGATGCCCTTTCCCCGGTGCCCCTTGAGGACGCCCATGCCGAGCTCGGCCCTGTGGCTTAGGGACTTGGTCTGGTAGGGGATGGCGTCGCACCAGCCAACGACAAGCCCGTCCTCGATCGCGACGAACTGGGGTAGGTTGTTGCTCACCGTGTCGTCGACGAAGGCCTGGATCCTCTCCAGCGTGGGGGCCGCTTCCTTGGCCAGATAACGCCCCTCCCTCGCGACCGAGTCGAGACAGGCGCGGAAGCCCTCGGCGTCTGCCCTTTCCATCTTCCTCACCACTAGGCCCATTTTGATATGCTCCTTCTATTCCCGTTCCGGGTCTTCCCCGTATTCCCTGATCATCCCCGCGCCGTAATTCTCGGTTGGCCTTCTCACAAAGCCGTACTTCTCGTAAAAGCCCTCCTTCCCCTTCACGCAGAGGAGGCCCACGGCCAGGTTCCGCTTCATGTGGGAATGGATGTAGGCCATGAGATCGTCCATGATGATCCGCCCGAGGCCCAGGCCATGTGATACCTGCCCATGCGGCCCTCCCGTCCCCTGCCATCCTAGTTCGCCTCACGGCAGTTGCCAAGCGCCGGCCCCTGGTCGTGCAGGAGGTGCCGGAAGCGGGCGAGGACCCTGTCCTCGTCGCGTATGTGCCGCATGAGCCAGGAGGCGAGGAAGTAGAAAAGCTGGGTCGACTCGACGGAGTCCCTCTCGACCAGGGCCAGCTTGGCGTCTGCGATGTAGCTGGCGAACTCCTTGTGCCTGAGCTCGTGGCCATCCTCGTCGCAGGCGTGGAGCTGCCTGAAATAGTACTCCTCGTGGGCGAAGTGCAGATGGAGGCGTGAAGCTTGTTGAGGATGCCCACGAGGTTTTCGTGCTGCTTGTCGAGGACGGGGATGCCCACGCACAGTTCGCTTCGACCCTGCGGTGGGCGGCCAGGAGCTCGAGGTGGGTCCTGACCCGCTGCAGCACGATTGTGGGGCTGATCGGCTTGGTGATGCAGTCAAATCGTCCATGGCTGTGACGAAGATGACAGGGATCCCGGCGGTCTCGGGCCTGGCCTTGAGCCTCTCGCAGACTGCATAGCCATCCATTGCGGGCATCATGATGGCCAGGCTCCATCACCCCTAATTCGGCTAAAGAGGGCCGGGCACTTTAGGACGAGCCTGCGACCTCGACCCTGTTGCGCCCCGCCCTCTTCGCCTTGTAGAGGGCCTCGTCGGCGAGCCGCACGATGCGCTCCTGCGTTTCCGTCTCGGTGATCGCCTGGGACGCGAGCCCCAGGCTCACGGTGACCCGCAGGGGAAGGGCCGAGCCGGCATAGGGGATGGCGAGGCCCTCGACCGCCGCCCTTATCCGCTCCGCGAGGATCAGCGCTCCCTCAAGGTCGGTCTCGGGCAGGATGAAGGCGAACTCCTCTCCGCCATAACGCGCGGCGAGATCGGGCGCGCGCCCGACCAGGCTGGCAAAGAGACCGCCGATGCGCCTGAGGCACTCATCACCAGCGGGATGGCCGTGGGCGTCGTTGAAGTCCTTGAAGAGATCTATGTCGGCCATGATGACCGAGAGCCAGGCGTGGTTCCGCCTGAGCCTGCGGAACTCGGTGGCGAGGGTCTCGTCGAAGCGCCTTCTGTTGGGCAGGCCGGTGAGGCTGTCGGTGACCGAATCCTGGAGGGCCGCGTTCCTCTCCCTCTCGAGCTGCCGCGCGAGCTCGGCGACCTTCTCGTTAAGCCTCTGGTTGAGCATGATGACAAAGCCGAAGGTCCACAGGGTGCTCAGTACGGCCGGGTACACAAAGGCGAAGCGGAGCATCCCGGCCTGGGCCTCGTAGCCCGAGTGCGCCGGCAGGCCGAGGGCATCGAATCCGCGGAAGAGCGAAAGGCCAGCGTTCACGAGAAAGACAATGGCGACGAAGCGGGCCGAGCCGTAGATGTCCCCCCGCCCGCGCACGAAAAGGTCGCGCGCGATCATGAGCGAGACCACTGCCATGACAGCGTTGAGCACAACCGTGCGCGGGCCCAGGTCAAAGTCCACGAAAATGAGACCTAGGTAGGCCAGGAGGAAGGCGGAGTAGAGGGCGGCGAGAAAGGCGATGGAAGGTCTGCCGCCCAGGAAGCTGACGATGCCGACGTGGATGAAGAAGAGACCCAGCACGTAGAGCGGGTTCGAGAACAGTGCGAGAAGCTGGAGGGACTTCACCATCACCAGGGGCATGAGGATGACGCCGAGGGCCATCAGCGCGGCCCCCGCCACCCATTGCCCCGGCGCCTTGTAGGACCTGTTCAGGGCGTACTGCAGGCCCAGGACCAGGACCTGGGTCGCGAACATGAGGCCCTGCATCAGGGCGAGGCTTGGGATGTCGAGGCTCATGGCACGTCTCTTGTCGGCACGGCCCATGATAGCACCACAGGGCCCGCGGGTTCTACGGCGCCTTCTCAGCGGGACAGGGGCGATACCTCGATATCCCTATCTCCGCGCATAGAGGGGAAGGATCGGTATGTCGAAGCCGACGAAGCCTAGAAGCTGGTGGGGCTTGGTCCCCGAGACCTGGGCCGCTTGGGAGGAGACCCCGCTCAGGCTCGGCCCGATCCTCAGCCCGAAACCCGCCGAGACCGGGGAGTCACCCAGGGCGAAGACCAGCATGAGGCCGGAGGAGACGATGTCCCTGAGGTCGAAGCTTGCCATCTCTGAGCTTTGGTCGCCGAGGCGGAAGGCAGCCACGGCTCCGATGTCGACCATGGAGAGCGAGGCCACCAGGATGGCCGAGCCTGTCTGTACCCTTTCGAAGGCCGCGGCGAAGGCCTCGGCCTGGGAGCTGTCGAGGGCACGGACCTTGATCCGCTCGTGGACGAGGCCGAGGAAGAATGCCCTCGTGCCTGGATCGAGGAGGGCGGCCGCGAGCTTCTCCCTGCCGATCCAGGTACCCGAGGCTCCGCCCTCGCGCAGGGAATCGCTGAGGACAGACAGGGCGAGGATGAGGGCCCGGGTCCGCGCGAGGTCGGGGTCTGGCGAGGAGGGCCAGGTGGAGGCGAGCGAGCCCATCTCGTGGAGGAGGATGGGAGGTTCCCGCTTCTGGGCAAGGCCCCCGGCCAGGCCCGCCATCTCGGCGAGACAAAGACCCTCGGCGCTGCCCAGCATCTGGTGGTAGTACGCGACCCTCGCCGCGACCTCTTCACCTCCGCCCTCGATCCGGTCGAGCTTTATGTGGTTAGTCGGCAGGATCTCAAGGTCCGACCTGAACTGGCTAGGAAGAGAGGCGACCAGGGCTGAAAAATCGGCCCTTGGCAGGGTCACGGCGAGATAGGTGCTGGTGTTGGGGAAGAGCAGAGCCAGCTCAGTGTGCTGAGGCTCGGGGCCGTCCCCGTGGCCACGATGGCCTGGGCGTGGGCGCCCAAACCCAGGCAAAGAGCCAGGCCAGCAAGACCAAGGCGGGCCGCCCGCCACGCTCCCGAGGCCGCAAGCCCCACCCCGCCATTCCCCAACCAGGATCGTTTCTCATGGTTTTTTGATCGCATTTGCTACCTCCGTTTTTAGATACGCCCTCGTGCTCCGTCGGGGCCCCCTGAGCGGGCAGGGCCAGTCAGCGGAAAGCTGGCATCCCAGACATCCAAAATCGCATATCGAAGATGGGGCGAGCCATGTTTGGGATAGGACGAGCCATGTAAAAGATTCGGCGAGCCATGTCAAACATGCCTCGAGCCATCTCAGACAGGGCTTTTCTCATGTCAGAGATGCGAGCAGCCATGTTTGACATGCGGCGAGGGATCTCCGACGAGAAGCCGCCACTCCTTCTCATGGTCCTCGAATATATTCTTTGCCACTTCGACAAAATCAGTCTTCAGAGACCGATAGTTCAGATATTTGTTGTATGTGATGAGCATTACGTTTGCGTTTATCGCATGCGATTTTACAAAATCAATTCGTGCGATCACGGTCTCGAGTTTATTTCGCTTAAGGTCTTTCCAGACATTTTCGCTCCCCAAAACCATGAGATTTTCGGTCCCGGCTATTCAGTTCTCCACTATTTTTAATTGGAACAAATGTTATCCCTCACCCCACCCCACCCTCATCCCTAGCCGCGATCTTCTCCACCAGGCTCAGGTTCCTCACTATACGCGGGTCGTTTGGATCGAGCCTCGCCGCCTCCCTGAAGCGCGTGGCGGCCATGTCCTTGCGGCCAAGGCGCCAGAAGAGGGTGCCGATGTTGTTGATCGCCCTCGCGTCCTCGGGCTCGAACCTCAGGACACGCTCGTAGACCCTGATGGCCTCCTCGATCTTGCCGGCTGCGGCGAGCTCGGCCCCACGCCTCGAGAGGCTCAGGTAGTCCTCCTCCTCGCCCAGGGTGTGGCGGTTGAAGCTCTCGTCCCTGGCGAAGGAGCGGAACTCGCAGGCCAGGGCCACGACATCGTCGGCATGGGGGGAACCGATGGTGAAGTCGTTGATGCCGGAGAGGATGGCCCCGGTGAGGGCAGAGAGATTGTCATCCTTGCAGCCCACGAAGACGTCTGCCAGCCGGTCGCGGCCAAAGGTCTCGCCCTGGTAGTTGCGGGCTCCCGTCACTCCGTCGGTGAACAAGAGGATGCGGTCGCCTTCCTCGAGTAGGGCGTCCTTGGCGCTGAATATCGTCCCCTCGATCACGCCGAGGGCCGGATCGCTACCGGCGAGGTCCTCTATCACGCAGCCGCGCCTGTGAAGGAGCATGCAGGCGGGGTGGCCGGCGACGGCGTAGCTAAGGGCACCGGTCTCGAGGTTGAGGAAGCCGTAGAAGGCCGAGGCGTAATGGTCTGAGCCGCCGATGACGGGGACGAGCTCGGCGTTGATCTCCCCGAGGGCCGTGGCCGGGTCGATGCCCCAGGCGGCCCTGCTGCGGAAGGCGTTCTTGATGAGGGCCGAGAGGAGGGCCACGGGGACGCCGCGGCCAGAGACATCGGCCGCGAGGAGGGCGTAGCCGTTCTTGCCGGCGCGCACGACGTCGAAGATGTCGCCGCCCGTGTTCTCTGCCGGGGCGTAGAGAGCGTTGAAGCTGATCTCGGGCCTCGTGGGAAGCTCCTCGGTCCTGGGCACGACGCGGCGCTGGATGCGGCCGGACATCTTGAGCTCGAGGCGCTTGCCGTCCTGGATATCCTTGAGCTCGTTCAGGGCGGCAGAAAGGCTTTCCGACTCGGCCGCAGGCAGGGAGCCGGGCGCCGCATCCTCGCCGGCGCTGTCTCCTGCCGCTGGGACCTCGGCCTCGGCCCAGTCCTCGCGCACTTCGCCCGGCGGGGTAGCCCCGCGGGCGACAAGGAAGGAGAGGAGTCCCGAGCCGAGGGCTAGGCCGACGACGATGGCAAGCCTCATGTCGGTCCCCTCGCCGAGATCGACGAGGTCGAAGAGCACGAGGGCGGCCACCGCCGTGGCTCCCAAGGCTCCGATCCACGAGAGGAGGAAGATGCCGAAGCGATATGCGGTTCTCATCCAAGCACCTACTACAGCCCTTCTTGTGGCTTTGTAATGGCTACAGTCTAGGAGAGGACGGGCCCACGGTCAATGCGGGCGGCGGGCGAAGCTCCTCATGGCCTCGAGGTTCGGGACCGGGGTGTCCCTGGGCAGCTCGCAGCCTGCGTTTACGGCGTACATCGCGTGCCCCGCATCGGAGTAGCAAGTCGCGAAGGCAGCCTCGACCTCGGCCCCTGTCCCGTTTCGCATGACGCGCACGGGGTCGACATTGCCCGAGAGGAGAAGTCCTGAGCCCAGGTGGAGGCGGGCCTCTGCCACGCTGACCATCGAGTCGAGGTCGAGGATGTCGGGGCCCACATCTTTGAGGAAGGGCAGGATCGAGCCGATGTTGCCGCAGATATGGAGCCTCACCTTGAGCCCCATGGAGTGGAGGGCATCGACGTACTTCTTCTGCCACTTTTGCACCTGCCCGCGGTAGAGCCCAGGCCCGATGAGGGAACTGGCCGCGTCGCCCACGCCCACGACATCGGCCCCGGCCTGCTTCTGCAGCAAGGCGAAGGCCATGGCGTTCTCGTAGACAAAGGAGAAGAGCTCGCCAAGAAAGGCCGGATCGTCGAAGAAATCGAGCATGACACGGTTGATGCCGCGCAGGTCGCAGGCCTCGGCCACGGGTCCCTCTACCCAGCCCTCGATCACCTTCTCCTTCCCCACGCCCTGTTTCATGAGACGCAGGGTGTCGAGCCTGTTTGTCATGCGGCGGCCGGGGGCGATGGGCTTGAGGCCCAGGAGGCGGGTCTTGTCGGCGAGGAGGGCGTGCTCCTCGTCTATGGCCGGAGGCTGGTCCTCGTAGTAGATGACGGCGGCGCCCAAGTCGGCAGCCTCGGTCGTGGGGCAGGTGATGCCCGAGACCTGGTCGATGTCCCACTTCTCGGCGAAGGCCATCTGGCCGCGCGCGTGCACCTCGGCCTTGGCGATGTACTCGCCGTAGCTCGCGCCCACCTCGCGCGCAGCGATCATCATCGATATGGGGATGTGGGGCAGGGTATCGGTCTTCTCCCCAGCGATGGCGCCGAGTAGCCTCTGTCTTCCGTTCATCGCCTGCCCCCTTTTGCCACTAGATGCTGTAGGACGAGAAGCCGCCGTCGATGGGCAGCACGATGCCCGACACAAAGCTCGAGGCGCCTGAGACCAGGTAGAGGACTCCGCCTATGAGCTCCTCCGGAACACCATAGCGTCCCATGGGCGTGTGGGCCATGACCTTTTTCGCGCGGGGCGTGGGGCCGCCCGTGCCCTGGTCCACGTGGAGGAACTTGAGCTGCTCGGTCAACAGGAAGCCGGGGGCGAGGGCGTTTACCCTCACGCCCGTGTGGGCGAAGTGGACGGCCAGCCAGGCCGTGAAGTTGGCGACAGCCGCCTTTGCGGCCGAGTAGGCGCCGACCTGGGTGAGGGGGGTGAGGGCCCCCATGGAGGCTATGTTGAGGATGCAGCCTGAGCCCTGCTCGACCATGCCCCGCGCGAAGATCTTGGTGGGCAGGAAGGTCCCCAGGAAGTTCAGGTCGAAGGTCTTGCGCACCCCCTCGAAGTCAAGGGAGAAGAAGTCGCGGAGCTCGGGATCGCCGAGCTTCTCGCGCTCGAGGAACTCGGCCTTGGTGCTTCCGCTCGGCACGTTCCCCCCTGCCCCGTTGATGAGGATGTCGGGCTTGCCCCAGGTTGAGACCAGGGAGTCGTAGGCCGCGGTGAGGCTTTTCGCGTCGAGGACGTCGCAGGCGTAGGCGAGGGCCTTGCCGCCCGCTGCGCTTATCGAATCGGCGACGGCCTTGGCGGCCTCGAGCCTTAGGTCGAGTATCGCGACCCTTGCCCCGGCATCGCCGAGGGCCCGGGCCATCACTGAGCAGAGGTCGCCCCCTCCCCCGGTTATCACGGCGATCTTGTCAGTTACGTCGAACAGTGCGGCTATGTCGGTCTTCATCCACATTCCTTTCCCCGAAGCCGGGCGGACCCACGATACCCTGTCTGGCCCGATGCCGCCTATCACGCTGGAGCCTTAAGGCTCCCTACCAGTCCTTCTGCGCGGCGAGATGGAGTATCGCGAGGACCTCTTCCCTGCCAAGCTTGACCAGGTTGCCAAGGGGACCGAAACGCATGGCCTTTGTCGCCATCTCCTCAAGCCTGTCGCCGGGGATGCCGAGTCCGCCAAGGTCGACGGGCATCCCTATCGAGACCAGGAAATCCCGCATGCGTTTTATCCCTTCGAGGGCAACAGCCTCAGGCTGTCCCGAGGAATCGACGTCCCAGACCCTCGTCGCGAACTGGACGAAGCGGCCCAGGTTTGCCTTGTAGACAAAGCGCATCCAGGAGGGGAAGAGGGCGGCGAGCCCGGCTCCGTGGGCGACGTCGTAGATCGCCGAGAGCTCGTGCTCGATGCGGTGGGTGCCCCAGTCTGCCAGGCGTCCCGTATCCAGGAGACCGTTGTGGGCGAGGGACCCGGCCCACATGAGCTCGGCCCTGGGCGCGTAGTCGCGTGGATCGGCCAGGGCCCTGGTGACGGCGGCGATCACGGTCTTGAGGGTAGCCTCGCAGAGCCTGTCGGTGAGGTCGACCTCGGCCTCAGATGTGAAGTAGCGTTCCAGGACATGGGCCATGATGTCGGTGGCCCCGCAGGCCACCTGGTAGGGGGGCAGGCTCATCGAGAGTTCGGGGTTCATTATCGCGAAGACGGGCCGTATCGCCGGGGCGTTGCAGGCGAGCTTGTGCCAGCCCTCCTCGTCGGTGATCACCGAGGAGATGGAGGTCTCGCTGCCGGCCGCGCTCAAGGTGAGGACGACACCCACAGGGAGGCTGGCCGCGGGCTGGGCCTTGCCCGTGTAGAAGTCCCAGACATCCCCGGCGTAGACAGCTCCCGCCGCGATGGCCTTGGCACTGTCGATGACCGAGCCACCGCCGACGGCCAGGACAGAGCCAATCTTGTGCTTGCGGCAGAGCTCGATGCCCTGGCGGACCAGGGAAAGCCGGGGATTGGGCTTGACCCCTCCAAGCTCGAGGAGCTCGAGGCCCTCAGCCTCGAGGCTCGCCTTCACCTCGTCGTAGAGGCCCGATCGCTTGATGCTGCTCGAGCCGTGATGCAGGAGGACGGGGCCGCCGAGCTTCCTCATCTCAGCTCCGACGCGGGTCTGGGTCCCCTTGCCGAAGATGACGCGTGTCCCGTTCTGGTATTCGAAGTTTCTCACCTTTGTGCCTCGGTCCCCGATCCTAGCACTTCTCCATCGCCAGAATAAGTACAGGGGGCGAGGGGGGCGATCCGGGAGGGGGCGAAAAGAAACGAGGCGGGGGCTCATCCCCCGCCTCGTTGGCCTAGAATCCGCTCTTGCGGCCCTTTGGGCCCCTAGCGCCTCACTGGCGCCTTCAGGTTCCTGTCGTAGGCCTTCTCCATCGCGTCGATCAGGGGCAGCTTCTTGCCCGCGAGGAAGCGCACCATGGCCCCTCCCCCCGTGCAGACGTAGCCGTACTTGGAAAGGTCGGTGAACTTGGTCGCGGCGCTGATCGTGTCGCCACCGCCCACGACGGTGTAGCCCGGAGCGTCGGCGATCGCGTTCCAGATCTCCTTGGTCCCCAGCTCCCAGCGCTCGTCCTCGTACATGCCCGCGGGGCCGTTGACGAAGACCGAGCCCGCCTTCGCGAGGCTGGCCTTGAAGCGCGCTATCGTCTTCCTGCCAATGTCGGGGAAGGCCTTGTCCTTCGCCACGCTCTGCCCCGGCTCGGGCACATCGAGCTCGGCTCGCCTGCCATCCTCCTCGTAGGCGAGGTCGAGGGGGAGGACGTACTTCGAGCCCCACTTCTCCAGCAGGGCCTTGGCCTCGGGAATGAACTGGTCGAGGCCCTTGTCGGCCAGGAACTTCCTCGTGGTGGAGCCGAGCTCGACCCCGCGCGCGAGATGCATCACGAGACCGGTCACGCCTGAGGCGAGGATCTCGTCTGCTGCCCCGTCCTCGAGGACCTTGCGCATCATGTCAAAGGCGTCAGATATTTTGGCCCCGCCAAGGACGTAGACGCAGGGCCTCCGTGGCTTGTCCATCACGGTCTTGAGGGCCGTGTACTCCTCCATGAGCTGTATCCCGCCCGCGCTGGGCCGGAGCTCCTGGAAGGCGACCATCGAGGGCGCGTTGCGGTGGGCCGCGGCGAAGGCGTCGTTGACGTAAAAGTCGGCTATCGGCGCGAGGCTCCGCACGAGCCAGGTGTCGAGCATCCCCTCCGGCTTTAGCTTGACAGCGGTCTCGAAGGTCGAGATCTCCTCGGCCAGATAGCGCAGATTGCCCAGGATGACGGCCTCACCGTCCTTCAAGGCCCGCACAGCGGCGAGGGCGGCCGGGCCGCAGACGTCGTCGATGTAGCCGACCTTTCGCCCCGACAGTGCCGAGAGCTTCTGGGCGTGCTCGGCCAGGGGGATGAGGTTCTGGTAGTCGAGGGTGTCGCCCTGGTGGGCGATGAGGGCGACCCTCGCCCCCTCGGACAGCAGGGCCTCGAGGGTGGGGATCGTCTTCTCGATGCGGTTCGTGTTGACGATCTTCTTGGTCTTTGGATCGATGGGCGAGTTGATGTCGGGGCGGAAGACGACGGTCTTCCCTCTCAGGTCAAACTCGGCCATCGGCCTGATCTTTAAGCGTGGGCCTTCCATTTTCCTATCCCCAGGTACTCGTTGGTTTTGCCCGTCCCTTCCAGACGGTCCCTCTGCATCCCCATGCAGGCCCTGATCCCGTCGATGCTCTCGGGGATGGTGACCGACTCCTGGGGGATGTTTATCGCGAACATGATGTCCTTGCCCGACTTCACGATCGAGTCCTCCCAGAGGCCGATCTCGTACATGTCGCCGCGGGGATTGCCCAGGTCGCGGGCATAGCGGAAGAAGCTGGCGTTGCCCTGGAAGCCCTGGGCTATGGTGACGACCCTGATGCGCGGGTGGCTGCGGAAGGCCTCGAGGGCCGCCTCGACCGACATGTCCTTCTTCGTGGTCATCACGATCGTGATGATGTGGCCGTGGGTGACGGGGGTGTGCACCAGGATGCCCGTCGCGTCGATGTGGGGCATGATCGTCATGAGGTCGAGGGCCTGGTGGCTCGGCGCGTGGTCGATCTGGAGGGCGTTGGTGAGGCCCCTGTGGTAGTCGCCCGGATCGGCGACGCGGCGGATGATGGTGATGGCGACCTTCTCGACCCCGACCTGCCTGTCGACGCAGTCGACGGCCCTGATGAGGCCCGTGGTGTTGCAGGAGGTGAGCTTGAGGAACTGGGCGCCCAGGCCCTTCTCGTAGTTCGCGTAGCCGTGGAAGAAGACGTCGGCCACCGAGTTCTTCTCCCCGCCCTGGAAGATGCCCTTCTTGCCGTGCTTGGCGTAGAGCTCCTTATTTCTGGCTCCCACGCCGGCGCTCGTCGCGTCGAGCATGACGTCGACCTTCTTCACGAGGTCTTCCATGCTGCCTGTGACGGGGATGCCCGCCTTCTCGAGATCGGCCCGCTTCTCGTCGGCCGCGCAGTACAGGGCATAGGGCATGCCCTTCTCCTTGAGCGCCTGGACCGAGAGGGTCGGGGCGACATCGGCCACGCCGACGAGCTCCATGTCGCCCTGGAGGGCCACGCCGTCGGCGAGGCGCTGTCCTATCACGCCGTAGCCGGCCACACCCACCCTTACCTTAGCCATATCGATACCTCCTAAATAATCTCTATCTCCGCGCCTCTGCGGTTATCTTCCACAGCCCGGCCCAAAGGCCCCTTCGTTTTGCTACATGAGCCAGCCGAGGCCGAGCTCCTTGAGCTTAACCTCGGTCGGATCCCCGGTCACGGGGTCCCAGCCGTTGAGAGCGTAGTACTCGGAGCGCCTCGCGAAGAAGTTGGCCCTGTCGAGCTTCCTGCCCTTGCCACGGCCCTCGTTGACGAGGCCGTCCTCGAAGAGCCGCTCGGGAAGGACGTCGTCCTTGGCCTCGAAACCCTCGCGCTTGTTGAACATCTTCATCATGTTGATGCGGCGTTCGCCAAGGAGCATAAACTCATAGAGCGAGTAATTCCAGCCCGTCGCCGCGTTGACCGCATCCATGAACTCCTCGAAGTTGTAGATCGTCCAGGTGTGGAAGGTGAACTGGCAGACCGACATGGTGTCGATCCCGCTAACGAAACGTTGCGAAACCGACATTAGTTTGGTCTTCTCGAAGTCGAGGGTGGCCGGGTTGGGCACGCTCTCGTAGAAGCCGAAGGCCTTGAGGTTGTCGGCCGGCTCGACCAGGCAGCCGTCGTGCTCGGTGGAGACATGGTCGGGGCCGAAGGGGTTCACCGCGTAGGCCAGGGCCATGATGCCCTTGGAGGTGGGCATGTGGGCGGGGAACTCCTTGTCCTTGACGGTCATGCATATCCGCTCCGCCGCCGGCCCGAGCTTGCGCGCCAGTCGGGCGGTGCCTTCGGCCATCGCGTCGCCAAAGCCCTCGCGCTTCACGGTCATCTCGGCGAGCTTCACGACGGCGGCGGCGTCGCCAAAACTGGCGCTCATCCCGATGTCCTTCTCGCCGAGGATCCCCTTCTCGAAGCATTCCATGACAAAGCCGATGACCCCGCCCAGGGCTATCGTGTCGGCCCCGTACTTGCTGGCTATCTCGTTGGCCTTGGAGATGGCCATGATGTCGCCCACGCCGCAATTCGGGCCCAGCATGCCCAGGCTCTCGTACTCGGGGCCGCCGTAGCGGGGCTCGATCATCCAGGGGCTGGTGATTCCCTTCTTTATGTCCCGTTTGCAGGCCTGGGCGCAGGCCCAGCAGGTGCCCGGGCCGTCCATCATCGTGTCGTGGTAGACCTCGGCCGTGAGCTTGTCGGCGCCCTCGAACTGGCCCATTGTCCAGTTACGGGTGGGCAGGCCGCCCAGGTCGCTGTTCCAGCTCACGTTGAGGGTCGTGCCGTACTTCTTCCAGTTGTTCGCTCCCTCGTTCTCCTCGACGCGCTTGGCGCCGAGCTTCCCGAGCTCGGCGAGCCGGGCAGGGTCGTGGAACTCGGGCTTGCGCGTGCCCCTGACGGCCACGGCCTTGAGGTTCTTCGAGCCCATGACGGCCCCCACACCCGAGCGGCCGTTGAAATGCTTGAGCTCGTTGGCTATCCCGGCGAAGCGCACGAGCTTCTCTCCGGCCGGCCCGATGAGGCAGACCCTGACCCTCTCGTCCTTGAGCTCGGCCCGGATCGCGTCCTGGGCCTCGCCCGTGACCTTGCCCCAGATGCCCGTGGCGTCGCGCAGCTCGTAGGCGCCGTCCTTGATCCACAGGTAGACCGGCTTGGGCGACCTTCCCTTTATGACGATCGCGTCGAAGCCCGCGAAACGGAGCTCGGGCGCCCAGAAGCCTCCGGCCTCGCCGGTGGCGAAGCCTCCAGTCTGGGGGGACTTGGTGGTCACGCAGTGCCGGGCGTTGCCCGAGACCGGAGCCCCGGTGATCGGCCCTATGGAGTAGACGAGGACGTTGTCCGGACTCAAAGGCTCGACGCCGCTCTTCATCATGGTGAGGAGGTAGTAGGCGCCGATGGCCCCGCCGCCGACGTACTTGCGGTAGAAGGCCTCGGCCGGCCGCTCTTCCTCGAATTTCCCGGTGCTCAAGTCAACGTGAAGGACGACTCCCGAGTAACCTTTCATTTCGCTTCCTCCATTGCCTTTGATTCTGCCGTGCGTGAGCCGCTCACCGGGTCTTCCTGTGCGAGAGGAAGTCCAGGGAGACGGCGACTAGGAGGACGAGGCCCGTCACCAGCGACTGCCAGTAGGGTC
This sequence comes from Spirochaetaceae bacterium, assembly GCA_025356015.1. GTDB lineage: Bacteria > Spirochaetota > Spirochaetia > Treponematales > Rectinemataceae > JANXYO01. Next base: position 15,378 of record JANXYO010000069.1, read on the forward strand.
CCACGTCCATCAGGTTGAGCGAGGTCTGGATGAGGGCGAGGAGGGCTATGCCCAGGACAGAGCCGAAGATCGTGCCCTCGCCTCCGTTCAGGCTCGCCCCGCCGATGACCGCCGCGGAGATCGCGTCCATGTTCACCGTCGTCGCCAGGGTGTTCGTCGCCGAGTTGAAACGGGCTATGGAGAGGATGCCGGCGAAGGCCGCGAGGGCACCCACGAGCATGTAGACTCCCATCCTCACCTTGTTGACATTGATGCCCGAGAAGCGGGCCGACTTCTCGTTCGAGCCGACGTAGTAGATCTTGCGTATGATCGTGGCCCTACGGGAGAGGAAGTCGAAGACGAAAACCACGACCAGGAAGAGAAGGATGACGAAGGGCATCCCCGTCGAGCCTATCATGCCGCGTCCGATGAACTTGAAGGCGTCGGGCAGGCTCTGCAGCGGGAGGGGCATGCCCTGGGACACGACCGAGGCGACGCCGTAGCCGACCTGCATCATGCCCAATGTCGTAATGAAGGGCGACAGGCCGATGCGCGTGATGAAGAGGCCGTTGATCGCCCCGATGAGGAGGCCCAGGCCGATGCCGATGGCTGCGGCCAGCCAGATGTTCATGTGGAGGTTCAGGAAGAGGGTCCCCACCACGATGCCCACGAGGGCCATGACGGCGCCGACCGAGAGGTCGATGCCCCCGCTGATGAGGGCCAATGTCATGGCGATGACGACCATGCCGTTGATGGCGAAGCTCATGAACATGGTCCTGAAGTTCTCCACCGTGAGGAAGTAGGGGGAGAGAAAGGTCATGATCAGGCCGAGGCCCAGGATCACGAGGATCGTCGTGCCCTCCCTGAAGCCGCCCTTTCCGCCGAGCCGTCCTGCCCTGCCCCTCTTCGCGTCGGCCGGGGCCGCGCCCTTGATAGTGCTCGCATTCATACCGCTGCTCCTGTGCCTTCGGTTTCGCGCTCTTCGCTGCTCAGGCATGCCATCTGGATGATGGACCGCTCGTTCACGTCTGCGCCCTCGAGTATCCCGCAGATCCTGCCCTCGTACATGACAGCCACCCGGTCGCAGACCCCGATGACCTCGGGCAGCTCGGAGGAGATCATGATGACCCCGATCCCCTCGCTGGCGAGCTTGCGCAGGAGGTGGTATATCTGGGCCTTTGACCCGATGTCGATGCCCCTCGTGGGCTCGTCCATGATGACGACCTTGGGAGCCACGGAGAGGAGCTTTGAGATGAGGACCTTCTGCTGGTTGCCGCCCGAGAGGCTGTTCGCCTTCTGGCCCACGCTGGCGAGCTTGATCTGCATCTCGCTTGAGTACTTCTCGGCGAGGCCCGACTCGGCCTTCGCCTGGATGAGGCCGACGGACGCGACCCGGGAGAGGTCCATGACCGAGATGTTCTTGGCGATCGAGAGGTCCAGGAAGAGACCCTCGAGGGCGCGGTTCTCGGTCAGGTAGACAAGACCCTTCGCAATGGCGTCCCGGTACTCGCGAGGCTCGATCTCCTCGCCAAGGAGGCTGACCCTGCCAGAGTCCTTGCGGCTCAGGCCGCAGATGGCCCGCGCCACCTCGGTCCTGCCGGAGCCGACCAGGCCCGCGAAGCCGAGGATCTCGCCGCGGCGCAGGGAGAAGCTCACGTCCTCGAACTCGCCCTTGCGTGTGAGGCCTGAGACCTCGAGGATCGGCTCGGCCGTGGCCGGGCCCGCGGTGGCGGCGGCGCCGCATCCCATCGCCGAGGCCACGGCTTTGGCGGGGTAGATGTCCTTGAGGTCGCGGCCGACCATGCGGTTGACGAGTTCGACCTGCGTGATATCGGCGACGGCCCTTGTCTCGATGAGGCGGCCATCGCGCAGGATCGTCACCATGTCGGCCACCCGGTAGATCTCGGCGAGGCGGTGGCTTATATAGAGGATTCCGATGCCCTTCTTCTTGAGGGTCCCGATGATGCGGAACAGGACCTCGGTCTCCGACTCGGTGAGGGCCGCGGTGGGCTCGTCGAAGATGATCACCTTGCAGTTGACCGATAGGGCCTTGACGATCTCGATGACCTGCTGCTGGGAGATGCTCAGGTCCCTCACCTTCTGGTGGGGATCGATGCGGCTGTGTGCCTCGAAATCGGCCAGGAGCTTCGCCGTCTTGGCGAAGATGCCCTTGAAGTCGACGAGGCCGGCGCCCCTGATGGCCGGCATGAAGATGTTCTCGGCGACGCTTATGTGCTGGCAGAGGGCTATCTCCTGGTGGACGAAGCCTATGCCGAGCTGGAGGGCGTCGTTGGGCGAGCGGACCGAGACCTTCTCGCCCTCGAGATAGATCTCGCCCTCGTCCGTCTGGTAGACCCCGCCGATGACGTTCATCAGGGTCGATTTTCCCGCCCCGTTCTCGCCGACGACTGCGTGGACCGTGCCCGGCTCCACACAGATGCTGACCCCGTCGAGGGCCTGGGTGGCGAAGAACCGCTTGCGGATGCCGCGCACTTCCAGAATCGGATTAGCCATGTCTTCGCCCCTCATGCAAAAGAATCGAACCGCAGGAGAAATATGAACCGCAGAGACGCAGAGACGCAGAGGGAATAGGGGATAGAGAAGAGCCGAGCGAAGGAAATCGTTGGAGGACACCACATGCTGCGGCGATCATTTCTTCTTCTCCATCCCTTCTTTCATCTCGTCTCCCTCCCCTCTCTGCGACTCTGCGCCTCTGCGGTTTCTTCTAGTTGACGGCTTGCCGGTAGTTCAGCCTCACCAGCCGACGAACTGCTTGGATCCGCGCTTCTTGAGCCAGTCGTTCGTGTAGAAGTACTTGGCGTTGTCGGCGGTGATCAGGTCGAGGCCGTTGTCGACGTAGGGGAGGCTGAGGAGGAAGTCACCCTTGGCCGAGGCGCCGTTGAGCGGATCGACCATCTGGTTCTTCGTGAGATAGAGGATCATGAAGCTGAGGTAGCCCTGCATGTAGGCGTTCGGCTGGATGGAGCCCATCATCTGACCCTTCTGGATCATCTCGAGGATGGCGGCGTCCATGTCGCAGCAGAGGACCTTGATCTTCCCGCCGAGCTCGACCGAGGCCTGGGCGGCCGCGCGGCCCGAGGGGCCTTCGGGGCTGAAGATGCCGCCGAGGTCGGGGTTCTTCTGGGCGACGCTCATGATCGCGGCGTAGGTCTTGGCCCCGTCCTGCTGGGACATGTACTCGGCCACGACCTCGATCCCGGGGAACTCGTCCTTGAGGGTCTTGATGAAGGTGTTGACGCGGATCTGGTGGTTGGTCTGGGTGTTGCGGGTGACCATGACCTTGCCCTTGCCGCCGAGGGCCTTGGCCATCGCGCGGGCGGCGAAAGCGCCTTCCTTCTCATTGGAGGAGGTGACGAAGCCGACCTTGGCGGTGTTGGTGTCGCTGGCGAAGGTGACGACGGGGATCTTCTTGGCCATCGCCGACTTTACGGGCTCGATGAAGGCCGCGTCGTCGACCGGGGAAAGGGCGATGCCCGCCGGCTTCTTGGTCATGATCTGCTCAAAGGCCGTGACCTGCTTGGGACCATCGTACTCGGTCGTGCCCTGGTAGACGGCCTTCACGCCCATCTGCCTGGCGGCGTCCTTGAAGCCCTCGAAGGCGGCGACCCAGTACTCCACACCCGAGACGAAGGTGCACATGTAGTAGGTCTGGTCGGCCGGGCCGGAGAACTTCTTGTTCTGGACCTGCGCGGCGACTGCACCCATTCCGAGGATGCAGAGGATGAGGAGAATCGAGAGAACTTTCACAGTCTTTGCCACGATGAACCTCCTGGTTCTACAGGCTGGTCGATCAAGTCGTCCAGCTCATGGGGGCAGTGTGGGGCAGGTTTGGGACTTTGTCAACGAATATTTTACTGGCAGTCGTTAGATTTGATATAACGAATATATGTTGACTGAAACGCCGAACTTGCTATAATTCGCTCGACAGGCTAAGAGACCGCGGACACCCACCCATCAAATGGGAAGGAGATCGATCCATGAACGGAAGAGAAAGGATACGGCTCGCCCTCGATCACAAGGAAGCAGACAGGGTCCCGGTGGATTTCGGGGGCTGCGCCCAGACGACCATCCACGTGAGCGTAATTGCCCAGCTTCGGGACCACTTCGGCCTGCCCAAGGAGCCGGTCATCGTCGAGGAGCCCTACACCATGATGGGACGCCTCGACGAGGACCTCAAACAGGCCATGGGTGTCGACGTCGACGCCCTCAACCCCCTGTATTCCTTCTTTGGCATCCCTCGCGCGGGCTGGAAGGAGTTCAGGATGGAGGACGGCCTGGAGGTCCTGGTGCCGGGCGACTTCCACGTGACGAGGGACAGTCAGGGGGACATATTCACCTATCCCCAGGGCGACACTTCCGTCCCTCCGAGCGCCCGCATGCCCAAGGGTGGCTACTACTTCGACGCCCTTATGCGGCAGGAGCCCATCGTCGAGGAAAAGCTGAAAGCAGAGGACAATCTCGAGGAGTTCGGCCAGGTGAGCGAGCAGGAGCTCGATTTCCTCGTCCAGGGCCTCAAGGCACAGGCCGCCTCGGGCCGCGCCAGTCTTGGCGTCGTGCCCGGCTCTGGTCTGGGCGACATCGCCTGCGTACCGGCGCCATGGATGAAGGCTCCCAAGGGCATCAGGGACATCGAGGAATGGTACATCTCCACGATTGCCCGGCCCGAACTCCTCCACGAGATCTTCTCCCGCCAGACCGATATTGCCATCGGGAACCTCAAGCGGATCCACGACAGGATCGGCGAGGGCATGGACGTGGCATGGGTCTGCGGAGCCGACTTCGGTACCCAGACCTCGACCTTCTGCTCGCCTGGGACCTTCAACGAGCTTTACAAGCCCTACTACCGCAAGGTCAACGACTGGATCCACGGGAACACGGCCTGGAGGACCTTCAAGCACTGCTGCGGTGCGATCGAGTCCTTTATGGAAGCTTTCATAGAATCGGGCTTTGACGTCATCAATCCCGTCCAGTGGACGGCGAGCGGCATGGACCCGAAGCTCCTCAAGGAGCGCTACGGCTCGCGCATGGTGTTCTGGGGCGGCGGGGTCGACACTCAGAGGACCCTGCCCTTCGGGACTCCCCAGCAGGTCCGGGCCGAGGTCCTCTCGGTCTGCGAAACCTTCGCCCCGGGGGGCGGCTTTGTCTTCAACACCATACACAACATCCAGGCGAACACCCCGGTAGCCAACATCGTCGCCATGCTCGATGCCCTGGACGAATACAATGGCCGCCCCTAGGGGCCCCTCAAGGCGGGGAGGGGCGGACAAGGTGGCTCCACTTGACCTCAGGCAGGACGATGGGCTAGCCTTATTTCCATATACCACAATGATCGACCTCGAGGAGGACGACCTGGCCAGCCCCAAGAAGAAGACAAAGGAACCCCGGGAATACTCAGCACCCGCCGTCGACCGCACCCTCGATGTCCTCGAATACATGGCCAAAAGCTCCCAGCCCTACGGGGCGACCGAGCTTTCCCGCGCCCTCAAGATCCCCCTCAACTCCGTCTTCCGCATCCTCAAGCGTCTCACCGAGCGCGAATACACGACCCAGGACCCCATCTCGGGCGGCTACCAGCTCGGGACCAAGGTCTTTTCCCTGGGGATGAGCCTGTACACACGCTACGAGCTCCGCCAGCGGGCCAGGGTCCACCTTGAGTGGCTGTGCCGGGAGACCGAGGAGACTGTCCAGATGTCAGTCCCCCGGGGCGAAAAGCTCCTCGTCCTGGACACGATCAGCCCCGAGGTCGAATTCTACCTCAGGGTCGTGCCGGGGAGCCTCGTATACTACCACCCGAGCGCCTTCGGCAAGGCGATCCTCGCCTTCGAGACCGAGGAGAGGGTCCTTGAGATCCTCCCGCCCCGGCTTCCGGCCCTCACCCCAAAGACCATCCTCCTGCGCACCGAGCTGGTTAAGAGCCTCGAGGAAACGAGGAAGACGGGCCTCGCCTACGACGACGAGGAGTACACGACGGGCATCCTCTGCATCGGCGCCCCCGTCTTCGACGTTTCCGAGAGGGCCGTCGCCGGCCTGGGCATCACCGGCCTGATCTCAACCTTCGGCAAGGGCCGCAAGGCCATATTCGAGCAGCTCGTCCTCGAATGCGCCCGCCGGGTCTCCAAGGATATCGGCTACACGGGCAAGTTCTTCGACGACAAGCTCAACCGGATCGTCGAGAGCCTTCCCAAGGAGCCCGAGGTCTACTAGCGCCCGACAAGCCCAGCAACAATCTTCGTCACACTAGGCCCCTCCCCGCGGAGGGGCCTTTTTTTGTGCGCCCAAATGGAAGCCATATATTCTGCATTTGATATACCAATTTTACCTGTGGAATAATCATTGACAGTTGAAATATAGCATGGTACTACTACCTGTAAAATGAATCAGAGAGCACGGAACCTGGTCTAGGAAGGACGGTTTCAACCGGAACAGCGGCGTCGCCGCGGCCTTCGAGAGGGAATCCGGAAGATCAATTTAGGAGGGTGGATATGATCAAGGACTTCAGCTTCTACATTCCCGTGAAACTCGTGTTTGGCGAAGGCAAGCTCGCCGCCGCGGGCGACGAGGTGAAGGCCATCGGCAAGAAGGCCCTCATTGTCACGACCGGCGAACTCTTCAAGAAGACGGGCCTCGTCGACCGCCTGGCAAAGGTCCTTGCCGCCGCAGGCGTGGCTTCGGCCGAGTACAGCGACGTCTCCCCCAACCCGCTCCACACCGAGATAGACGCCGGCGCCGCCTTCGCGAAGAAGAACGGCTGCGACGTCATGATCGGCCTCGGCGGCGGCAGCGCCATCGACGCGGCCAAGGGCATGGCCATCGCCCTCGGCCACGACAGGCCCATCTGGGACTTCTGCATGGGACCGAACCAGGCCAGCATCAGCTCGAAGACCCTGCCCATCGTCGCCATCACGACGACCTCGGGCACAGGCAGCGAAGGGACCCAGTGGGCCGTGATCACCAACAAGGCCACCCTCGAGAAGCCGGGCATCGGCTCTGACTACACCTTTGCCCGCGTGGCCATCGTCGACCCCGAGCTCATGGTTTCCATGCCCCCCAAGGTCACCGCCTCCACCGGCTTCGACGCCCTGGCCCACTCCATAGAGGCCTACACCTCGACCCTCGCCACCCCCATCACCGACATGTACTGCGAAGAGGCCATCAGACTCATCGGCAAGTACCTGCGCCGGGCCGTCAAGGACGGCAAGGACCGCGAGGCCCGCAATGGCATGGCCTTCGCCAACACCCTTGGCGGCTTCTCGATCGCCGTCGGCATCGTCACGGTCTGCCACGGCCTGGCCCACTCGGTCGGCGGGGTCGCGAACACCACCCATGGCGAGAGCCTCGCCGCCATGACCCCCCAGACCATGCGCTTCTCCATGGCCGGCAACCCCGACAAGTTCAAGAACATTGGAATGTTCCTCCGAGACGAGTATGTGAACCTTGGCCAGGAAAGGCTCGAGGACTCGGTGCGCGAGGTTGAGAGGCTCATCGCCGACGTGGGCCTCGACAACGGGCTCTCGAAGCAGGGCGTGAAGGAAGGCGACATCGAGCGCATCGCCGACGGCGTCGTCCGCTACATGGGCGGCTCGATCGAGATCGATCCCATGAATCCCACAAAGAAGGACCTCGTCGAGATCCTCAGGAAATCCATGTAGCTGCCGCGCTCGAGGAGGCAAAAGGCCCCAAACGGGCCTCCCGCCTCCTTATGATCGCGCACGAGGGGCCATACACCGATGAAAGCCGAGCCTAGCGTCCAACATGTGCTTTGCGTGGGGAACGAGATCGGCGAGGCGCCGATCTGGGTTCCCGAGGAAGGAAGGCTCTACTGGGTCGACACCGAAGGCTCACGCGCCTTCTCCTGGCGGCCTTCATCCTGCGAGCTCAGGAGCTACGAGCTCAAGATGCCGGCCACCGCCCTCCTGCGGCGCAGGGGAGGCGGCTGGCTGGCTGTGACGAAGAAGGGCCTGGCCTTCTGGGACCAGGGCTCGGGCCAGTTCGAGTTCATCGTCGATCCCGTGGCCGACAATCCAGAGCTCTGCTTCAACGACGGGGCGATCGACCGCCGCGGCGTCCTGGTAACGGGCACGATGAACTTCCACGAGCATGTCAGAAAGGACGGCCGGGTCTACCGCATGGGCACCGACCTCGCCTTGAGCGAGATCGCCTCGGGCCTGTCGGTCGCGAACGGGATCGGCTTCAGCCTCGACGGGAAGACGCTCTACGTCTCCGAGCAGTTCGCGGGCCGCATCCTCGCCTGGAACTACGACCAGGGCTCAGATCTGCTCTCGAACATGAGGACCTTCGCCGAGGTCGAGAGGGAGAAGGGCCTGCCAGACGGGATCATCGTCGACGCCGAGGGCTTTGTCTGGAACGGCCGCTGGGGCGGGGGCAGGATCGCGCGTTATGCGCCCGATGGGAGCCTCGATCGCGAGATCCTCCTGCCCGTCGAGGTGGGCACCTGCATGGCCTTTGGCGGCGAGGACCTTGACGAGCTCTACATCACGACGGCCTGGTACGGCCTCGATACGGCCGGCAGGGAAGCAAAACCACAATCCGGCGACCTCTTCAGGGTGCGGACCGGAATCAAGGGCCTCGTCGAACCACGGTTCGCGGGCTAGAGCACACACGAGGAAGGTAGTCATGTCCGAAGCAAGCGAGCTGACATTCAACTTCAGGGGCAAGAGCGTCATCGTCACCGGAGCCGCCAAGGGCATCGGGCGCGACCTCGCCCTCGCCTTCGCCGGCGCGGGCTGCAAGGTGGCCGCCGTCGACAGGCCCCAGGCCGAGGCCGAGCTCTTGGCGGTGGCCGCCGAGATCGTGGCCCTGGGCAGCGAGTGCATCACCTATCTGGCCGACCTCGCGAAGGCCGAGGACTGCATCGCCATGGCCGAGTCCTTCTGCAAGAGCCTGGGCAAGGTGGACATCCTCGTCAACAACGCGGGCCTGAGCTTCCCCGAGACCCTCGTCAACCTCGACGTCGAGCACTGGAACACGACGATCAACGTGAACCTCCGTGCCCCGACCCTCATCTCCAAGGTCGTCGCCCGGAACATGATAGCCAACGGTGGCGGAGCGATCGTGAACATCGCGAGCAACGCGGCCATTGGCGGGATCGAGGAGCACACGGCCTACTGCGCGAGCAAGTTCGGCCTCGACGGGGTCACCAAGGTGATGGCCGTCGAGCTCGGGCCGCACAAGATCAGGGTCAACGCTGTCGCGCCGACCGTCGTCCTCACCCCAATGGGCGCCCAGGTCTGGGGAGACCCGGCCAAGGCCGCCCCCCTCATCCGCAAGATCCCCCTTGGCCGCTTCTGCATGCCCAAGGAGGTCACCGAGGTCGTCCTTTTCCTCGCCTCCGACTCCGCCTCGATGATCCACGGCGAGACTGTCCTGATCGACGGGGGCGCAAATGCCAAGCTCTACTGAAAAGAAGACGGCCATGGTCACCGGCGCGGCCGGGACCCTCGGCCTCGTCGTGACCAAGGCCCTCCTGGCCCAGGGCATGCGCGTGGTCATGGCCGACGTGAACCAGGAGCGCCTGGACGAGCTATCGGCATCCCTGCCCGGCGAGACCTTCCCCTTCGCCTTCAACCTGGGCGACCCGGTCCAGGTGAAGACGGCCTGGGAGAAGATCCAGAAGGCGGTGGGCACTGTCGACGTCCTCGTGAACAACGCGGGCATCCTCACGAACAACAAGCTCGAGACCACGAGCGCCGAGGAATGGCAGCGGGTCATCGACGTCAACGTCAACGGGGTCTTCTACCTCTCCCAGCTCGTCGTGCCCGGCATGAAGAGCAAGAAGTGGGGCAGGATCATCAACACCTCGAGCCTCGCCGCGAAGACCGGCGGGATCACCGCGGGCACTGCCTACTCGACCTCGAAGGGCGCGGTGATCTCCTTCACCTTCTCCCTCGCCGCCGAGCTCGCCTGCCACGGGATCACGGTCAACGGGATAGCCCCGGCCTATGTGCGGACCCCCATGGTCACCGAGCAGCTCAGCGAGGCCCAGCGCGCCGAGGTCATGGCCAAGATCCCCGTGGGCCGCTTCTGCGAGCCCGAGGAGTTCGCCCACGTCGTCCTCTTCCTGGTCGACGACAAGGCCGGTTTCATCACGGGCGAGATCATCGACCAGAACGGCGGTCTTCACTTCGACTGAAAGAGACAATGACAGGAGCGGCAGGGCAATGAACAAGACGAGGATAGGCGAGCTCGAGGGCATCGCCAGGGAAATCAGGATGCTCACGATCGACGAGATCGGCTTCCTGGGTGTGGGTCACATAGGCGGGGCCATGTCGGTCGTCGAGCTCCTCACCCTCCTGTACTACGAGCACATGGTCGTGGATCCGGCCAAACCCCGGGAGAGCGAGCGCGACTGGCTCGTCCTCTCAAAGGGACACGCGGGACCGACCCTCTACGCGACATTGGCCCACAAGGGCTTCTTCCCGAGGGAGTGGCTCCACACCCTCAACCAGGGCGGGACGAGCCTGCCGAGCCATTGCGACCGTAACCTCACCCCCGGGGTCGACATGACCACGGGTTCCCTGGGCCAGGGCTTCTCGGCCGCGGTCGGCGTGGCCCTGGGCCTCCTCATGCAGGGCCGCTCCTCGAAGGTCTTCACCGTCATAGGAGACGGGGAGTCCGACGAAGGACAGGTCTGGGAGGCGGCCATGTTCGCCGCCCACCACAAGCTCGACAACCTGGTGGGCTTCACCGACTACAACAAGCAGCAGCTCGACGGGACCACAAAGGACATCCTCGACCTCGAGTCCCTCGACGAGAAGTGGAGGGCCTTCGGCTGGTTCACGCAACGCGTCAATGGCCACGACTTCGCCTCCCTCGACGAGGCGGTGAGGAGGGCCAAGGCCAACACGGGCAAACCCTCGATGATCGTCATGGACACGATCAAGGGCAAGGGCTGCAGCTTCGCCGAGGGCCTGGTATCAAACCACAACATGAGCTTCGGGATGGAGGAGGCCAACAAGGCCATCGCGATCCTGAGGGCCGAGACCGTTGGCGGGGGGGCCTAGCACCATGGAATCAAAAGAGATGCGCGCGGCCTACGCCGACACCCTCGTCGAGCTCGCCGCCACCAATCCAGAAATCGTGGTCCTCGAGGCCGACCTCATGCGCGCCACTGGCACCGGTTCCTTCCAGAAGGCCTACCCCGACCGCCTCGTCAACGTGGGCGTCGCCGAGGCCAACATGGTCGGCATCGCCTCGGGCCTCTCGGCCACGGGCAAGATCCCCTTCGCCTCCACGTTCGGCTGCTTCGCCTCGAGACGGGCCTTCGACCAGTTCTTCCTCTCCGCCAACTACGCGAGGCTCAACGTCAAGCTCGTGGGCACAGACCCCGGGGTGACCGCGGCCTACAACGGCGGGACCCACATGCCCTTCGAGGACCTGGCCCTCATGAGGACTGTCCCCGGCCTCACCATCGCCGAGCCCTCCGATCCCGCCTCCTGCGCCGCCCTCGTGCGCGCGGCGGCGGCGATGTACGGCTGCGTCTACCTCCGGCTGCCCCGGAAGGCCGCCCCCTACCTCTACGGCAGCGGGGAGAAGTTCGAGTTCGGCAAGTCCAAGGTCCTGAAGGATGGCAAGGACCTCTGCTTTGTGTCCCTGGGGGCCCTGATGGCAGGCGAGTGCCTTGCTGCCGCGAAGCTCCTCGAAGCCGAGGGCATCAACGCGGGCGTCATCGATGCCTTGAGCCTCAAGCCACTGGACAGCCCCGCCATCCTGGCGGCCGCCAGGGCCACGGGCAGGATCATCACGGCAGAGAACCACCAGATCGCCGGCGGGCTCGGCAGCGCCGTCGCAGAACTCCTGGCCGAGAACAGCTTCGGTGGCGGCTTCGCCCGCGTGGGAGTGCGCGACCTATTCGGCGAGGTGGGGACACAGGACTACCTGATGAAACGCTTCGGCCTGACCGCCGCCGACCTCGCGCGCCAGGCGCGCGCGATGCTCGGCGCCTAAAACCAAGGTCCCCGGGAACGGGGGAAGGAGGGAGGGAAAAGAGAGGTTTATTTCTCTTGTTTGGATCCGTGAACAGTCTACTATCCTACAGGGAATCTCGATGACGAGAAGGAGCACAGGATGAACAGGAATCTGCGAGCATTGACATTCGTGATGGCAATCGTTCTGGCCGTGACCATGATCCCCGCCGCCGTCGCCCAGGCGAAGCCGCTGAAGATCGCCTTCTTTGTTTCAGACCTCAGCAACGTCTTCCACCAGGCCCAGTTCACCGAGGCGAAGAAGTACGCCAAGGCGAAGTACAACGCCGACGTCTACGCCTTCGACGGCAAGTCCGACGGCGCCGTCATGACCCAGAACGTCGACCAGATCGTCGCCCAGGGCATGGACATGGCCACCCTCCACATCTGGGACGGCGAAGCCGCGAAGCCCGGGATCCTCGACGCCCTCAAGAACGGAGTCATCGTAACCTCCTTCTTCAGCCCCATCGCCGACACCGGCATCCCCACCGCCCGCTCGGACGAGGCGGGAATCTCCTTCGACATGGGCAAGCAGATGGCCACCCAGTGGAAGAAGGCCTTCCCCGGCAAGAGCATTGTCATGGTGCAGCTCGGCTGGCCGAACCACACCGAGGTCCAGTCCGGACGGACCGCTCCCTTCGTGAAGGGCGTCCTCTCCGTCGACCCCAAGGCCACGAACCTCGGCTGCCAGGACGCCAGCAAGGGCGCCGACGCCGCGAAGCAGATCGTCACCGACCTCGTGACCCAGCACCCCGAAGTCAACCTCATCTATTCCGAGTCCTCCAACCTCACCGTCGGCGTCATGGCCGCCCTGAGCCAGGCCGGCCGCGGCAAGTTCGCAAACGGCAAGCCCCTCACCGAGATCGTCTGTTCGGTCGACTTCGACGAGGTCGAGATGAAGAGCGTCTACGACCCCAACTCCTCCCTCAAGCTCTCCATGGGCCTCCCGCCCGTCGAGACCGCCCGCGGCCGCATCGACCTCATGTTCGACATCAAGAACGGCAAGGTCGCCAAGACGAGCCAGCCCGCGGCCGAGAAGTTCTACAAGGCCTACACCGTCTCCTTCTGGTCCATGCCCCGGCCCGAGGCCGTGAAGTGGCTCAACACCCAGTTCGGTACCAGCGTAAAGTAAGCTAGATCAGGGATCGGGCCGACCGGGCCGCGCGAGCGAAGCGCGACCTGGCCGGCCCGCGCCATTCCGGCAGCGCAATTTGAGGGAGACCATCCATGGAACTGACAGACAACGTTTTGGAGATAAGGGACCTCGTCAAGGATTTTCCAAGTGTCCGGGCCGTGAACAATGTCAGTTTCGATATCAAGCGGAACACCGTTCACTGCCTGGTCGGCGAGAACGGCGCAGGGAAGTCGACCCTGATCAAGATCCTCACCGGAGCCGACCAGAGGACAAGCGGGAACATACGCCTGAACGGCGCGGAGTACGCGCCGCGCTCGACCAAGGACGCGAAGCTCAAGGGCATCAGCACCCTCTTCCAGGAGCTCAACGTCGTCGACCAGCTCACGGTCGAGGAGAACCTCAGCCTCGGCATGGAGGACACCACCCTCGGCTTCCTGCGCCGCACCGACAAGACCAAGCGGATGGTCGAGGCCATGAACAGCCTCGAGCCCTCGATAAAGCCCAGGCAGCTGGTGTCGTCTTTGAGCGTCGCGAAGAAGCAGATCGTCGAGATCGCCAAGGCGGTCGCCACCGAATCCGACATCATCATCATGGACGAGCCCACGGCAGCCATTTCCGAGGGCGAGATCAAGCGGCTCTTCAAGATCATAAAGGGCCTGCGCGAGCGCAATGTCACCGTCATCTACATATCCCACAGGCTCGACGAGATCTTCGAGCTTGGTGACTACGTGACGGTGATGCGCGACGGCAAGCACATAGACACGAGGCCGATATCCCAGATCAAGGACCGCGGCGAGCTCGTGAAGCTGATGATCGGCAAGACGGTCTTCGAGCAGTACACGCTCAAGGAGGGGGCCTGCAAGGATCCCATCCTCGAGGTGCGCGGCCTCTCCAACCAGAAGCTCAATGACATCTGCTTCGACGTGCACCCCGGCGAGATAGTGGGTTTCTACGGCCTTGTCGGCGCAGGCAAGACCGAGCTCGCCCGGGCCATCTACGGCGCGGACAGCTACGGCGGCGAGATCCGCTTCAAGGGCAGGAGGCTCCCGAACTCGCCCGACAAGGTGATAGCGGCCGGCATCGCCCTCGTCCCCGAGGAGCGCAGGTCCCAGGGCCTCTTTACGATCCTCACGATACGGTCCAACGTGCCGGTCATGAACATGAGGAAGATATCCCGCGCGGGCTTCATCGACGGCAGCCGGGAGAGGAAGATAAGTCAGGAATACATAGAGAAGCTCAGGATAGCCACGAGCAGCATGGAGAAGGAGACGCGCAAGCTCTCCGGTGGAAACCAGCAGAAGGTGGTGCTCGCGAAGTGCCTCTTCGCCGACGCCGACCTCCTCATGCTCGACGAGCCCACGCGTGGGATCGACGTGGGTGCGAAGAGCGAGATCTACGCAATAATCCGGCGCCTCTCGGAGGAGGGAAAGGCGATCATGATCTTCTCCTCCGAGCTTCCCGAAGTCGTCAACATCTGCGACACGATCTACCTGCTTTACGACGGGAGCCTCAAGGAAACCATAAGGAACGGCTGTGATCTCGACAGCGAAAAGATCCTTCATACAGTCACGGGTGGAGCATGAGCATGAGAACCAACCAAGCATCGGGCGCCGCCCTGCCCCAGATGAGCAACGAGTCCTTCCTCACCCTCTTCATGGTCGGCGTGCTGGCCGTCATCTTCGCCATCGCCTGTCTTGTAGTCCCCAACTTCTTCCAGGCGCGCAACGTGCTCAACATCGTGACGAACAACTGGTTCATCATCATCCTTGGCATCGGCGTGACCTTCCTCCTCATCACCGGGAACTTTGACATGTCCGTGGGCGGGGTCATAGCGCTCACCGGGGTGCTGTCGGTCTGGTTCTGCCAGGGCGCCAATGTGTCCCAGAACGTCCTCGCCAACGGCCTTGGCCTGCCCTACATCCTGGCGGTGGGCCTCGCCCTGCTCTGCGCCGTGGGAATTGGGGCTATAAACGCCTTCTTCATCGCGAGGCTCAAGGTCCCCTCCATCATCATCACCTTGGGCACGATGATGCTGGCCAGGGGCATCGCCCAGATCATCACCCACGGGGCCCAGAGGAACACCAGCCTGCCCGACGAGTTCGGCCTGGTCGGAACCGCCGCCCTGCCCGGGACGAACATAAAGATCTCGGTCCTCGTCATGGTGGTCCTTGTGCTCCTCGCCTTCGTGTTCGAGAAGATGACGGTATCCGGCCGGCGCATCTACCTGATCGGCGCCAACTCCGAGGCCTCGAGGCTCTCGGGCGTAAAGGTCGGCAGGCACCTCGCCTCCCTGTACATGCTGAGCGCCCTCCTCGCGGGCATCACGGGCATCCTCCTCGCATCGGAGTACAAGGCCGGCGTATCCAACAGGGCCACTGGCTACGAGTTCGACGCCCTCGTCATCGCCCTCCTGGGTGGCGTGAGCATAGCCGGAGGCTTCGGCTCGGTGCTCGGGATGTTCGTCGGCGCGATCATCCTCTCGGTCGTGACCTCGGCGGCGACGGGTCTCCTTCTGTCCCCGGACTGGCAGTTCACGATCAAGGGCGTGGTGACCTTCCTCGCCATCCTCGCCCAGCGTTTCGCGCTGGACAGGAGGAAGTGATGGGCCCCGTAGCGCCGCAGAAAGCCGCCTGGGCAAGCAAGGAACAGGAGGGCAAGACCGTGAGCAGAACAAGCCAGGAATCTGTGCGGGGGCGCCTGGAGAGGTCCAATGCCCTCCGCGCGAACATAAAGCGGGTCTACATCTACGTCTTCCTGGTCCTCATCGTCGCGATCTTCAGCGTCGCGAAGCTCGGCCAGGTCGAGATGTTCGGCCGAGGGCACTTCCTGAGCCCCAACAGCATCGTCAACCTCCTGCGCAGCGCCGTGCCCATCATGACCCTGGCCGGTGCCTTCACCCTCCTCATGATCTCGGGCTACATAGACCTCTCGGTCGGTAGCGCGATGAGCCTCGCCGCCGTCGTCTTCGCCCTCATGATCAGGAGCGGAGCAAGCCTCCCGGCCTCGATCGCCGGCGTCCTCGTCATGGGCATCGCCCTGGGCGCGATCAACGGCTTCCTTGTCATGAAGCTCCGGATCACTCCGGTCATCGCGACCCTCGTCACCTTGAACCTCTACAAGGGCATCGCCCTCCTCATCGTCCCCGACGGCCTTTCGGCCATCAAGGGCACGGCCGAGGCGCCCATGCCGGCATGGATCAACGACTACGCGCGCAAGGACGTCCTCCTGGGACTTCCCTGGGCCTTCTACGTCGCCCTCCTCGTGATAGCCGCCCTCGTCATCCTCCAGAGGAAGACGATCATCGGCAAGTACGCGGCGGCGATCGGCGGCAACCGCACGGCCGCCGAGCTCTCGGGCATAAGCGCCGTCAAGATGGTCTGGATCCTGTACGCCGCGGTTGGCGCCTTCGCGGCCCTCGCCGGCATATCCCGGGCGAGCTACATGTCCCTGGGCGATCCATTGTCTGGCGACAACATGGAGCTGGACTGCATCATCGCCGTCCTCCTGGGCGGCACCGCCTTCTCCGGCGGCGAGGGCTCGGTCGCCAAGACCATCGTCGGCGCCCTCATCATCATGTGCGTGACGACGGGGCTCATGACCGTCATTCCGGCGTACTGGCAGACCGTCGCCAAGGCGAGCGTCCTCCTCATCGCCGTCATCCTCAACCACCTCCTGGTCAGGGTGAAGGCTTAAGGCGTAGGGACTCGGGACCAAGGCCGGAGCCCTGGCCAGCCTGGGGGCGCCCGCGCCGGCGCAGTTCTAGGGAGGGGTCGACCTCATTCCGCGCGCCGCCCCTTTAGGGCCTGTCACCCGGGTCAGGGCGAAGAACTTGACGTCCTCGGCCTGGATGTGGCCGAGGATGAGGTCGTCGACCAGGAAGCCGCAGAACTCGCCTAGGTCCATCTGACCCGCCAGGAGACGGCTTCCTAGGCCATTCAGCTCGGCGACGAGGCGGCGGTGGAGCTCGGCGTGCTCCGCGAGCCGTGGGAAAGCCGCGAGGGAGAGCAGGCCCTCCTCATCGGCAAAATGCCGGACCGCGGTGTCGATGAGACGCTGGAAGTAGGGACCAAGCGTCGAGGGCGGGGAGTCGGGGGGCAGGTCCAGGAAATCCTGGGCGAGCTCGAGGAGGACCCTGTGCTCGTCGTCGATGAGGCGGTTGCCCGACTCCAGCTCGGCCTGCAGCTCAAGGCGCACCAGGGACTGCTGCGAGTACTCCTCTGGGCCAAGGCAGGCGACGCGGTTCCGGCCTCCGCGCTTGGCCCGATACAGGGCGCGGTCAACGCGTCTAAATAGCTCGCCCAGCCCCTCCCCGGGTTTCCACTGCGTCACCCCGAGGCTCGCCGTCACCGTGCCGACCTTTGGATGCAGCTCGTCCGAGAGGGCACGGCGGATCTTCTCGGCGAGGACCGCGGCACCGTCAAGGTCGGTGTGGGGGGCAAGGACGAGGAATTCCTCGCCGCCCCAGCGGAAGATCCTGTCGGTGTCGCGGATCATCCCGCGCGACAGGGAGGCGGCGCGGACCAGGACCCCGTCGCCCCTCTCGTGGCCCCAGGCATCGTTCACATGCTTGAAGTGGTCGAGATCCAGCAGGACAAGGGAGAGGGGCTGGGGGTAGCGGCCCGCCCTTTCCATCTCGGCCGCGACGACGCTCTCCAGGTGGTGGCGGTTCCCAAGGCCGGTGAGCTTGTCGGTCGTGGCGAGCTCGGCCAGGGAACGGTTCCTCCGCTCAAGCTCGCCGAGGAGGGCCGAGATATCGAGGCCGATGACCAGGCCTCCCCAGAGCACCGAGAAGAAGACCAGGAGGCCGACGGTGTAGCTGCCCACTAGGTCCTGGTCCATCGCCATCGCACCGCTGTCCCTGAACGCGAGGATCAGGATGAACCTCAGCATGAATCCCCCCATGTAGACCAGGGCGACCACCCAGGCCGAGCGTCTCATGAAGGCCGCGATGGTCGGCCTCCCCCCTTCGAGGGCCACGAGGAACTCCGCGGCAAGCAGGATCGCGAACAGGGACATCGAAGCGGCCCTGAGCATGGAGGCCCCGCCGAAGAGGATCTGGCAGAGGAGGCAGATGGCGAGGTAGAGGCCGAAGCGCCTGGGCCAGGGCCTCGGGTGGCCAAGGCTTGTGCGCAGGCCCCAGGCCAGGCAGAGCTGGAAGGCGGCGTCGAGGAGGCTGGCGGCCGAAACGCTCAGGAGGGAGCCCCGGCTTCCCTGCCAAAGCATGATGGTGGATCCCAGGCCGGCGCAGACATAGGCCGCGGCATAGATGTAGAGGGACCTCTCCCGCCTGAACGCCGCGAAGGCCACGGCAATCAGGGCGACCGCGGCGGATACGAGGATCAGCATTATCGCAAGAGAGGGCGTGTCCACCCCATAAGCATAGATCGCCCGCGCGATGGATGCCAGAACTTACTATGCCCCCGTCAGCGCCTTCCCTGCGTCCTGGCCAAGCTCATCTCTGACCAGCCAGAGTTCCTTGTCGGAGAAGACCCTCTCGGTATCCAGTATGACGACGAATTCCCCGTCCTTCTTGGCTATCGCGTGGACGATGTTGGAGTTCAGCTGCATGCCAAAACGCGGCGGCGCCTCGAGGTCCTTCTTCTCGCAGCGCATCACCCCCTTCACGGCATCGACGAGGGCGCCTATGAGGGTCGCCTCGCCCTCGTGCACGAGGTCGACAATGATGATCGAGGTGTCCACGGTGTTGTCGACGGCGCTCATGCCGAACTTCCTGTGCAGGTCGACGACGGGTATGACGCTGCCACGCAGGTTTATGACCCCCGCGAGGAAGTCCATCGAGCTCGGAAGCGGGGTGATCTGCACCAGGGACATGACCTCGTGCACCTTCAGGACATCGAAGGCGTAGCTCCTGCCCGCGAGGTGGAATCGAAGGTACTGCGACTGCTCGGTCGCCCGAAGCTCATTCATGTTCCCTCCCCGCCTTAATAGCGCTCGAACTCTTCATCGTCAGCGCCCTCGTGCGCGACGTGCGCGGCCTTGGGCCTTGCGGTCTGGGCCGACAGCGCGGCCTTGTGCCCCTCAAGGGGCCTTATCGCTGTCGTGCGCCCGCCAGGGCCCCTAGCCGGTGCGGCGCGCGATGGCCGCCCCTTGTCCCTCGGCGCGGGCTCCCCGGCGCCCCTCTTTCCCGTCCTGAGCAGGTTTACCGAGTCGCTCATCATCTCCGCCTGGGAGGCGAGCTCCTCGGCCGTCGCGGCGAGCTCCTCGGCGCTCGCCGCGTTCTCCTGGACGACGCTGCTCAGCTGCTGGACAGCCTTGTTGATCTGCTGGACTCCGTTCGCCTGTTCCCCGCTCGCGGCGTTGATCTCGGTAACGAGATCGGCCGTCTTCTGGATGTCGGGTACCAGATGCTCGAGCATGGCTCCCGCGCCTTCCGCCGTGGCCACGCTGTCCCTCGACAGGTCCTCGATCTCCTTGGCGGCTCCCTGGCTCCGTTCCGCCAGCTTCTGCACCTCGTTGGCCACCACGGCGAAGCCCCGGCCGTGCTCGCCGGCCCGGGCTGCCTCGATGGCCGCGTTGAGCGACAGGAGGTTGGTCTGCCGCGCTATCTCCTGGATCACCATGACGCGCTCCGAGATGTCCTTCATCGCCTTGAGGGTCCTGGTCACTGCCTGGCCGCTCTCCTTCGCGTCGAGGGCCGACCTCGAGGCTATCTTCTCGGTCTGGCTCGCGTTGTCGGCATTCTGCCTGATCGTCGCTGTCAGCTCCTCGAGGCTCGAGGAAACCTCCTCAACGCTCGCGGCCTGCTCGTTCGCGCCCTGGGCCATCTGCTGCGAGGAGCCCGAGACCTGGCCCACGCCCGTGGTCACGTTTTCGGTGGCCCCGTCGATGTCGACCAGGATGCGCAGTATCGAATTGGTTATCAGGAGCCCCATCAGGATCGATATAAGGACGGCGACCACGATGACGCCCACCATTACCAGCGTCGCGGAGTTGACGAGCTTCTCGTTGTCCTTGTTGGTCTGGCTGACATAGGCCGAGTTGAAATCGGTCATCGCTTTCAGGCTGGCGGTCAGCGCGTTCACGACAGCGAGCATCGCGGGGCCGTGGACCACGGCCACCCCTTCGCTGTTCTTGTTCGCCAGGCCGAGGTCCATGACGCGCTTGGCGACGGCCAGGTAGGCGCTCCATGCCTGCCCGAGCTTCTCGAAATTGGCCTTGTCCTCTGCGTTCGTGAAGGAACCAGAATAATCCTTGAGCGCCTTCGTCATGTCGGCGACACCGGCATCGTAGGTCTTCGTGGCGGCCTGGTTCAGGGCCTCGTCCGTCGAGATCACGGCGTCCCTGGTCGCGACCCTTACCTCGTCGTAGGCCCTGAGCATCTCCATGTTCTGCACCAGGCTCACGGTCCCGTTCTCAAAAGACGATGCTTCCGCAGTCCCCATCGCCTTGAGGCTGAAGATCCCCACAAGGCCGATGGCGGCGGCGATCAGGCTCACCCCCAGAAAGCCAAGCAGCAATTTCGCGCGAAGTGCCATTCCTTCCTCCTTGATTTCTTCCCCGATCTCCTACCTGCCAATCCTCGCCCTGACGATCTCAGCTACATCAAGTATCAAGGCGACCGATCCGTCGCCCAGGATGGTCGCCCCCGATACCGCCTTGATGCTGCTCACAGCCCTCGAGAGGGGCTTTATCACCACCTGTTTTCGCCCAACCACGGCATCGACCTCGAGGCCCACCGACGCGCCCTCGCTGTTCACGATGACAAGCCTGGCCAGTCCATCGTAGTCCCCGTCGATCATGAGGCTTTCCCGTAGCGCGATGATCGGAATCGTCATCCCGCGCAGGTTGAGCATCGAATCCCGCCCCCCGGCCCCCCGGGCCGAGGCTGTCATGTCGACGCATTCCTGGACCTGGTTCAGGCCGATCACATAGTTGTGCCCGCCTATCATCACAAGGAGGCCATCGATGATGACGAGGGTGAGGGGTATCGAGAGGGTGAGCTTCGCCCCCCGCCCTTCCTCGGAACTCAGGCTCACCTCTCCCCTGAGGCGTTCAAGGTTGCGCTTGACCACGTCAAGGCCCACTCCGCGGCCCGAAATGTCGGTGGTCTTCTCGGAGGTGGAAAAGCCCGGCTCGAAGACCATCGACCTGATCCTCTCCTCGTCTGTCTCTCCCGCCCCGATGAGCCCCTTCTCCACGGCCCGCTCGCGTATCCTTCCCATGTCGAGGCCGGCCCCGTCGTCGGCGATGCTGATCTCGACGCGTGGGCCAACCTGGCGGGCATCGATCGAGATCGTGGCGACCGGGGCCTTGCCCAGGCGGGAGCGGAGCTCTGGCGTCTCGACCCCATGGTCTGCCGAGTTGCGGATGATGTGGACCAAGGGGTCCTTC
Organism: Spirochaetaceae bacterium; assembly: GCA_025356015.1. Lineage (GTDB taxonomy): Bacteria > Spirochaetota > Spirochaetia > Treponematales > Rectinemataceae > JANXYO01. The sequence goes on from JANXYO010000069.1 coordinate 36,846, forward strand.
AGGAGCTCGATGACGTTCTTGTCGAGCTCGGTGCTCCCGCCCGAGATCTCGAGACGCAGCGGCTTGCCCACCTGGGCCGAAAGGTCGCGGACAAGACGCTGGAAACCCATGAAGAATTCCTGCAGGGGCACTATCCTCATGCTCATGCTCGTGTCGCGGAGGTCGGCGGAAAGCCTGCCGAGATTCTCCGAAAGGGAGGCGAAGGCCCCGGCTGAATCCTTTTTCGCCTCCTGCTCCATCATCGCCTGAAGGATCACGAGCTCCCCAACGAGGTCCATGAGGCCGTCGAGCTTCTCCTTCCTCACGCGGATCGTGGCAGCTTCCTGCCGGCTCTCCCGCTCTGAGCCTATGGTCCTGACCATGGCCTGCTCGGCGAGGGCAGCCTCCACGTGCTCGGCGCTCACCTTGCCCTTGTCGATCGCCACCGCCCCGAAGGGCTTCTGCTCCTGGCGTATCTCCTCCACATCGGAATCCTGGAGGAAGCCCCGGTCGACCAGGATCTCTCCCAGTTTGGGGACCATGATCCCTTCCTCGCCAGCGCCGAGCTCGACCGGGCTGATCGCGAGCTCACAGTAGTCCTCCACAAATATGAAGACCGAACGGACGGCCTCCAGGTCTTCCCGCGTGGATATCGTGATGAGCCAGGACATGTGCAGCAGGCTTGGCTCGAGTTCTCCAAGTTCTGGGACAGCTTCGGTTACGGCGGTGACATGGCAGCTGCCCAGGCTCGAGAGCTCCCTGAAAAGGGTTTCCAGCCTGACCCCGCGATGCAGGAGGTCCTTCTGGGGTCTGAAGCTCAGCCTGAATATCCGCTCCGGCCCGGAACCGGGAGCGGTGACCCGAGGCCTTGGCTCTCCTTCCTCCGCCTCAGCCGCACGGACTGCCCTTGAAACCCTTTCCCCGGCGCCATCGCCCTCGAGCCCTTCGATGGCCGAGAGGATGCCAAGCCTTTCCTCGCCCCCGTCACCGCCGGCGAGGAGGAGGGATATGCAGTCCACCGAACGCAATCCGATATCGATGATCCGTGAATCCACCGGGAAGTGGCCCGAGCGGACCTCGTCGAAGAGGCTCTCGACATGATGGGTAAAGTCGGCCACCGACTGGAATCCGAACATCGAACCCGAGCCCTTGATGGTGTGCAGGCCCCTGAACACCTCGTTGACCAGGTCCATGTCCGCCGGCTGCTTCTCGAGGATCACGAGCGAGCCTTCGATAGTCTGGAGCCTGTCCCTGGCCTCCTCAATAAAAAGTGCCTGGTTGTCCTCGAAGTTCATGCGCTCTCGGTCTTGGAGGCCAGAAGCCTTTTGACATTGATGCCCAACAGATCGGCCACCTGGAGGAGGACATGGCCGGCTGGCAATGGACGCAGGGCAAGGGACCTCCCCCCGCGCGAGAGGCTCAGTTCGAGGGATAGCAGGAGCTGCAGGAAGCTTACGTCCACGGCGCTAAGGCCGCTGAGGGCGAGCCTGACCAGAGGCGCCCCGGACTCAAGGGCTTTGCGGAATGCCGAGGCCAGCTCGTCCGATTCGTCGATGCCGGCCCTGCCGTCGATCGACAGCAAGAGATCACCGGGCGACTCTGCTATTTGTATATTCATGTACTCTCCCGCGTGAGGAGGCGAGGACACCACTCACTAGGGAAGTTACGGAGTACTGGTGACTATATCAATCACAATGCTTGTTTTCCAGTGTATGGTTATCCGGAGCGTGGCCGGGTCCGGGGGACGGGGCTCGGGCCCATCCCCCGGCACCACAGGGATCAGGGCAGGAGCTTCAAGGACGCAAGCTCCTCAAGGAGCTTGGCCTTCTGGATGGGCTTGGCGAGGTAGGCGTCGCAGAGGTTGTAATATGCCTTGCCCACGTTCTTCATGTCGTCCATCGCCGTGGTCATGATGACCCGGGCTCCGTCGGTGACATCGAGGCCCTTGGCCTTTTCCAGGGACCTGATCTCGGTGAGGGCCTCGTGGCCGTCCATCTCCGGCATCATGATGTCGAGGCAAATGAGCCTGTAGTGCTCCCCCGACTCGAGGGCGAGGCGGACCGCCTCAACCGCTTCCTTGCCGTTCACGGCAATGTGGGTCTCCCCGTACTTCTTCAGGATCTCCTGGAGGAGCAGGCGGCTCGTGAAATCATCCTCGACAATCAGCGTCTTCATGCTTTTCTCCTCGTGCGATAAGCAATTCACTATCCATGGACATCACTTCCTTGAGTCTGTCGAAAGCGGACTTGAGCCCGCCCAGCTTGTCCTTCACAAAGCCCAGCTCCCCTGCCCTCGCCGCCATCTCCATCTCAAGCGCCAGGGCCTTTAGGACCTCCCCGCCGACATTCGCCGAGGCTCCCTTTATGCTGTGGCACACGCGCTCGGCCGCGGGGCCGTCACCGGCGTCCAGGCTTTCGCCAAGGGCGAGGATCTGCCTGGGGATGTCCTCGATGAAGCAGTCGCCGATCGTGCGGGCAAGTGCCCCGTCCTCCATGAGGCGGGAGAGCATGCCGCTCTTGTCCCACACGGGAGCTTCGGCTCCCGCTGGCTTGCCGTCCCCAGGAAGCCAGGTCTCAAGGGCCTCGGCCAGGGCTTGGGGCGATATCGGCTTCGACAGATAGTCGTTCATCCCCGCCTCGAGGCATTTCTCGCGGTCGCCCTGCATCGCGTGGGCTGTCATCGCGATGATGGGAATGCCGTGGTCGCGGACTGCGGAAAGGGGACTGCGGATGGTCCTCGTCGCCGTGTAGCCGTCCATCTCGGGCATCTGGACATCCATGAGGACCAGGTCGTAGTCCCCCCCTTCGAGCGCGCGCACCGACTCAAGACCGTTGGCCACGGCATCGGCGGCCAGCCCGAGCTTCCCGAGGAGGCCGAGGGCGACCTGCCGGTTGACGAGGTTGTCCTCGGCGAGGAGGATGCGGGCCTTCCCCTCGAGCCTGAGGCTCTGGCTCTCCCTGGCCATGTGGCGGGTCACGATGGGACGGGGAAGGCCGCCCCCCCCCTTCTCGGCGAGGACCAGGGACAGCACGCCCTTGAGGTCCCTCTGGCGTATCGGCTTGGGGATGTAGGCCGCGAAACCCCGCTCCGAGAAGCGGCTGGCCTCTCCCCTGGTCCCCATCGAGGTCATGAGCACCAGATCTGTCCCGCCGAGTCGGGAGTCGGCGCGGATCGCCACGCCCAGGGTCTCGCCGTCCATCCCCGGCATCCTCATGTCAACAAGGGCGACCCTGTAGGGATCGGCTTCCTGGACCGCCCGGAGCAGGGCATCGAGGGCCTGGGCACCGCTGGCGGCCTCGGTCGGGCGCATGCCCCAGGAGGCCAGGCGGGTCACGAGGATCTCGCGGCTGTTCGCGTTGTCATCTACGACGAGGGCGCGCACCGCCTTGAGGTCGGCATGCCTCGCGGTCTCGGCCCTTGGCCCACGGGCCTGCCTGCCCAGGGGCAGGGTGAACCAGAACTCCGATCCCCGGCCCTCCTCGCTGTTCACCCCGATCTCCCCACCCATCATCTCGACAAGCTGCTTCGAGATGGCAAGGCCCAGGCCTGTCCCGCCATACTGCCGCGTCGTAGAGGAATCGACCTGGCTGAACTTGTTGAAAAGCAGGCCCAGCTTCCCCGAGGGTATGCCGATGCCGGTGTCGCGCACCGCGAAGCGTATGAGGGCAGTCTCGGCCGTTTCGGAGACGAGCTCGGCCCGCACCGCCACGTCGCCCGAACTGCTGAACTTGACAGCATTGCCAACAAGGTTGTTGAGGACCTGGCGGAGCCTGCCAGGATCGCCCCGAAGCAGGACGGGGATGCCGGGGGACAGGGCGCACAGGAGCTCGAGGCCCTTGTCCTGGGCCCGGGAGGCGTGGCTTGCCGCAAAGTCGTCGAGCAGAATCGAGAGGTCGAAATCGAGGATCTCGAGCTCGAGCTTGCCCGCCTCGATCTTGGAGAAATCGAGGATGTCGTTGAGCAGGACCAGGAGGGATTCGCCCGATGACTGGACGATCTCGGCATAGCGCCTCTGCTCATCGTCAAGCTTGCCGTCGAGGAGGAGGCCGATCATGCCGATCACCCCGTTCAGGGGCGTCCTGATCTCGTGGCTCATGGTCGCCAGGAACTGGGACTTCGCCCTATTGGCCTCCTCCGCCTTGACCGCCATCTCGTTGGCGACCGCCGTGGTGGCCTCGAGGTCGCAGGTGGTCTCGATCAGCCTCGCCTCGGATTCCTTGAGCTCGGTGATGTCGATGTCGGTGCCGAACATCATCTGCGGCCTGCCGTCGACCACGCTTGCGCTGATCCTGCCCCGGTCCAGCAGCCAGACCCAGTGTCCGTCCTTGTGTCTCATCCGGAACTCGCATTCGTAGGCCGAGTCCTCTCCAGCGACGTGGCGGGTGATGTAGCGCACCAGGAGATTGGCCGCCTTGCTCCAGTCATCGGGATGGGTGAGGGCCTTTCTGGTCTTTTCACTCAGGGGCGAGAGCTCCTCCAGGGAATAGCCGAGGATGGCCGCCCAGGTCTCGTTGACGGCTGACTCTCCGGTCTGGAAGTTCCATTCCCATGTCCCGACCCTGGCGCCCTCGATGATCCGATTGAGCCGCCAGCTGGCAGCAAGGAGGGCGGCCTCGGCATCCTTGCGGTCACTCACGTCGACCTGGGTGCCCCAGATCATCTTCAACAGGCCGCCCCGCATGATTCCAACCATGCTGCGGGACACCTGGACCACGTGTGCATCGGGAAGGATCGAGGTGGTCTCCTGCTTGACCACCCGGTAGCCGCGCTCGACGAACTCGGCCAAGCTCCCGCGTTCCGCCTCGCAGGTCGCTGCGCCCAGGGCTTCCCTGAAGGTCATCCCGATGACGTCGTGATGCAGGCGGAAGCCATGCATCTCGGCCCAGGCGATATTGCACTCGACGACGATGGCATGGTCCTCGATCATGGCGACCTGCTCCCCGACTGGAATGTCGAAGGGCACGTCCCGCCTGAGCTCGAGGCAGAAGATGCCCTGCTGGCTCTGCTGGATGAAGCCCTGGTACTTCTCCTCGCTGATCTGCAGTTTCCGGTGGGCATCGTGGAGCCTCTGGGCCATCCTTATCGAGGCTATGAGAACGGCGAACTCCGATGACTTGAGCACATAGCCATAATTGGTGATTTCTTCTGTCCTGGACACCGTCTCGCTGTCGATGTGGCTGGTCAGGAAGATTATGGGGACTTCATGCTTTTCCAGGATGGCCCGTGCGACTTGGCAGCCGTCCATGCCGTTCCCAAGCTCGATCTCCATGAGGATGAGGTCGATCGAGTCCGCCCGGGAGAGGGCCATCTCGACCGCCTTCTCGCCCGTGTCGGCCAGCAGGACGGAATAGCCCTCGCCCACGAGGGCGAACGACTCGTTCGCGGCCAGTGGCTGATCCCCGTCAACGAGGAGGATGGTCTTTCCGGGACTTGGCATGAAACCTCGCAGGGACGGGACTTCGTCGGTATTAGTATAGACGTTTTGTCGTCATTGCCAAGGTCGGCGCCGCCCCCCCTGCCTCCATTTCGCCTGATTCCTTGTCGCCATGCCGGGCCGGCACTAGAATGTGCGGGTGGCCATAGGGATATCGGGCAATCGAAGGGGGTACTACATGAGGATGGTGGCTTTCGCCGGCTTGCTCTTGCTCTCGGTCCTCCCTGCCCTTGGCCTCCCGGTCTCCGTTTCGGAAGGGAGGCTCATTGTCCTCCCCCCCGGAGTCGACCCCGCAGCCGTCGCGATAGCGGCCGATGCCTCCCAAATCGCCTATCCGCTCGAGGACGGGGGCAAGGTCTCTGTTGTTCTCGACGGGAAGGTGGGAGAGCAATACGACAAGGTCGAGGGCCTCAGGTTCGTGGAGGGGGGAAGGCTCCTCAGCTATGTTGGCAGCCTCGCCGGGCGCTTCTATTTCGTCTGCGCAGACAGGAGAAGCGGCCCCTGGGACGAGGTGAAGCTGCCCGCATTCTGGAACGGTCCCGCCCCGAATCCGGCGGCCTTCATCGGAAGGTCCGGAGCCACGAGCTCCCTCGTGGTGGACGGGGCCGAGGGCCCGCGCTTCGAGGAGATCGCCACCGTCGCCGTCTCCACAGACGGAAGCTCCCTCGCCTATGTGGGCCGAACCGGCGGCATCTACAGTGTCATCTGGAATGCCAAGCGTTATGACTATCCCTCGAAGGTCGACTCCTTGAGCCTCGCCCGCTTCGGCGACGACCTGCACATAGCCTGGATACTCCACGAGAAAGGCCGTGAGTCCCTCGTGGTGGACGGGGTCAGAGGCCGCGGCTACGAAGCGATCGGCTCGTGCGTGGCCTTCGACAGCATCGGCGCCGCCAAGCCCCTTTATGCCTACGAGGCACGGACAGGAGACACGTGGCGCTACGTCGTGGGCGATACCGAGACCCCGGCCTTTGACCAGGTCATGCTCGAGTCCCTCGTGCTCGCTTCCGACGGGAGGATCCTCGCCTACGCGACGCCATCCAAGGATGGCTGGTACCTGCGACGCGGCGGGGCCTTGGACGGGCCCTACATGGACATGTACTGCGCCTACCTCCTTCCCGACGGCAAGTCGCTCATCCTCTTCGCGGTGGACGCGACCGGGAATTCGGTGGTCGTCGTCGACGGGCGCGAAAAGGCACGCTACGACAACAACGGCCAATTCTACTTCCTGACTGATTTCCATGCCCCCGACAAGTGGGCGGTGGCCGGAAAGAAAACCGGCCAGTGGTACATATTCTCCGACGCGGGAACAAGTCAGGCCTATGACGATATCCACCAGATCGCCTACGGAAGCGACGGGATCATCCATGTGGTCTCGGGCAAGGGCGGCAGCCTCTTCGTGGACTCTGGCGCCGACCGCTCCGGACCCTACGAGAACGCCGAGTTCCTGTGGATCGGCGGCTCCTCCCCCTATCTTGGCTTCGGCGGGACCACGGCGGCGGTCATGGTCAGGAAGCAGGGCAAGTACTCGATCCTCATCGGCTCGCAGTCCACGGCCGACTACGATCGCATACGCTTCTACGAGGGGGATGCCGAGGCCGCCTTCACCTTCTTCGGATTCAGGGGGCAGGAGGTCTGGAAGGGAATCGTCGCCCGGAAATAGGCGCGCCGGATTCCCGCGCCATTACAGGAGGGAGACCGGATCGACGTCGCTCTCGACGCGTACCGTCGTCGGCACCTGGTAGGCATCGAGGAGGGAGGAGACTGCCGAGTGCAGGGGGCCGAGCTCCTCGGCCCGCAGCAGGATCTGCCAGCGCGCCGTCCCCGCGATCATTCCCAGCGGACACTCGGCCGGACCCAGAAGCTCGGCCCCCGCAGGCAGGGAGGGAAGGGCCAGGGCCGCGAAGTCGGCCGCTGCGAGGGCGGCCTTCTCCTTGTTCTTCGAGCGGAACACGATGCGTATGATCCGCGTGTAGGGTGGAAAGCCGAGCTCCCTCCGCGCCTCGAGCTCGGCCTTGTAGAAGGCCGGGGCATCAAGGGCGGCGGCATAGCGGATGACGCCGGAGTCGGGCCTATAGGTCTGCACGATCACCTCGCCGTCCGGAGAGAAGCGCCCCGCCCTGCCTCCGACCTGGACGATGAGGGCGAAGGCCCGCTCCGATGCCCGAAAGTCCGGCAGGTTGAGCGTCGTGTCGGCGAGAACCACCCCCACGGTCTTCACCCTGGGGAAGTTGAGGCCCTTCGCCACCATCTGGGTCCCGAGGAGTATGTCGGCCCTGCCCTCCCTGAAGTCGGACAGGGCGGTCTCGAGCTCGCCCTTGCGCGAGGTCGAGTCGGCATCGAGGCGGACAAGCCTCATCTCGGGGAAGAGCCTGGCCGCCTCCTCCTCGACGCGCTCGGTGCCGAAGCCCGCCCAGCCCACGTCCAGGGAGCCGCAGGCGGGGCAGGAGGAGGGCGGGGGAGCGCGGAAGCCGCAGTAGTGGCAGACCAGGGTGTTGCGGTCCTTGTGGAAGGTGAGGGCCACCGAGCAGTGCTTGCAGCGTATCTCGTGGCCACAGGTCGAGCAGCGGAAGAAATAGGAGAAGCCGCGGCGGTTGAGGAAGAGGATCGACTGCCTGCCCTGGGCGTGGGAGGCCCTGACCGCCTGGGCCAGGCGGCGCGAGATGGGCCCTGTCTCCCTGCCCATGTCCACGACCTCGACCCTGGGCCTGGCCCCTCCGGAGAGCCGCTTCGTGAGGATGAGGCGCTCAATGTTGCCTTCCTCCATGAGGCGCCAGGCCTCGATGGAGGGGGTCGCGCTCCCCATGACAAGTCGGGCGCCCTCGAGGGCGCGGCGCTTCATCGCCACCTGGCGGGCATGGTAGCGCGGGGCCGAGCCCGCCTTGTAGCTCGACTCGTGCTCCTCGTCGATGATGATGAGGCCCAGGCTCTGCACCGGGGCGAAGATGGCCCCCCTCGCGCCTATGGCGACAGTGGCCTCCCCCCGCCGCAGGCGCCGCCACTCGGCGAGGCGCTGCGAGGGAGTGAGCCTCGAGTGGAGGACGGCGCACCTGTCCCCGAAGCGCGCCGTGGCGGCCTCCACGACCTGGCCCGTGAGGGCGATCTCCGGCACCAGGTAGATCACCCCCCTCCCCTCGGCCAGGGTAGCGTCGGCGGCGCGCAGGAAGACCTCGGTCTTCCCGGTCCCGGTGAGCCCGAAGAGGTAGGAAAGGCCCTTGGGCTCGCGCGTTATGCGCTCGAGAGCGAGGGCCTGCTCGTCCGAAAGCTCGAGCTCCCCCGAGAGCAGGGCGGGGTTGCCAAGGTCGAAGTCCTCTCCCTCGATGGTGGCCCGCTCGGCCTCGTCGCCCCCAGCGCTCCGGGCCGTCTCGCGCCTTCCCGAGGGCAGCATGGCTGCCAGGGCCTCCCCCTGGCCGCAGAAGTACATCCCCGCGAGCCAGCGCGCGAGCTCGACCGTGCCCGAGTCGAAGAGGCCCTCCTTGTCGATGGTCCGCGTTATGCGCTTTATGCTTGTCTCGCCGAGGTCGCTCTGTTCGAGCTCGCCCACCACGAAGCCCGTGGCCTCCCTGCGGCCAAAGGGCGCGAGGACCCGGCGCCCTATCGAGGCGCTGCCCTTCTCGTCGTTGCGGTAGGTGAAGGCGCCCAGCCTGGGCAGGTCGAAGAGGACCTTGAGATACTCGGACATCGGCTAGTCGCCGCTCGGGGCAGGGTCGCCGAGGAATTCACGGAGCTTCTTGAGGTCCTCCCATGCCGGGCGCTTGAGGGTATCGTCGCGCAGGAGGGCGCTCGGGTGGAAAGTGGCGATGAGGGGCAGGCCCTCGAAGGAGAGCCAGCGGCCGCGCAGGCGGTTGATGCCCTCCTTCCAGCCGGTGAGGGCCTGGGTCGCTACCCGCCCCACGCAGAGTATCACCCGGGGCTGGAGCACGGCGATCTGGCGCCGCAGGTAGAGGATGCAGGCCTCCACCTCGTCGGGCGCGGGGTCACGGTTCATCGGCGGCCTGCACTTGACGACGTTTGCGATGTAGCAGTTGGTCTCGCGGGAAAGCCCCACAGCGCCGAGCATGCGGTCGAGGAGCTTGCCCGCCGGTCCAACGAAGGGAAGGCCCTGGGCATCCTCCTCGGCCCCCGGTCCCTCCCCGACGACGAGGACATCGGGAGTCAGGGTACCCATGCCGCAGACGGCGCGGATCCGGCCCTCGCCGAGCCTGCACTTAGTGCAGCTCGTCACCTCGGCGCAGATTGCCGCGAGCTCCTCGGGACAGGCGTTCCTCGCTGTGCCCGCTTCCCTCCGGCCCGGCTGCCCGGGCGTGGCCGCAGGAGCGAGAGTCATCGGGCCGGAGAAATCAGGTTCCTGCCTTTCGACACGGATCCCGCCCGCCGACCAGTCCTCGAGGAGGGAAAGCTCCCGCCACAGCAGCCTGCGCTCGTCTTCCGTCACAGCTTCTCCTTGCCGGCGCCGAGCAGGTCGAGCGCTTCCTGGATCTTCCCGTAGGACCGTATGGAAAGGAAACCCGAGATGAGCCCCGCGATGCCGAGCCTCGACTTCTCCTCCTCGAGGAGCCTGAAGGCGACAGCCATGTTGCGCTCCGAGGACGCGGGATCGAGGAGCTTGGCCGCGAGGTAGTAGTACAGGATCACGTCCTTCGAGGGCAGGAGGTAGCCGGTGGTGAAGAAGTACGAGGCCTCGACCAGGAAGAAGCGCGAGCGCTCCTCGTTGCCGCGGTCGTGGGAGACCTCGGCAAGGAGGATGAGGAGGCTGAAGGTCGGCCAGTAGCAGGAGTGCCGCAGGCCCATGGTGAGGGCCTCGAGGGCCGTGGCCTCGGCCTTGCGCTGCTCCCCGGCGAGGAAGCGGCACAAGGCAAGGGTGCGCAGGGAGTCCACCCTCTCGAAGTCGTTGCGGATCTGGCCCGCGTAGAACTCGGCCTGCACGAAGCGGTCCCGCGCCTCCTCCTTGTCGCCGAAGAACACCGAGGCCAGGCCCAGGAGGGCATTGGCCTGGCTCACCGAGGACTCGGAGAGGGAGCCGATGGCGACAAGGCGCCTGGCGCATTCGCGCATCCCCTGGAAGTCGCAGAGCTGCCAGAGGGTCTTCACCTTGAGATCGAGGGCGAAGAAGAATGAGGAGTGCAGCTGGTCGGAGAGGTCGCGCAGGATGCGGTCGACCGAGGACAGGGCCTTCTCGTAGTCGCCGGTGAGGAGCTGGTACTCGGCCCTGGCTATCCAGGCCTCTGCCGGATCGCCGCCGGGGATCGCCTCGCACTGGCCGATGATCCGCCTCGCCTCGTCGAGCTCGTTGCGCATGACATAGGACTGGGCCACCGTGTGCAGGAGGCTCTGCACGCTGCGCGCACCTATGTCGGAGCGGCGGTAGTAGTACAGGGCCTTCTGCCCGGCGAAGATCGCCTTCTGGAAGGAATAGGTCATGTGGTTGTAGGCGCAGATCTGGTGGTAGGCGTAGCCCATGAGGGTAGCATCGCGGCGGATCACGGCAGTCCTCATGATGCGCTTGAGCACGGCCTCGGACTCCTCGATCTTGCCACCGTTGAAAAGCTGGGCGGCCTTCGTGATGAGGAGGCGGATGATGGCCTTGCCGTCCTCCTTGAGGCGGCGTATCAGGATGTCTATGTAGGGCAGCACCTCGTAGTTGTAGGTGCGGTCGGGGTCGTCGAAGAGGGCCTTCGCGGCCTCGGCATAGCGCTCGGCGCGCACGAGGTGGTGGATGAGGCGGATGCGGTGGGGCCTCTCCTGCCGCAAGAGGATGTCGGCGATCAGGCCGTGCAGGACGCGCTTGTTGTGGTTGAGGAGGCTCGAGTAGAGGGCCTTCTTGAACACGTCGAGGCGGAAGCAGAAACTCTCGTTCTCGCGCAGGAGGAGGCCGTCGGCCTCGAACTGGGCGAGGGCCTCGTCCACCCAGGGGGCCTCGGCCTCGCTCGCTCCCTGCAGGAAGCGCGCGTCGGAGGGGCTGAAGGAGTGAAGGAAGGCCGAGAGCCGCTTGGCGAGGTCGCGCCACTCGGGTGGGTAGCGCTCGAGGCTGGCGAGGAAAATGTTCTGCACGGTCGCGGGGAGGAGAGACAGGTCGCGGTGCTTGCGCGCGTAGGCGGCGTACTCCCGCAGAAAGAGGGGATTGCCGCTGCTCAAGGAGAGGATGCGCTGCAAACCCTCGGCCTCGGCCTCGGGCCAGTGGAATCGCACGAGGGCCTCCGACTCCTCGGCCGAGAGCGGCCCGAGGCGGATGGCCTTCAGGCCCTGGAAGACCTTTCGCAGCTCGGGCCCCATCTCGCGGCCCGCGAGGAGGAAGAAGGGCTTGATCCTGCCGTGCTTGAAGAAGTACTGGAAGAACTCTCGCGAGAGGCGGTCCATCGAGGCGGCGTTGTCGACGCAGACCACAATGGGATAGAGGTCGCCCGCATGGCGCTCGAGGACGGCCTCGAAGACGTCGTAGAGGGTCGCGATCGAGCTCGAGTCGGGGCTGCCGGGGTCGGCGCAGCAGGCTATCTCGGTGAAGCGCCCGGCGACCGCCTCGCCGATCCCTGGCAGGCCGGCGGCGGCCTGGGCGGCGCTCTCGCGGTCGACGGGGGAGTCGAGGCCGAGGTAGCCGAGCAGGACGTCGAGGATGACCGAGAAGCTGCCGGGGCGGAACTTCTGGGCCCGGGCCGAGAGGATGGGGGTGGTGAAGTCGGGGAACTGCCTGAGCTTCTCGAGGAAGGCTGTGATGACCCGGGTCTTGCCCGAGCCCGCCTCGCCCGAAAGGTAGAAGCCCGAGACCTCGTCGTAGCGGTTGCGGATGTAGGCCTTGAGCATCTCGTCGAGGAGCTCCCGGCGGCCCACGAGGGGGCTTGCGTCCCTCACCGCCCCTGAGACCTCGCCCTTCACCTGGTAGACGGTGACGGGCTCGGTCTTGCCCTTGGCCTCGATCCTGCGCGGTCCCTCGAACTCGAACTCCCCCTCGCACTTCTCCCTGACAGCCTCGGAGACGAAGACCGATCCGGGGGCGGCGGCGGCCTCGATGCGTTGGGCGACATTCATCGCGTGCCCCGTGACGACATCGAACTCGCCCCTGCGTCCCGTCGTGACGAGGCCGATGTGGATGCCCGTGCGGAAGGAGATGTTTGGGATGCCGCCGCGGCCGACAAAGCGGCCCTGGATGCTCGAGCGCTCGTTCTGGAGCCTTGTCTGGAACTCGAGGGCCGAACGGACGGCGCGGGATGGGTCGTCCTCGTGGAGCTCGCTCACGCCAAAGACGGCGACTAGGGCGTCGCCTATGTATTTCTCCACCTGGCCGCCGTAGCTTCGGATGATCTCCTCGAAGAGGCCGAAGATGCGGCCCATGAGCCCGTCCATCTCCTCGGGGTCGGCGTGCTCGGAAAGGCTGGTGAAGCCCTTCATGTCCGAGAAGAGGATGGTGGCGACGCGGCGCTCGCCAGCCTTCAGTTCATCGCGGTCGGCCATGGTTCAACTCTGGAGTGTAGCCGGGCTATGCCCTTGCGGACAAGCACTGCGGCGAGGCAGGGAGCCTTTGGATACCTGGTGGCCCTCAGGGCTTCCCCGGCCCGGCCTGGCCCGGGATGGCCGGGGCGGCGACAGCGGGAGGCCTGTCCCTGACCGTCTCGGAGGCCGTGCGGTTCTCGGCCAGCATGAACTGGACGATGGGTATGATGCAGACAATGATGAAGATGATCTCGAGGGTGACCATGCGGCGCTCGCCGGATTCGCCCTTGAGCATCTCGTAGACCCCCTGGAGGGCGTCCAGGCGCCTCTCGATCGACCATTTCCAGCCCTCGACATTGAAGATCGAGCAGAGCCTGTCGTAGATCTGTCCCAGATAGTAGTCTCCGATGATCTTCGAGGAATTCTCCAGGTTCTCCAGGATGAAGAGGGAGTCGAAGCGGAGGGCCTGGATGGTCGCGAACTTCAGCTTGGCCGAGCCGAGGATCCTCTTGCTCCGCCCGCTCCCCGAGTAGGCCCGGCGTATGTCCTTCTCGGCGGTGTCCAGCCAGACATCGAGGAGCTTGTCGAGGACGCGCAGCTCGAGCAGCTGGTAGTTGGCGTGCTCGACGATGAGGAGGATGTCCTCGTAGTCGGCGGCCGAGTCGATGATCAGGCAGCGGTCGAGGTCGAAGACCGCGAGGTCGCCGCGGTGGTAGGACGAGGGCTTTCCGAGGGTCGCGTCGATCTGGGACTCGTGGAGCTCGGAACCGGACTCCTCGGCGATGAGGAGGGCGGCGGTATAGTCCCGGTTCCTCTCGAGGAAGACGGCAGGGTCGCCGGGGCAGTCAAGGAGGCAGAAGGCCGCATAGGTCTCGCGGTCGCAGGTCTCGGCCGGGAAGGGCTCGCTCACCGCGCTGCCGATCGCGTCGTAGAGCTTGCGGAAGCCCTCCTCGGCATAGAGCGGGATGGTGAGGGCCCGTCCGCCCGTTTCGATGCGCCTGTCCTTGAGCCGGTGGAGCTCGCCAAAGGGAGTCCTCGCCTTGACCCTGATGAGGACGGTGATGACGCCCTCGTCGTAGATCTTGGCCTGGGCGGTGAAGCACTCGAAGCCCGAGTGGTCGATGCACTCCTCCTCGCCTATCTGGAGGATGAGGGGTTTGGGCAGGGTGAGGGAGGCGGGCGTGTCGCGGCGCTTCACGATGCCTATGTCGGGGTGGGCGGGGATGAGGGCCGCGACCTTCTTCAGGTCGATGCTGCGGCCGACATCGTAGAGGAAGAAGTACACGACCTCGATGAGGTGCTCGATCGTGGTGTCGCTCGTGGGCTTGCGCTTCCTGCGGGCATGCAGGGGCGCGGGGGGAAGGGCCTGCTCCGACATCGGCCTGCCCGCCGGGCGCCTGCGGCCGGGGATCCGGGCCGGGCCAATGCCAAGGGCTGGCTTGTGCCTCTCCCTCTCGGAGTGGGGGCCGAAGGGGAAGGAGTCAGGGCGGGCCTCCCCCGATGAAGCGCCCGGGGCCACGCCCCGGGCCTTGCGGCTCATGGCGCCCTCACCTCTACCCTCGGGGGCACCTCGCGGTCGAGGACGGTGAGGACCAGGGTCGAGCCCTCCTTTAGCACATAGGGCGCCGTGAAGGGGCCGCCCGGATGGTTGACGGTGATGATGGGGCTGCGCTCACCCATGGATCCCATGGCCTCGAGGGTCACCTTGAGGGGATAGGGGTATTCTGGAAGGTCGCGGGAGAAGATGCCTGCCACCGTCCCCTTCTCGACCGCCGGTGCGGTGATGGTGACGGTGACGCGCGCGATGCTTGATATCATGGATCCGGGATCGGGAAGCTGGGCCACGACAGTCCCCGCCCGCTCGCTCCGGCCCGCGGGCCGCATCGTGAATTTCACTGGCAGGTCGGACTTCTCCACCTGGAGGATGGCATCGGTGATGGACAGGCCGACGAGGTCGGGCACACGGATCTGGGCCTTCTCGGGGCCGCGGCTGACCACGAGCTCGAGGGGCACGGGGCTCGAGAGCTCGGTCTCGGGCGCGGGCTTCTGCTCGAGGATGGTGCCGGCCGGGGCCTTGTCGAAGAGATAGATCGGCGGCTCCTTGACGATGAGGAGGGCCCGGGTCGAGGCGAAGAGGGTCTGGAGGTGGATCTTCACCTCATTGAGGTCCTGGCCGACGAAGTTCTCCACCCTGTCCACGACGGCTCCACGGCTCACGCTAAGCTGGATGCGCCGGCCCGCCTTCACGATGGCTCCGGCGTCGGGTCGCTGCTCGAAGATCTTGCCGCGGTCGTTGGGGTTGTCGGTGAAGCGCAGGGCTATGCGGGGGTAGAGTTCCTTTTCCTGGAGCTTGATCAGGGCCTGGGCGAGTTCCATGCCCTTGACGTCGGGAACCATGGTCTGCTCCTCGCCCCTCAAGGAAAGGACAAAGGCCGTGAAACCCGCGACGACCATGAGGACGATGATCGCGGAGAGGGCGTAGACCGCCATGCGGTAATGGTCGCGGTCGAGGTTCTCGAGCTTGCGCAGGTCCAAGGGGAGGTCGGGAAGACGGAGGTCCTTGAGCTTTGAGAATTTGAGCATGCTGGGGAGCTTGAATTTGAGCTTCATGGGCTGTCCGATCCCTCCGGCGACGGGCCTCCCAGAACGGCGCCCACGAGATCGCGGATCCCATTGGCGAACTCCCTGTAAGGAAGGGCCCTTTTGTGCTGGATCTGGAGACGCCTGAGGGCCATGAGGCCGTCATTTGTTTGTACCATTATGCCCCGAGCCTTGTCCAGACCGAGGACCCTCCCGGGAACAATGTCATCGAAGTCGAGGCTCGTCGCTCCGGCGGCGAAGGTGACATGGGGGTAGGGGTAGGCCTCGAGAATGCTCAGACGCTGGCCTCCCAGGAAGGTGAATGCCCCTGGCCATGGATAGAAGGCCCTGACCTTGGCGTCGATGTCCAGGACGGGGCGCTTCCAGTCGATCATCCCGTCCTCCTTGCGCAGGAGCTGGCAATAGCTCGGCTCACCCACCTGGGGCTCGGCCTTCGCCTTGCCCTCGTCAATCTCCTGCAGGACCCTGGAAAGGAGGTCGGCCCCGACGATCGCGGCGGTCTCGGCCAGGTCCTCGGCGTTCTCGAGGCCCAGGAGCCTGATCCTATCGACGCCGAGGAGATCGCCAGTGTCCAGCTCCACGGCCAGACGCTGCACGCAGATGCCCGTCTCGCTCTCCCGGTTGAGGATGGCGTAGGGGATCGGGGCTGGCCCCCGGTACTTGGGCAGGAGGCTCGGATGGACATTGACCCCGCCCTTGGGGAAGAGGGCCAGGAAGCGGGGACCGAAGATCTTGCCATAGGCGTAGGAGACGAGGATGTCGGGCTTGAGGGCGGCGACTGCTTCCCTGGCCTCGCTCCCGAGCCTCTCGAAGGCCAGGATGGGGATATCGCCATGGAAAACCGCGAGGGCAGCCTCGGCGACGGGGGTCTGGCTCATCGAGAGTCCCCTGCCCTTCTGCATGTCGGGGTTGGTGAGGATCCCGACTATCTCCTGCTCGAAGGAGAGGCGGACCAGTGATGGTATGGCTATGTCGGGACTGCCCGCAAAGAGGACTCGCAGCACTTTCGCTCTACATGCGAAGGAGGCGGCGGTAGTGCGCCAGGGCCCGTTCCCGCCTCGCAGGAGACAGGCGGTCGATGAAGAGTACGCCCTCGAGGTGGTCGTATTCGTGGAGCATCACCCGGGCGAGGATCCCGCTGGCTTCGATGGAGAAGGGCTTGCCCTTCTCGTTCCATGCCTGGATGCGCACTGATTCGGGACGCTTGAGGGAGAGGTAGAGCCCAGGCAGAGAGAGGCAGCCCTCCTCGAACTCTATCTCCTCCTGGGAGGTGAGGACGATCTCGGGGTTGATGAAGACCCTTGGCTTGTCCTCCTCGACATGGGTGACAAAGACACGCAGGGCGCTCGCCACCTGGGGGGCGGCTAGGCCGATGCCCTTGCCGATGCGCATGGCCTCGAGCATCTCGGCGACAAGGGTAGAGACCTCGGGGCCGAAATCGGTCACGCCCTGGGCCTTCTGATTCAGTATTTCGTTTCCGTACGTGACGATCTCGAGCATGCCAGCGATCTCCTAATGATGGAATGTAGCCACGAGAGCTCGCCGCGGTCAACCGATGCCCAAGAGGAGCCGGGTTGTGCGGCAGAACCCCCTCCCCCTTAGTCGAGGGCTGGCATCCTCACCAGGTCTCCGCTTTTGACGCCCGCCTTCTGGAACCAGCCCCGTGGGACCTCAAGGGCGTAGCGGACCGAGCGCTCGGACTGGACAGGGTCGAGGGATCCGGGGACGAGGTCGAAGATCTCCCTGATCGTCCCGTCTGAGCCGATATAGGCGATGGACAGGGCCAGTTTCGTGTTCTTCATCCAGAAGGCGAGCCTCTGGTCGGCCTCAAACACAAAGAGCATGCCCTTGCCCTCGCTCAAGGAGGTCCTGAACATGAGGCCCGTCTCGCGCTCAAGGGGGCTCCGGGCGAGCTCGGCGAGGACAGTGGCCTCGCCCACCTTGAGCTCCACGGTTTTCAGGACCGGATTTGGCTTTGTCGGCTCGGCGTCGGCGCTCTTGGCGGCGCAGGAGCCGAGGGCGAAGACAAGAAGGGCCGCCAGCAGGCAGGCCAAGGCCTGCGGCCGCGGCCGGACTCCATTAGCCATGGTCATTGTTCGTCCTTAAAGAATGGGAACCGCGCGCCTTTTCGGGCACAAAAAAAGCCGCGAAAGCGCAGCAGTCAAGCTTCAAGACTCATCGTCGTGCTTGACCTACGGGCTCTCGCGGTCCTGGACCGATACATGATCCTGAATCGAAGGGTTTTTTAGTAACCGCCCTTGGAGTCGCGGGGCTTGCGAGCCTTTTTGAGGAGCTTGCGTGCCAGCGCTTTCATCTTGCGGTTCTTGACCGTGGAAGGCTTCTCGAAAAATTCGCGCTTCTTCCATTCGCGGATAATTCCCTCTTTCTCGACCATGCGCTTGAAGCGCTTGATGGCCTTCTCGAGGGGTTCGCCTTCGTCCACGATGATCTGCTTGATAAACATCACCTCCCTTCGATCAACCCGGTCATTTTAGCGATTAGGAGGTCATTGTCAAGGGGAGGGCGGCTGAGCCAGTACTCAGGATCGACGGCCTGGCCACTGGCCCTGAGCTCCCAGTGCAGGTGGGGGCCGGTCGAGAGTCCGGTCGAGCCCGAGGCGGCGATCCTCTGCCCGGCCTCGACCAGCTGGCCTTCTTTGGTCTCGAGGATCGAGAGGTGCATGTAGATCGAGAAGAGACCGGGCAGGTGCTCGATGACGACCGTGTTCCCCGTCACGATGCGCTCTGCCGCGAAGACGACCTTCCCCCGGGCGCAGGCGAGCACCGAGCCGCCCTGGGGCACGGCGAAATCGATGCCCTGATGGACGCTCGAGTCAGAGCCCCCCGAGGCATAGGTGTAAAGGCGCCTGTCGCCGAAGCCCGAGGTCCTGCGTTTGGAATCGACGGGTATGGCGAAGGCCCCGGGGCCAAGATAGCTCGCCGCGGGATCCACCTGTGAAAGCAGGGCCTGGAGCTTCCTGGCCTCGGCGTCCTTGCGCGGATCGGGGACCTGCAGGAGCTCGGCGTTCGCCCCGCTCAGGGGGATCTGCTCGAAGGGAAAGCTCCGGGCGGAGATGCCGATGGGATGGACGAGCTCCGCCTCTAGGCCGGCCACCGAACGAGGCGAGCGGACGACGAGGCGGTAGGCGCCCGCCTTTAGGCCCATTGGTATGGGGATGAGGATGCCGGAAAGCCTGGCCTGGCCCCCCTTTGGTCCCGGGGCGATCGCGGTGGCCTCAAAGGAAAGCGCCGTTCCCGCCGTCTTTCCCGCCTCATCCTCGAGGCGGGCCTCGTAACCGCCTGGGCCTGCGTCGGCCGAAAGGAGCCAGGCGAGTAGGGGGTCCCCCTGTCTGAGCCGGTCGGGGGCGATCAGCACCGGCCCCGGTGCCTGCGCAAGGCCGACCGCTGGGGCGGTGCTCGGGCTTGCCGCGGGCGCGGTGGCCGGGGCGAGTGCCCCCGCGGGCGCGGGGGGCAGCGCCGAAGGCGGCTTCTGGGAGCTCTGGGCCTGGGCCGCGGCCGGAAGCAGCAGGAGCGCCGCGACCAGGCCGGCGAGGCGATGCGTTGCATGCGCTGACATGGGACGAACGTAGCGTTCCATCGGGAAATCGTCTATACTCCAGCCGTATATCCTTATCTATCCGATACCATGGAGTTCCGCATGCTCTTCACGACGGGAAACCTCATAACGCTCGGGATCGTCCTGGTGGTCCTCCTGATTTACCGCCAGCTCGACCGGGACAACCGCTCCCTCGAGAAAGTGAAGAAGTACGCGGAGCGGCTCCGCGACGAGTTGGCTGTCTACGTCGACAAGCGGGCCGAGGACCTGAAGCGCTATGGCATCGAGCTCGACGTCCACCAGAAGGCCGCCAAGATCGCCCTCGACAGGATCCAGGGCGTCCAGGAGGGCCTGGCCGCCAGGGCTGGGGCCATCGAGGGCATCGAAAAGCGGCTTGGCGAGTACGACGCCGCCCTCGCGAAGCTGATGGACATGACGGCCCGGGTCGACGAGAACCTCGTGCGGCTTCACGAGGAGTCGTCCTTCACCGACCAGGTCGGCCGCAAGCTCGACAGCGCGCAGAAGACCATGGCCCAGATAGCCCAGGAGCTCCCGGCGCTCAGGGCAAATTTCGCCGCCGACAGCGCCTCCACCCTCGAGTCCTTCAAGGAAGGAATGCTTGTCGAGGTAGGCAAGAGGCTCGACGAGATAGGCTCGGTCCTCGAACGTGCCCGCGGCGAGGCAGGAGCCTCTTTGAACCGCGCCGAGACAGGCAGGGCCGAGCTCGAACGCGACCTGGCCCGCGCCTTCGAACGGGCCCGCGCCGAGGCCGAGAAGCTCGAGGATGCGGCATTCACCAAGCTCAAGGAGGGGACGGAGGCGAAGGCCGCCCGCCTCAAGGAGATCATCGAGGATAAATTCGCCCAGCTCGGCGGCCTGTCCAAGGAGCGCATGAGCGAGACCCAGGGCCTCATCAAGGCATTCAAGGCCGACTGGAAGACCGAATCCGAGGAGCTTCTCGCCGCTGCCAGGGCAGAGACCGGCGAGGTCCTCGCCACCGCTCGGGCCGAGAACATGAAGGTGCTCGCCATCGCCCGGGCCGAGACTGCCGACTTCCTCTCGGCAGCCCGGACGGACACAGAGGCCCTAGTCACCGGCGCGAAGTCCGACATCGCCGACGCCGCCGACCGCCTTGGTTCGAGGATCGACGAGGTGGACACCAGGGTCCTGGCCGCCGAGCGCCTCTACGACGAGCGTTTCGAGAAGGTGGAGCTGCGGGCCGAGGAGCTCGCGGCCGGCCTCGTCGAGAAGACCAAGGCCCTCCTCCTCGAGCAGCGCAGGGAGCTCGAGCGTCTCGCTTCCGAGAACGCCTCTGCGGCCGAGGCAATCGAGGGTCTCGCAAGGGACAGGACCGAGGCCATCGACCGCAGGATAGCCGAGCACGAGTCCCTCCTCGGAGCGAGGATCATCGCCTTCGACCGCCAGATCGAGGAGCACGAGGCGACGGTCAGGTCGAGGACTGAGTCGGTAGGGGCCGCCCAGGCGGCCGCCCTCGACCGCTTCACGGCCGAGAGCCGGGACTTCATCGAGGGCTACAAGGCCGAGATCGCGGCGGCCATCAAGACAGCGTCGGCCGAGCTCACCCGCACCGAGGCCTCTCTCAAGGAGACGACGGCCCGCGCGAGCCGGGACATGGCCGCGCTCGAGGCCCGTCTTGGCAGCGAGGGCGAGGGCCTGGCGAACCGGGCCTTCGAGGAGTTCGGCAAGCGTCTCGAGGAGTACGGCTCCGAGGCCGAGGCCCGCTTCGAGCGCCTCGAGTCGGCGGGGGAGGAGATCGGCAGGCTCGACACGGCCTTGCGGACCTCGATGGAACAGGTGGGCCGCAGGGTCGAAAACGACTTTGCCGCCTTTGGAAGGGCCCTGGAGGACAGGCGCGCCCGCTTCGAGGAAGCCTTCCTCGGGGAGGCCGCCAAGCTCCGCGCAGGCATGGCCGCCCTCGAGGAGGAGCTTGCGGCCCTCAAGACAAGGGCATACGAGAACGTGTCCGAGAAGCTCAAGGTCTTCGAGGACGACTTCTTCATCGACCTGAAGACCCGCGGTGAGAACATCGAGGCCCGTCTCGAGTCCTGGCGCTCAGACCTCGACAAGACCCTCTCCGACCTGGCGGCCCGCGCCGCCTCCGACCGCACGATTGCCGAGAGAGCCGCGGGCGAGGAGATGCGCAGCCGCATCGCCGACGCCCAGGCCAGGCTCCAGGACCAGCTGGCCACCCTCCGCGACCGCGTGGAGGCCGTCCAGGACGGGATCCAGGCCCAGAGCGGCATGGCGGGGGAGGCCCTCGCCGCGCTCAAGGACAATGTCCTCAAGGACGCCGCAGACGCCAGGGCGACGGCCCAGGCCTACGTCGAGGGCGAGATCTCCCATTTCTCCCTCGAGACCAACGCGCGGCTCAAGACATCGGAACGCGACCTCGAGGGAAGGCTATCCGCCCTCGAGACCCTCGTCTCGGCCGAGGAGGCCAGGGTCCGCGAGACCAGGGACACCGTCTCGGCCGCGACCGAATCCCTGCGGACCCGCTTCGCCGAGGCGCTAGGCGCCGCCGAAAGCCGGGTCAGGTCGGACCTCGAGTCCTTCTCGGGCGCCTCCTCGGCCCTCATCGACAATGCGCGGGCCGAGTACGAGGCCCAGCGCGACTCCTTCGCCTCGGCGGCCCAGGCCGAGCGGGACCGCATCTCGAAGGAACTCACGAGCCTGGCCGATAGAACAGCCGAGCTCAGGCAGGACCTCTCGACCAGGATATCCCAGGCCCTCGAAGGCTTCTCGCGGGGCTACGAGAGCCTCCTCGCCGACATCGGCAAACGCCAGAGGGATGCCCAGACGGAATCCGAGAGCCGCGTGCGCGAGGTCAGGGACGCCATCCAGGACCTATCCCTCAAGCTGGAGTCGGGTCGGGCCCAGTCCTTCGGCAAGGTTGAATCCGAGGCTGCCCGCCTCTCCCAGGTCCTGGCCGAGATCGACAAGGGCCAGAAGGCCTTCATCGCCCAGACCAGGGTCTTCGAGCGGGCCGATGAGATACGGGAGACCCTCGCCACGGGCATCGAGTCCATGAAGGCCGACCTCTCCCGTCTCGATGGACGCCGGGCCGAGGTGGCCGAGCTCGAGAACCAGCTGGGACGGGTCAAGCGGCTCGAGGATGAAGTGAACCAGAAGGTCACCCGCTTCCTCGCCGAAAAGCGGCGCATCGACGCCCTCGAGGAGGACTTCGGCCGCCTCGCGGCCGTGTCCCAGAACGTCGACAAGAAGCTTGAGCAGGTCACCGGACAGGCCGATGCCCTCACCGAGGCCCAGTCTACGATCAGGAAGCTCCTCGACCTCGCCCAGGAAGCCGACGCCAAGTACGAGCGCCTCGAGAAGAAGACGGGGGTCCTTGATTCGACCACCGAGGCCGTGGACAAGAACTTCCAGTCCATCCAGGGCATCGAGAAGGCCATCGCCTCCATCGGCACCGAGCTTCGCAAGATACCGGACAGGGTCGTCGAGATACGCAAGACTGTGGACATCCTCGCCGCAGACAAGGCCAAGGCCGACGAGGCCATGGCCAAGCTCGGCGAGCTGGACGGCATCATCGCCGACTCCGAGAAGCGCATCGCCGAGGTCCAGAAGGCCCGCGAGTGGCTGGCGAGGGCCGAGACCCGGCTCGAGGAGATCGACCGCCGCGCCCAGGAGCAGCTCAAGCTCCTTTCCACCCTCCTCAAGGACGAGGGCGGAAAACGCGGTCCCGGCGCCCCGCCCTCGAGCGTCCAGGACACGGTCCGCAAGCTCGCGAGGCAGGGCTGGAGCGCCGACGAGATAGCGCGGGCGGTGAAGGTCTCGCGGGGTGAGGTCGAGCTCATCCTCGAGCTCGGGGCGAAAACCTAAGGGGCCGGGTACCCGGCCCCCTTAGACCCGGCCTGAGGCGGGCAGCCCCGCCGGGTGGCCGCCTATTTCGCGAGCAGGGCCGCGAGGCCCACTTCGGCCATGGCCCTGAAGCTCTTTTCCCGCTCCGCGCTCGTGGTCTCCTCCCCGGTGACGAGGTGGTCGCTCACGGTGAGGACGGCGAGGGCCTCGACACCGTACTTGGCCGCCAGGGTGTAGAGCTCGGCTGTCTCCATCTCGACGGCCAGGCTTCCAAAGGAGGCCCAGAGCTTCCAGAGATCGGCCTCGTGCTGATAGAAGCTGTCGGTGGAGAGGATGGAGCCGACGTGGGGCTTGAGGCCAG
This sequence comes from Spirochaetaceae bacterium, assembly GCA_025356015.1. GTDB lineage: Bacteria > Spirochaetota > Spirochaetia > Treponematales > Rectinemataceae > JANXYO01. Next base: position 60,038 of record JANXYO010000069.1, read on the forward strand.
AGGCCAGGGCGGCCTGGTGGGCGGCGAGGAGGAGGCGGAAGGAGGCAGTGGGGGCGTAGTCCATGCCCTTGAAGCGCATCCTGTTGACCGCCGAGTCCGTGGAGGCGCTCATCGCGATGACGAGCTCGCGGACGCCAACCTCCTTCTTCATCGCCCCGCAGGTGCCGACCCTGATGAGGCGCTTGACCCCGTAGTCCTTGATGAGCTCGTTGACGTAGATCGAGAGGCTCGGCATCCCCATGCCCGTGCCCATGACCGAGACCCGCTCGCCCTTGTAGAGCCCCGTGTAGCCGAACATGTTGCGGACCTCGTTGAATCGCTCCGGCTTCTCGAGCCAGGTCTCGGCGATGAACTTCGCGCGAAGGGGGTCGCCGGGCAGGAGGATGCCCTCGGCGATCTGGCCCTTCGCGGCGGTGATGTGGACGCTCATGTGAAACCTCTTTCGGTGGCAGCATGACCCGTGCGGGGCCGCTCAAGGCACCGCGCCAGCCTGGAGGATCATGCTACCATGTCCACGCGCTTTTCGGAACCGCCAGGGCCCCGGGGCGAGGCCGCCTCCCCGTAGCGGCGCGCCACCTCGCTGCCGCGCGTTGCCTCCTCGGCCCTGATGGCGGCGGCCTGGGCCATCGCCTCGGCCTCCATAGAGGCGGCTGCGGCGGCGACAGCCAGGTCGGCTGCCGAGGGATCGATGGGCGCAAGGGCCGCGGCCTTCACTATCCGCATCTTGCTGGCTGTCTCCTCGGGCCTTCCCGGGACGGGCTGGGTGTCGATGCCCACCTCGCCCCCGACGGCGTAGCTCCGACCATCGGGCCCGCGCTCGAGGGTGTAGCTGGCGCCCCCCGTGATGTAGCTGCCGCCGGCGGCGACATGGGCGGCCTCGTGGGCCCTGACCTCGGCATCCCTCGCGCTGAGGAGCTCGATCATGCGCACGACTTCTGCCGACTGGGCGTTGTTCCTCTGGGCCAGCCGCCTGCGGGCCTCGGCCAGGTCGCCGAGGGCCTGGTCTTCCCGTGCGTGCCCCGCTCGAGCCTGGTCTGTGCCGGCCCTGGCCTGTCCAGCAAACAGGAGCGATTCGGGCCGGCGGGGATCGGCGTCCCGGCGTGGCTGCGCCGCGGTCGCGGGAGGGGCCGCGGCTGGCCCCGATGCGGCTCCCTCGCTCCTGCCAGCAAAAAGCCCAAGCGCCGCCGGGATCCCCTGGACGGGCCTGATCCGCCCCAGTTCACCAATACGGGGAGTCGAAGAGGAAGACTCGGCCCCGATCGTGGTCACGGCGGGGATCGCCATAAGCAGAAGATAGCCATGAGCCGGGAGCCGGAGCAAGACCGAAAGACTCAAAGGCGCCCGGAGGGCGGGAGGCCACCGACAGCGCTCGCTATCCCCTGACTTGGGCTCCGTGCTATCGTTTGCCACCCGGAGGAAGCGTGGATCAATTCGAGATACTCTACGAGGACGAGGACATACTCATCGCCAACAAGCTCGCGCCCATACCCGTCCAGCCCGAGAAGACCAAGGATCCCTCCCTCCAGGAGCTGCTCAGCGGCCACGGCTCGGGGCGCCACTTCCTCGAGGCCGCCCACCGCATCGACCGCAGGGCCTCTGGGGCTGTCCTATTCGCCAAGACCGCCAAGTCCCTCACCACGATCGACGCGGCCTTCAGGGCCCGCCGGGTGGAGAAGAAATACCTGGCCTGCGTCGAGAAGGAGCCCCAGCCCGCCTCAGGCAGGCTCGAGCACGGCCTTTTGTGGGACAGGCGGCGGAACATCGTCCGTGCCCTTCCCATACAGCCCGGTCTGCCCGGCATCGAGACCGTGAGCGCCAAGAAATCCCCGGGACCCAAGGCCGACAAGGACGCGAAAGGGGGCGAGATCGAGCGCGCCATCCTCGACTACCGTCTCGTCGGCCGGTCGGAGCGCTACTTCTTCGTGGCGGTCGACCTCATCACCGGCCGCCACCACCAGATCAGGGCCCAGTTCTCGGCCTCGGGCTTTTCGATCCGCGGAGACCTCAAGTACGGGGCAAAACGGAGCTGCGCCAATGGACTCATCATGCTCCACGCCCGCGAGCTGGCGATCGCCCATCCCCGCACCGGGGAGAGGGTCGAGGTCACCGCTCCCTTCCCCGCCTCCGAGCCCCTCTGGGCGGTCCTGAGCATCGAGGACGAAAGCAAGGAATAGACGGCAGCGGCCCTAGAAGACCTGGGGCATCGCCTTCATGGAACCCGCCGCCTGGTAGTTGAGGAGGCTCCAGTGCATGTAGGCGCTCCGGCCTCCGCCCGTGGGCTCGACCAGAAGCTCGAAGATCCCGCAGTTGCTCGTCGGCAGGAGGGGCATCCAGGAGCGGCATCCGAAGGTTGAGCGCACGAGCCACTGGATGAAGCCCCCGTGGGTCACGCAGGCGACGGCCTTCTCCCCCGACACTGCCCGCTGCCGGAGCAGGGCCCAGCCGCGGACCGCCCGGGCAAAAACCTGGCTGCTCGTTTCGGCGTCGGCCACCCCGTCCCAGCTCATGCTCCTGAAGGCCTCGTAATCCTCGGGGTGGGCCTTGCTGGATTCCTCGAGGCTCAGGCCCGAGAACTTCCCGGTGTCGATCTCCATGAACTCGGGATCTAGCCGCGGCGCCCCAAGGCCACAGGCCGAGCAGAGGATGTCAGCGGTTTCGGAAGCCCTCGAAAGGGGGGAGGACGTTATCGAGGAGATCCCCTTCTGTGAGAGCCAGGCCCCGGCTGCCGCGGCCTGCATGCGGCCGGAATCGTCCAGGGGCAGGTCGAGCCTGCCCTGGATTATCATCCGCGCATTGCCCTCGCTCTGGCCGTGCCTGACGATGTAAAAGCGGCATGGCTCGCGGAGCATGGCGAAGAACTGGCCGTCGGCGGCGGGGCCAGGAGCCGGCTTGGCCGGGAGGACATTTCGTGGGGGCATCTCTCTCTTCATTTCGGGGCGAGTATAGCGAGGCCGTCTTGTCATGGGAAAGGGAGGCCCTAATGCCCCCGGAAAAGCCGAAAGCCCGCCTTAATGAGGCGGGCCTTCGTTCTTTCCTCGATTTGGCTATCAGCGCACGGGGTCGGTCGGGACGCGCAGGTATTCGACTACGTAGGATTCACCGCCCACTTCGACCCTGCCCTTGTAGAGGTCGCTGACCGAGGTGACGGCCCTCAAGTCCCAGTTGCGCTTGCGGTAGGCATCTGAGTCGATCTTGTCCCAGGTCTCGCAGACGAAGATGTTGGCGCCGACGACCAGGTCGGCCTTGGTGGCCTTGCGGCTGTTGACGACGAAGTTGACCCATTCCTTCGTGCCGTTGTTCACGCTGACCACCTCGGCCTGGTTCTTGGTGGCCGGGCTCGCGGGGGTGAGGACACGTGCGACGTAGAAGTTGGAACCGATCATCGTGGTCGCCGCATCGGAAACGAGGACCTCGCCCGACTGGAAGTCGACGGAAGCCGAGCTTGCTCCCGCCGTGGCAACCGCGGCACCGCCGCCGCCGCCGCCGCCGCCGCCGCCGCCGAGGGCTCCGAGGGCTCCGCCGACGGCTCCCTGGGCCATGGATGAACAGGACGCGAGGACGAGGACAGCCGTCAGGACGATGACGACCGCGCGGAAGATTTTCATGGTGCGCTCCTTAGGTTGAAATAGTGCCCCCATTCTAGCGCCACTCTAGGGAAAATCAAGGCTCTGCGCGCGGCATCCGAAAACCGGCCCCCGTGCTTGCGGAAGCCCTATTCGGGCGACTACATTCAAGCCGTGCCAAGAACAGCCCTTCCCGCTTCGGCCCTCCTCATCTCGGCCCTCGCTGCCCTCTCGGCCCTCCTCCTCTCATCCTGCTATGTCACCGGCCAGGGGGCGCGCTACATGGCGATCCGCTCCCGCGCCATACCGGTCGAGAGGGCCCTGGCCGACCCCAGGACACCGGGTCCTGTCCGTGCCCTCCTCGAAAGGGCGGCCTCGGTCCGCGCTTTCGCCGAGAGCAGGATCGGCCTCAGGCAGACGCGCAACTTCTCCTCGATCGTGGAACTAGAGGCCGACCACCTCGCCTCCGTGGTGTCGGCCTGCGCCGAGCTCGGCTTCACGCGCCACCTCTGGACCTACCCCCTCGTGGGGGCACTGCCCTACCGGGGCTATTTCGACCAGAAGGAGGCGGACAAGGAGGCGGCCAGGCTCAAGAAGCTGGGACTGGATGTCATCGTCAGGCCCGTCGACGCCTTCAGCAGCCTCGGCTGGCTCTCGGATCCCCTCTTTTCCTTCATGGCGAGCTATGGGGAGGAGGACATCGCCGAGCTCGTCATCCACGAGATGACCCACGCCACCGTCTTCCTCAAGGGCTCCGGCGGCGGGGCCGAGCAGTTCAACGAGGAGCTTGCGACTTTCGTGGGAAGGGAGGGGGCGCTCGAGTGGATTGCCTCGGTCCACGGGGAGGCTTCGAGCGAGCTCGCCTCGGCGCGGGCCGACCTAAAGGACGCCGAGGCCTTCTCGGCCTGGCTGCGTGGCACGGCCTCGCAGCTCGCCTCGGTCTATTCGGGTCCTCTCAGCGATGGCGAGAAGCGCGAGCGGAAGGCCGCGGTCCTCAGGGACAGGGCTGCCGAATACCGAGACCGGTATCCGGAACTCTTCCAAAGCGACCGCTACCGGGATTTCCCCATGGAGCGCCTGAACAACGCCTACCTCGACCTCTACCGCCTGTACGAGGGGGAACCTGCCCTCTACCGCGACTTTTACGAGAAGGTCTGCGGTTCCGACCTCCGTCGCTTCATGGCGGAGATAGGCAGTCTGGTGGCAAAGACCCGGGGCGGCGACCCCAAGGCCCTCATGCGTGCGGCGATCGACTAGGGAGTCAGCTTCGCCTTGGCCCGGTCGCGTCCAGCCTGGGCATCCTGGAAGCCGGGGCTCAAGGCCAGGGATTTGGCATAGGCGTCGTAGGCCCTCTGCCACTCGGCCTGGGCCTCGCAGGCTGCGCCCAGCCTGAACCACCAGCGCGGCATGCTCGGCTCCCTCGCCACCGCCGTGCTGTAGGCGATGTCGGCATGGGCGTATTTCTTGAGCCTGAGGTAGGCCTCGCCCATGAAGAAATAGGCCGTGGAGACCCTGTCCCCGCCCTCGCCCGCCGCGTCGATGTATTTCTGCAGGTACCTGAGGGAGCTATCCATCTGCCCGAGAAAATAGTAGGACTCGCCCATGACCTCTGCTGCCCTCGCGTCGAACTGGATCTTCAGGGCCGCGCTGCCGGTCGCGACCACCTCGTCATGCCGATTGAGGCGGAAGAGGCTCCAGGCCTTGACGACGAAGGCCTCGATGCGCTTGGGATCGGCGGCGAGCTCGAGGTCGCAGATCCTGACGGCCTCGTTGTACTTGGCCTGGGCATCCGCGGTCTTCCCGGCTGTCTCGAGGTCGCGGCCCTGGCGGTAGACCAGGAGGGCATCCTGCTTGCCCGGCGCCGCGGGGGCCTGGTCGGCCTTCTGCTCGCCCGGCGCCGGCTGCGCCTGCGGCGTCGCCACCTGGGAGAAGACCGGCAAAGCGAGCATCGCCGCGAGTGCAAAGCCGCACGCGAACCTTGAAAGGGATATGGGCATAAGGGTTTTCAAGCCTCCGAAAGCTCAGATGTCGGCCGCATTATTGCCCGGAAGGCCCGAGGCGGACAAGTACGGCCGGGCCGGAGCGAAAAAGGGGGCGCGGATCGCTCCGCGCCCCCCCTGGTATGCCGCGCGCCCACGCGCGCCGGCGGCCTAGCTCAGGGACTTTACGTTTGCGATGACCTCGGCTATCGCGGCCTGGGCCGAGCCGTAGAGCATCATCGTGTTGTCGCCGTAGAACAGGGCGTTCTCGATCCCGGAGTAGCCGGTGCCCTTGCCGCGCTTGTTGACGATGACGTTGTGGGCGTGGTCGGCGTTGAGGATGGGCATGCCGTAGATCGGGCTGGCTTTGTCGGTCCTCGCGGCGGGGTTGACGACGTCGTTCGCGCCGATGACGAGGGCGACGTCGGCCTGGTCGAACTCGCCGTTGATCTCCTCGAGGTCGGCGATGAGGTCGTAGGGGACCCCGGCCTCGGCGAGGAGGACATTCATGTGGCCGGGCATGCGGCCCGCCACCGGATGGATCGCGAACTTCACCGAGACGCCGAGCTCCTGGAGGAGCTTCGCCAGCTCCCAGACCTTGTGCTGGGCGCCGGCGACCGCCATGCCGTATCCCGGCACGATGATCACCTTCTGGGCGTAGCGCATCATCGAGGCGACGTCCATGGGCGAGGCTTCCTTCATGGTCCCCGCGACGGCGGTGCCGCCCTGGGCCTCACCGGTGATGGGCTTGAAGATGATGCGCAGGATCTTGCGGTTCATCGCCTTGGCCATCAGCTGGGTGAGCAACGAGCCCGAGGCTCCGACCACGATGCCGGCGATGATGAGGGCGGGGTTCTTGAGCACATAACCCTCGAAGCCGACGGCGAGGCCGGTGAAGGCGTTGAGCAGGGAGATGACGACGGGCATGTCGGCCCCGCCTATGGGCGAGGTGAGGATCACGCCGAGGAGGAGGGAGAGGCCGTAGAAGGCGAGGAGCCAGGGACCCTCGATGTGGCCGGTCACGACGATGTAGACGCCCAGGCCGATGGCGCCGAGGCCGAGCACCACGTTGACCACGTTCTGGGCGGGAAGGCGGTGGGCCTTCTTCATGATGCCCTGGAGCTTGGCGAAGGCGACGCAGGAGCCCGAGAAGGCGACGGCCCCGATCAGGGAGCCGAGGATGGCGAGGGAGGTGGTCGCCAGGCCCAGGGTCTCGCCGTGGGCCGAGGTCCGCACGAACTCGAGGGCGGCTATCGCGGCGGCGGCTCCGCCGCCCATGCCGTTATAGACCGCGACCATCTGGGGCATGTCGGTCATCTTGACCGTCTTGCCGAGCCAGGCCGCGATGATTCCGCCAACAGCGAGGGCGGCGATGATGTAGATGAAGTTGCCCATGCCCGGTGTGGCGAAGGTGATCAATGTGGCGATGACCATGCCCACGCCCGCCTGGAGGATGCCCTTTCGCGCGGTGACCGGGGAGGACATGGCCTTGAGGCCCAGGATGAAGAGGACGGCTACGACAAAGTAGGAGACATCGATCGGCAGCTGGATGTTCATTTCGCTTCCTTCTTCTTGCCGGTCTTGAACATGGCGAGCATGCGCTCGGTGACGACATAGCCGCCGGCCGCGTTGGCGGCGCCGAGTACGACGGCGAACACGCCGATGGCGATCTGCAGGGGATCATTCGGGTCTGCGGCGCCGAGGGCGACCATCGCGCCCACGAGGACGACGCCGTGCACGAAGTTGGAGCCAGACATGAGGGGGGTGTGGAGGATCACCGGCACCCGGCTTATTACCTCGTAGCCGGTGAAGGCCGCGAGCATGAAGACGTAGAGGTAGATGAAGCCTTCCATCAGACGCATCCTTTCAGCGCCATCTTGACGCCGACATGCACGAGCTGTCCCTCGCGCGTCAGGCACGAGCCGGAGATGATCTCGTCGTTCCAGTCGATCGCGAGCTCGCCCTGCTTGATGAAGGGGGAGATGAAGTTATAGAGGTTTTTCGCGTACATCTCGGAGGCGTGGACCGGCATCCTCGAGGGCAGGTTGGTCGGGCCCATGATCTTCACCCCGCCCACGTCGACGGTCTTGTCGGCCACCGTGCCGGCGACGTTGCCGCCGCCCTCGGCGGCCATGTCCACGACGACGGAGCCGAACTTCATGCCGGCGACCATCGCGGCGCTCACGATGAGGGGCGACCGCTTGCCGGGAATAGCCGCCGTCGTTATGAGGACGTCGGCCATCGCGACTGCCTTGCCGAGCTTCTCGGCCTGGAGGGCCTTCTCCTCCTCGGTGAGCTCGCGGGCATAGCCGCCTGAGCCCGCCGCCGAGACTCCGGTGTCCACAAAGCGGGCGCCGAGGGACTCGATCTGCTCCTTGGTCTCGGGGCGGACATCGTAGGCCTCGACGATGGCGCCCAGGCGCTTGGCCGTGGCGATCGCCTGGAGGCCTGCGACGCCGGCTCCGATCACGAGGACCCGCGCCGGCCTGATCGTTCCCGCGGCGTAGGTGAGCATCGGGAAGAACTTGGGGCAGTTGTTCGCCGCGATGAGGGAGCAGAGGTAGCCGGCGACCGCAGCCTGGGAGGACAGGGCGTCCATGCTCTGGGCCCGGGAGATGCGCGGGATGAGCTCGACTGCGAAGCTGGTGATGTTGCGCTCGTTGAGGGCCTTGATCCGGGCTGCGTCCTGGTAGGGCTGGAGATAGCCGAGGAGGACGGATCCGCTCTTCATGGCCGCGATCTCCCCGAGGCTCGGGGGCTGGACCCTGAGGATGAGGCCCGAACGGGAATAGACCTCGGCAGCGGTTTTGGCAATGGATGCATCGCCGAAATCGCCGTCGCGGCAGGAGCTTCCCGTCCCCGCCTCAGATTCGATGCACAGTTCCGCCCCGAGGGCGCGGTACTTTTTCGCGATTTCGGGGACCACCGGGATACGGTTTTCCCCCGCGGCGGTTTCCCGCGCAATGCCGATGAGCACAGGCATGTCACGCTCCTCGATCGTAGTGTTGCCGCGAGGATGGCCCCGACAACCGGGGCGCCGGACCACTGCGGCCTTTCGATAAACTAATACTGATTTTATCTGTTAGTACTAAAATAGCGACGGCGCGCCCTCTTTGGCGCGCCGTGCTCGTGGTTTCACCCCCGGAAAGGCCGCATTTGCGGCCCGCAGGCAGGCTAGCCCGATCCTTGCGGGATGTCAAGCAAAAATAATCCGCTTCTTCCAACAGCATCACGCGTGGCCTCCAGCTCCCGTCTTGAAGTGGGAGACCGCCTCCTCGAGCCCGCGAACGAGCTCGCGGTTGTGGCCCGCCTCCTCGCTGACGACGGCCACGACCCGGCCAAGCGACTGAGTCGCGCCGGTCTCCTCCTGCACGGCCTCGAAGATCTCGTTCGAGGCCGACACGATGCGCAGCATCGAGCCCTCCATGGCCTTGGACTCGGCGCGCTGCTCGGCGGTGAGGGTCTTGATCGTGCGGGTCGCCTCGGTCAGGGACTCCACGCTACGCAGGATCTCCTCGGCCCCGAGCTGCTGCTCGCTCATCGAGGCGGCGATCGTGCGCACCAGCTCCCCCGTCTCGGCGACCCCGTCACGGATGCGGTCGAAGGACCTGCCCGCGCGGTCTGCGAGGCCAGCGCCCTTGTCGATCTTCTGGGCCATGCCCCGGATGTGGCTTTCGATCTCCTTCGCGCTCCGCGCGGAGTTCTCGGCGAGGCCGCGCACCTCGTTGGCGACCACGGCGAAACCCGAGCCCGCCTCTCCCGCGTGGGCGGCCTCGATGGCGGCGTTCATGGCGAGGAGGTTGGTCTGGGCGGCGATCTTGGAGATGACGGTGATGGTCTCACGCACGGCCGTCGAGGCCGTCGCGATCTCGGCTATGGCCGAAAGCGAGTCGCGCAGGGCCTGGCCGCCCTCGTCGCTCGCCTCGCGGAGCTTCACGGCGAGCTCGTCGGCCTTTACCGCGATGCGCGACACCGAGGCGATGTTGGCCGCCATCTCGCTTACGGCCGCCGAGCTCTGGTCGACGAAAAGGGACTGGTCGGTCACCCTCGCGGCCACTTGCTCGATCGAGGCGAGCATGCGGGCAATCTCTCCCTCGGCCCCGCCCACGGTCTCTGACTGCTTCTCGACAGCCTGGCGGACCGACGCGACCGAGGTCTCGAGGCCGCCCACGGCCGTCCTGGCGTGGTCGGAGGACTCGGCAAGGGCCACCGAGCCGTGGCGGACAGCGCCAGCGAGCTCGGAAACCCTCCCTATGAGGCCGGTGAGGCGCTCCAAGAAGAGGTTGAAGGAGGCGGCGACGCGGCTGAGCTCGTCGTTCTTCGTTACCGCCGCCCTGACGGTGAGGTCGCCCTCGCCCACCGCGACCTCGACGATCCTGTCGGAGAGGTCGACGGCCCTGCGCGAGAAGGTGCGCGCATAGCTCCAGAAGACCGAGACTGACCAGGCAACAAGGAGGGCGGCGATGACGAAGGTCTGGAGGAGGAATGAGGTGGAGGAGATCTGGACACCACGGGCCACGGCCTCGAGGGCACCGAAGCCGGCGACTGGCAGGAGGAGGCCCAGCATTGAGGTGGAGGCCGCAGCGGCGAGGACGATCCTCGTTCGCAGGGAGGTGCGCCTGCCGTCCCTGGGCAGGTCGTGGAAGGCGAGGATGAAGAGCGGTGCGCGCAGGAAGCCGTCGATGAGGAAGACGACCTGGATGGCGGCCATGAAACCCACGGCCATGTTGGTGAGGATGATGGCGAGGGCCGCGAAGCCGCCCGTCTGGCCTCCCCCCAGGACCGGGCCCAGGCCCAGGACGGCAAGGGGGCCGACAAAGAAGCCGAGGACGACGAAGGCGGCGACGAGCCGGGGCACCAGGAGGGACGATGCCCGCGCGGCCTCGCGCTCGGCCTCGCTGATGGCCTTTCCCGCTGTGACGGCGCGCACCGCTGCCTCAAGAGGTCGCAGGATGAGCCAGAGGGCCAGGGCTGCCGCGAGCTCGGCGGTGCAGATCACGAGGGCCGAGAAGCCAAAGGTGGCTGCGACTCCGGCAAAGTCCCTGTCGATGAAAAGACCCACATAGACCTGGAGGGCCAGGGCCGCGATGCCCGTCACGAGGACGAGGGAGAGGATTGCCTTGATGCGAAACCGATTCATTCTGCCTCCACGTACGGGGCCTCGTGCGCCTAAGAACCGTCCGTGGAAATGATAAACGAAGCTCGGGGATTTGGAAATGCGATTCGGCGGGAAACGCCATAGGCATGGGCCGGGGCCAAAGGCTACTATGGGAGGGCAAGGAGCGCTCGCGAAATGTCGGTCCCCCTCGATCCCTCGAAATACCAGTCCAGGCCCTTTTTCAATCCCAGCGACTTCATAGGCTACATAAAGGGCCTGGGCCGCCTCGGAGAACGAAAGGCGCCCGAAGCCGTCATCCTCTCCTACCAGCGTTCCCTCTTCGACCACGTCATCGCCAGCCATGCAACGAGCCCGGCCGAGGGCTACTTCTCGAACGAGTTGCGCTACCTCGACGGCAGCGAGGGGAAATTGGCCATCGGCGGCCGTTTCGGGGTCGGCTCTCCCGCGGCGGCTGTCATGCTCGAGGAGCTGATAGCCTTCGGCGTGAAGCGCTTTGTCTCGGTGGGGACAGCGGGGAGCCTGCGCATCGACCTGCCCCCCGGCTCCCTCGTCGTCTGCGACTCGGCCTTGCGTGACGAGGGCACCTCCTACCACTACCTGCCGGGAGGAGCCCCCGTCTACCCCGCCGAGGTCCTCACCCGCCGCCTCGCCGAGGCCCTGGCCAGCCGTGGCCTCGCCTTCCGCAAGGGCAAATCCTGGACGACAGACGCGATCTACCGCGAAACGCCCGAGGAAGTGCTCAAATTCGGGGCCGAGGGCGCCCTCGTCGTCGAGATGGAGGCCGCTGCCCTCTTCGCCGTCGCCCGCTTCCGGGGCGTCCAGATCGCCGCCTGCTTCAGCGTGAGCGACACCCTCGCCGAGCTCCAGTGGCGCCCCGAGTTCCACGCCGAGACCACGGCCGAGGGCCTCGAGAGCCTCTTCGCCGCCGCTGTCGAGACCCTCTCCTAGAGCCGCAGCTCCAGGTAGATCGCCATCTCGAGGTCCGACATCGAGACTCCTCCGGAGCCGGGGAAGCTCTGCTTCTGGCCGGTGACGAGGCCTGAGTCGAAGGGGTTCGGGTTGCCGTCCACCCCGATCGGCAGAAGGCTCGAGTCGCCCTTGAGCGTCCCCACAAGGCGCCCGCCAAGGTCGAGCCTCAGGGTCGCCCCCTGATCTATCTCGTACCAGCCGGAGAGCTCGGCCTCGAGGTAGAGGTTGCCGCTCATCGTCTCGGAGAACTCGAGGAGCCTGAGGATGTGCGAATCCGAGTCAGAGCAGTACACGTAGGGCGAGCCGGCGATCGAGGCAGAGAGGCCTGTCCTTGCGCGGGGCGTCGAGAGCCGCAGGCCCACGAAGGGGTAGACATAGGTCTGGGAGTAGAGGAAGACGGTGCCGAAGACCGTGGTCTTTGGAATGGCCGAGAGATCGGTGATGAAACCGCTCGCCGGGTACTGGAGGTAGCCCCCCCGCCCCGTCCAGGAGAAATGCATTGCGCCAAGGCCGAGGAAGGGCTCGAGGACGAGGGCCCTCGACCTGTCCTCGCCCAGGGGAAGGTCCAGGCCGGCGCTGAGCTCGGCGAGCACAGAGTCCTCGAGCCAGGCATCGTGCTTTGAGTAGTTGGTCCAGTTGCCCGAATCGTCCCAGTCGTAGTCCTGGATCGAACCCGACTGAGCCGGTATGCCGGCCTTGTACTCGGCCTCGAGATGAAGGCCTCCCGGGTAGATGGCGTCAAAGGAGATGCCGAGGTAGTAGACGGGCTTCAGGTCCCAGTCGAGTTCGCTTATCGTGCCCGAAGGGCCGAAGACGAGCTCCTTCGCCTGGCCGAAGAGGATGCCCGAGTTGACGCCAAAGCTCAGCTCTGGCCTGGCCTGGGCGCCCAGGGAGGAAAGGGCGAGGAAGAGAAGGGTGGCGGGAAGCAAGGTTCGTCTCATGCTGACAAGTCTAAGGCCATACGGAGGGCAAATGCAAAGCGCCCGAGGGGCCTTCCTTGCGGGCCGCCCCGGCCGCGGCCTACAATGTGCCAAGCGGGGGCGCCATTGCAGCCCCCAAGGAGGGTCCCATGACGAAGGTCACCATTGAATCCATCATCGGCTGGATGTCCTGGTACGGGCAGTCGGCGATACGGATCGCCTGGCCCTCGACCCAGGGTCCCAAGACCGTGTGGATTGATCCCCTCAAGATTGGCCAAAGGGAGAAGTCAGACCTCATCCTCATCACCCACCCCCACAGCGATCATTTCGACCAGGAGAGCATGGACATCCTCTACGGTCCCTCGACCATAGCCATGGGCCCCTCGGAGGTGATCTTGAGGCGCAGGGGCATGATCACCATTGAACCGGGCCAGTCCAAGGACCTGGTCTGGATAAAGGTCGAGGCAGTGCCCGCCTACAACATCGTCAAGAAGAGCAACCACCCACGCTCCTCGAAGTGGAACGGCTACATCCTGAGCATCGGGGATCTGCGGGTCTGGCACGCCGGCGACACCGAGCGCATCCCGGAGATGAAGGGCTACCACGCCGACATAGCCCTCGTCCCCCTGGGCCAGACCTACACCATGGAGTCGGTCGAGGAGGCCGCGGGGGCAGTCATCGATTCCGGGGCGAAGGTCGCCATCCCGATCCATTACGGCATGTACGAGGGCAGCGCGGCCGACGCGGCGCGCTTTGCCTCCCTTCTCGAGGGCAAGGCAAAAGTGGTCCTCCTCCCGCAGAAGAAGTAAGGCGAGCGAGGGAATTCTGTCTATATTCTGCTTATCTTATATATCGATACGCAAGTGATCGATGGCCGCCTCCCGAAGAGGCGGCAGGGGTGGGCAGATGAAGAAGCTTGGCATTGTCCTCGGCCTTTTGTTTATCCTGGCGGGTCTCTCCTTCGCTGCCGGGACAGCTTCGAAGCCGGCCCGTCCCGAAACCGCCCTCTTCGGCGGGGGCTTCCGCAGTCTCCAGGGCCTGTTCGACCGCGCCTACGGCGTCCTCTCGACCCAGGCAGTCTATGCCGGCGGGAAGATCAGGAAGCCGACAGCCTCGACGGCGGCCGACAACGGCCACTCCCTTGCCGTCCAGGTCAGCTTCGATCCCTCGCGTGTCGGCTATGCCGAGCTCCTCGACCTCTATCTCCGCTCGATCGACCCGACCGACGGCCAAGGCCAGTTCGCCGACCGCGGCCCCCTCTACCGGCCCATCGTCTTCTACGCCAACGAGGCCCAGCGTACGGCCGCGGCCGCCGCCCTCGCGGCCCTCGGCAAAACCGGCCCCTTCGCCGGCAAAAGCCTGGCGGTGGCCGTCACGGCCCTTCCCTCCTTCGTCCCCGCCGAGGACAGCGAGCAGGACTACGCCCTCCGCAAGGCTCAGGCCTTCGCCGGCGAAGAGGCGCGATCTGGCAGGGCGGCCTTTCTAGAAAAGGCCTGGGGCAAGGGAGCTGACCTGGGACTTCCGCCCGCCATCACCAGCTACAGCAAGCCCCCGGCCCAGGAGCTGCGCAAGAAGCTGAACCCCATGCAGTACCAGGTGACCCAGGAGGAGGGGACTGAGCCGCCCTTCGCCAACGAGTACTACAACAACGAGCGCTCGGGCATCTATGTCGACATCGTGTCTGGCGAGCCCCTCTTCGCCTCGACCGACAAATTCGACTCCGGCACCGGCTGGCCAAGCTTCGACCGCCCCCTCGTGCCCTCGAACATCGTCCTCAAGTCGGACTCGACCTTCGGCATGGTGAGGATAGAGGTCAAGAGCAGGTTCGCGGGCTCCCACCTGGGCCACCTCTTTGACGACGGACCCGCCCCGACGGGCTTGCGCTATTGCATGGACTCGGCATCACTGCGCTTCATCCCGAAGGAAGACATGGCGAAGCTGGGCTACGGCCAGTTCCTGAGGTACGTGAAGTAGACCTGTATTCGAGGATGCAGGAAAAACCACGGAGGCACACGAAGGAACACGAAGCAAGGAAGAACCCCCCGGGGCAGCCGAGGCGCCTCGAGCGGAAGCCCGGGCGAGACTCGTGTTCCTTCGTGGTTCTTCTTCCCGATCCGGCGGATTTCTGAACTCGAATTTCGCCCTTCAAAACGCGCATTTCATTGAATAATACATTCCTGAGCGAATAGCTCCGTCCGCGAGAAACCCCGGTTGTATACAATGGAACGCATTGTTTTCATGTGCAATGCACTCGCATATTGAATAAAAATGAGATTGGCCTTACTATCGAGCCGAGCTCCGACAGAGCCTCCCTGATTCCGCGTCCGGAATCGTCCGCCGGGTCAGTGATCCCCATCCCCATTTCCCTTCAAGGAATCCTCTATGCCCGATACGAAGAACATGGTCATGATCGACGGGAACACGGCTGCCGCCCACGTCGCCCACGCGGTGAGCGAAGTCATCGCGATCTACCCGATCACCCCCTCTTCCCCCATGGGCGAGCTCTCCGACGAGTACTCAGCCATGGGAAGGAAGAACATCTGGGGCACGGTCCCCCAAGTGGTCGAGCTCCAGTCCGAGGCTGGCGCTGCCGGCGCAGTCCACGGAGCCCTCACCACGGGCTCGCTGACGACGACCTTCACAGCCTCCCAGGGCCTCCTCCTCATGATCCCCAACATGTACAAGATCGCCGGCGAGTGCACCTCGGCCGTCTTCCACATCGCCGCCCGCGCAGTCTCGGCCGCCGCCCTCAACATCTTCGGCGACCACCAGGATGTCATGGCGGCCCGCCAGACCGGCTGGGCCATGCTCGCCGCGAACAACGTCCAGGAGATCATGGACATGGCCCTGATCTCCCACGCGGCCACCCTCGAGTCGAGGATCCCCTTCCTCCACTTCTTCGACGGCTTCCGCACCTCCCACGAGGTCCAGAAGGTCGAGGAGCTCTCCTACGACATCATGAAGCAGATGATCTCCGACGAGCTCGTCCGCGCCCACCGCGCCCGCGGCCTCACCCCCGAGCGCCCCTCGATCCGCGGCACGAGCCAGAACCCCGACGTCTACTTCACAGCCCGCGAGGCGAACAACAAGTACTACGACAAGGTCCCCGCCATCGTCCAGGCCCAGATGGACAAGCTCGCCAAGCTCACCGGAAGGCATTACAAGCTTTTCGACTATGTCGGCGCCCCCGACGCCGAGCGCATCGTCATCGTGATCGGCTCGGCGGCCGACACGACGGAAGAGACAGTCGCCAACCTCGTCAAGATGGGCGAGAAGGTCGGCGTGCTCAAGGTGAGGCTCTTCCGCCCCTTCAGCGTGAAACACTTCATCGACGCGATCCCCGCCACCGTGAAGTCGATCGCCGTCCTCGACCGCACCAAGGAGCCCGGCTCGATCGGTGAGCCCCTCTATGAGGACGTGCGCACCGCCATCGGCGAGGCCATGGGCTCCGGGCTCGCCGGAAAAGACGGCTCGCCCTTCAAGACCTGGCCCACCGTCATCGGCGGCCGCTACGGCCTCGGCTCCTGCGAGTTCCTCCCCTCCATGGCCAAGGCCATCCTCGACGAGCTCAAGAAGAGCGAGCCGAAGAACCACTTCACCATGGGCATCTACGACGACGTCACCAACACCTCGATCCCCTGGGACGACAGCTTCCAGCTCGACTCCGAGGGCGTGGTCGAGTGCCTCTTCTACGGCCTCGGCTCGGACGGCACCGTCGGCGCGAACAAGAACACAATCAAGATCATCGGCGACGACACCCCCAACGCAGCCCAGGGCTACTTCTTCTATGACTCGAAGAAGGCCGGCACCTACACGATCTCCCACCTGCGCTTCGGGCCCAAGGCTATCAAGAAGCCCTATCTCGTGGGCAAGGCCGACTTCATCGCCTGCCACAAGTTCAGCTTCCTCGAGAAGCTCGACATGCTGCAGAACGCCAAGAGCGGCGCCGTCTTCCTCCTCAACTCCCCCTTCCCGGCCGCCACGGTCTGGGACAACATCCCCGTCGAGGTCCAGAAGCAGATCGTCGACAAGAAGCTCAAGTTCTACGTGATCGACGGTCTCGAGATCGCCGAGCGCGCGGGCATGGGCAACCGCATCAACACGATCATGCAGACCGCCTTCTTCAAGGTCTCCGGCGTCCTGCCACAGGACGAGGCCGTCAAGCTCATCAAGAAGTACACCGAGAAGACCTACTCGAGGAAGGGCGCGGACGTCGTGGCGAGGAACATCTCGGCCATCGACCTCGCCCTCACCGAGCTGCACGAGGTGAAGTACACGGCCGCCAACGGCAAGCAGCACATGCTCAGCCCCGTGCCGGCCAACTCGCCCAAGTTCGTGAAGGAAGTCATCGGCGAGATCATCGCCGCGCGCGGAGAGAAGCTCAAGGTGAGCCAGCTCCCCGACGACGGCACCTTCCCCACCGGCACCACCAAGTACGAGAAGCGCAACATCGCCGAGAAGATCCCCGTCTGGAACGAGGCGATCTGCATCCAGTGCGGCCAGTGTACCGTCGTCTGCCCCCACGCCGTCGTCCGCCTCAAGGCCTACGACGCGAAGCATGCCGCCGGCGCTCCCGCGACCTTCAAGTCCGTCGAGGCCAAGGGCAAGGAGCTCGCCGGCCTCAAGGCCACATTGCAGATCGCCCCCGAGGACTGCACCGGCTGCGGCGCCTGCGTGAACATCTGCCCCGTGAACGACAAGGTGACGGCAGGACGCAAGGCCATCAACCTCGAAGCCCAGCCCCCCCTGCGCGAGAGCGAGAAGCTCAACTGGGACTTCTTCCTCAAGATCCCCAACACCGACAACAAGGTCCTGAACCTCTCGACGGTGAAGGGCATCGCGATGCGCCAGCCCCTCTTCGAGTTCTCCGGAGCCTGCGCCGGCTGCGGCGAGACTCCCTACATCAAGATGATGACCCAGCTCTTCGGCGACCGCGCCGTGATCGCGAACGCCACGGGCTGCTCCTCGATCTACGGCGGCAACCTCCCCACGACCCCCTACACCACCCGCGGCGACGGCAAGGGCCCGGCCTGGTCCAACTCCCTCTTCGAGGACGCCGCCGAGTTCGGCTTCGGCATGCGGCTCTCGGTCGAGAAGCAGGGCGAGTACGCCCGCGAGCTCCTCTCCTCCAAGAAGGGCGCAGGCGTCGACGCCGCCCTCGCCGACAAGCTCCTCGCGAACGCGCAGGGCAGCGACGAGGACATCGATCAGCAGCGCGCCTGGGTCGCCGAGCTCCGCGCCACGCTCGCCAAGAGCAAAGAAAGCTGGGCGGCCGAACTCTCGAGCATGGCCGAGGCCCTCATCAAGAAATCGGTCTGGATCATCGGCGGAGACGGCTGGGCCTACGACATCGGCTTTGGCGGCCTCGACCACGTGATCGCCTCGGGCCGCAACGTCAACATCCTCGTCCTCGACACCGAGGTCTACTCGAACACGGGCGGCCAAATGTCCAAGGCCACCCCCTTCGGCGCGGTCGCGAAGTTCGCGGCGGCGGGCAAGAACATCGGCAAGAAGGACCTGGGCTCGATCGCGATGAGCTACGGCTACGTCTACGTGGCCCAGATCTCCCTGGGAGCCAACATGGCCCAAGCGATCAAGGCCTTCCGCGAGGCCGAGAGCTACGACGGCCCCTCGATCATCATCGCCTACTCGACCTGCATCAACCAGGGAATCGACATGATGAG
Source organism: Spirochaetaceae bacterium (assembly GCA_025356015.1). GTDB lineage: Bacteria > Spirochaetota > Spirochaetia > Treponematales > Rectinemataceae > JANXYO01. The sequence continues at coordinate 78,272 of JANXYO010000069.1, forward strand.
AGGCCAGAACCAGGCCAAGGCCGTCGTGGAGTCGGGCGTCTGGCCGATCTACCGCTACGACCCCCGCCTCAAGCTCGAAGGCAAGAACCCCTTCCAGCTCGACTCCAAGGAGCCGGCGGTGGACAAGATCGAGCCCTACATGTACAGCGAGGTGCGCTTCAAGTCCCTGCGCGACGCCGACCCGGTGCGCGCCGCCGACCTCCTCGGCAAGCTCAAGGCCCAGGTCGACCGCCGGTACAAGGAGTTCAAGTACCTCTCCGAGCGGAATTTCTAAAGACTAAAGCATCGTGAACTGAAGCCGCCCTGCGAGGGGCGGCTTATTCATTGGCTGTAGGGGGAGCGCCATCACCGATCAATGATCCTGCGCCATGCCGAATCGCGCGAAATCTCGAACGCGAGGCGTATGCCCGAGCTGCGAGCCCTGCTCGGGAAAGGGGTCATGATCTCCGCCGCCGCCGAAATAGCCAGCCTCCTCTGGCTCCTGATCGTCGGCGTCAAGCCTCAGCGCCTAGGGCGAGCCTGCGGGGATCCTAATTTTCGCGCGGGCCGTATCGGCTTCCCCGCCGCGGCAGGATTCCGTACCTTACACCACATGAATCCAGGCACGATCGCCGCCGCCTTCGAGGAGATCGCCGGCAAGATACCCCTGTTCGAGGACGAGGGCGCGCGCAGCGGCCTCCTTAGGGAGCTGATAAGCCTCCTCGTGACGCGCGCGGGGGCTGACATGGGGGCCTTCTTTGTCCACGACGAGGCCCAGGGACAGCTCGTCCTCCGAGCGGCCTTCGAGGATGGGGCCATGTGCGAGGACGAGCAGTGCGGGGGCAGGGGGATGCCACCGAGCCTCGCCCTCGAGGGCAACGAGATTGGCAGGGCCTTCATCGAGGCCCGGGTCATAGCCCTGGGCTACGGCGAGGCCGGGGGCGACCATCCCTACCGCTCGAAGCTCCTTATCCCCATCATCCGCGGCCTGGAACGCTCGGGTGTGCTCATCCTGGCACGGAGGGACGAGCGCGGCTTCGAGAGCGAGGACGAGGCGCTCCTGATGGCCGCGGCCGCACGTTTCGGCGACCGCCTGAGCGAGGCCTCGGCCCTCATCGCTTCCCGGGGCTCGGGCCCTGACCCGGCTCCCCGGCGCTCGATCCGCGGAACCAATGCCTCCACCGGCCAGGCTTACGGAATCGCCCTGCCCTTCTGGACCGACATCGAGCTCCTCGCCGCGAGGGCGAGGCCCTCCCTCGACACCGAATCGGAGCTCGCCCTCTTCGAGGCCGCCCTCGCGGCGTCAGTCAGGCAACTCGGGGAACTACAGGACAGCGCCACCTCGAGCGACATCGAGATGGTGGCCCTCATCTTCTCGGCCCATCAGCTCATGATCAAGGACGAGGGCTTCACCTCCAAGATGCGCCGGCGCATCCAGGACGGCCAGTCGGCGGTGCAGTCTGTCCAGACTGTGGTGGCCGACTACGCTGCCCTCTTCGCGGGCATGAGCGAGGTGAGGCTGGCCGAGAAGGCCCAGGATGTCCGCGACCTCGGCTACCGCCTCGTGAGCAACCTCGTGGGCGGCTCCCCCGAGGGCTTCTCGTACAAGGGCAGGATCGCGATCGCCCGGCACATCTACCCCTCGGACCTGTACCGCCTCGCCGTCGAGGGCGTCGAGGGCGTCGTCCTCCGCGGCTCCGGGGTCACCGCGCACATAGCCATCCTTGCCAGGTCCCTGGGCCTGCCCGTCATGATCACCGACGACAAGGGCATCCTGAGCATTCCCGAAGGGACGCCCCTGCTCCTTGACGCCTCGGGCGGCTGGCTCCACGTCGATCCCGACAGCCTGCGGCTCGGCCAGTACCACAGCTCGCGCCTCGGCCCCGTGACCGGCCCTGATTCCTATCACCTAAAAGGGCGGACCGCAGACGGGACCGCCGTCCAAGTCCTCGCGAACGTGAACATCCTCAAGGACGCACTCGAGGCCACCGCCCAGGGCGCCGAGGGCATAGGCCTGTACCGGAGCGAGTTTCCCTTCATCCTGAAGAACGACTATCTGTCCGAGGAGCAGCAGTTCCGCATCTACCGGTCCATCGTCGCAAGCCAGACGGGGAAGCCCGTGGTGCTCCGCACCGCCGACATCGGGGGGGACAAGCTGCTGCAGGGCCGGGCCGAGGCCGAGAGCAACCCCTTCCTGGGTGTCCGCGGGATCCGCTTCTCCCTCGCGAACCGGGAGATGTTCCGCGAGCAGCTGCGCGCGATGCTCAGGGCCGGCGAGGGCTCTGACCTCGGGATCATGCTCCCCATGGTTTCCGGCGTCGAGGAGGTCCTGGAGGCGAAGGCCGAGATCCGCTCGGCCGCGGCCGCCCTCGCGGAGCGCCGGGTCGCCCACAATACCGCTCCGCGGATCGGGGCGATGATCGAGCTGCCCTCGGCCGCCATGGCCGTCGGCGACATCGCCTCCGAGACCGACTTCCTCTCCATCGGGACAAACGACCTCACCATGTACCTCCTGGCCGTGGACCGCACCAATGAGAAGCTGAGCCACCTCTACCAGAGCCACCACCCTGCGGTGCTCCGGGTGCTCGCCGCGATCGCCCGCTACAGCGGAAGCAAGCGTGCAGAGCTCTCGGTGTGCGGTGACGTCGCCGCCGATCCTGTCCTCGGCCTCTTCTTCGTCGGGATCGGGATCAGGAAACTGAGCGTCAGCCCGGCCAAGGTGGAGTCTGTGAAGCGCCGCCTGGCCTCCTTCAGCCTGGACGAGATGCGTGAGGTATCGCGCGAGCTGCTTGGAATCAGGCGAATCTCCGAGATGGAGGAATACCTGAAGGGCTTCGAGACCCGGCATCCCGGGAACCTAGGCCGGGCGGCCCAGCCCACGCCCCCTCCACGGACAAGCCCAAGGCAAAAGCCTCGATCCTCGAGGCCACCGAAGTCAGGCAGTTCCCCCCGCGTCAGCTGACGGCAACGGTGACTCCGGCCAAGAGCAAGACCCTGGCCGAAACCATCGTGATGTTCAATCAATACAGCAACGTCCGCTATCTCAAGCCAGACCAGGAGGGAAAGATCTCCTTCCGCTTCTAAGGCGAGCGCCTGCTGGTCAACTTCGGCACCAAGAGGACCTACCCCAATGGCGGAATCACCTTCGAGAACAACGCGCCCGCCAAGGTCGAGCTCGGGCCCGATTCCGAATCAAGGAACCCGGTCCTGAAACGCGCCAACTAGTCCGGGCGGACCGGCATGCGCCCTAGTCCCCCGTGGGTTCCCTCACAAAAATGAGTGTGAGCTTCCTTCCCAGGAAGGCGACCTCGTTGTGGATCACCATGAGCTTCCCAAGGGTGGTGCCCATCTTGCCGCCCGTCATGGCCCTCATCCGTAGCTCCTCGTGGGGCATTATGTATTCCTTGATTCGCTTGATCGCATCATCGAGGCTCGCGACGATCTTCTGCGAGCCTACTACCCAGATGAGGTTCGAGGCGGCGAAGGCATAGGGCCCGAGCTGGCTCCCCGTCGCGCTCGCGATCACAAGCTCGCCTGATTCCACCACTGCATGGACGCTCCCGAGGAAATAGTCGGCGAGCAGGGCCTGCTTGCGCAGTAGGCCCTGCTTGGCGGGATCCTTCTCCGCGAGGACCGCGGCCTTGAGGTTCCTCCAGGGATGGGCGCCCGAGATGAGGTAGTCCTCGAAGCCGATCTCCTTGAGGCTGAGCGAGGCCCCGGTGTTGACGCTGGCTCCGCCGGGGATGATGGCCTTTATCCGTTCCAGGGCCTCTGCCCTGGTCCCGACTATTTCGACGGCTATGCCGTGCGAGCGGACCGCGTCGGCTGTGCTCTCAAGGAGCTTCTCTTTAGGGTCGAGGGTACTTGCCATTCGTGCATTTCTCCTTTGACGGAATCTACGAAGGGAAAGATTATTAGTCAAAGATTTTTACCGATGTCCCGGCTCTGGGCTTTTTGAGTATGCTTTCCTCATGGCTGGGAAAGATGGGGCGCGCGGGCGCGGGGCGGCCGGGCACTGTCCCTCCGTGGCGCTCAAGCTCCTCGGAGACTACACGACCCTGAGGATTATCGATGTCCTTTCGGAGTCAGGACTCCGCTTCACCGACCTGCGCAAGGCCCTCGTCGATGCCAATGCGCCCACCCTCATCGCGAGGCTCAGGCGTCTCACCGAGGCTGGCCTCGTGAAGCGCACCGAGGCTGCCCTCGACGGAAAGTCGGTCAGCTACGAGCTCGCCGAGGACGGCAGGGCCCTCATCCCGGTGCTGCGGGAGATCCAGAAGTTTGCCGCGCGCAAGGCCATGCCCCTGACCTAGGGGGCCTTGGGATCATTGCCACAAGACCGGCCCCGCCGTATCCTGTCGCCCATGAAAGAGAACAGCTCATGGAAATCGCTTTACGCGGTGGGCGCCACATCGGCCCTTGCCTATGTCGTCATGATCCTCGTGCCCCTGGTCCTCATGGTCGTCCAGGCCCCGGCACCCCTGGCCGGCGGAGCCGCGATCCTCGAGTACATCTCAGGCCACCGGGCTGTCTATCTCGCCGAGCTCATCTGCTTTGTGGGTCTATCCCTGCCCGCGATCTTCGTCTTCCTCGCCCTCGGCGCGGCGCTCTGGCCTGCCAGCCGCAGCCTCGCCCTCATGGGCGCCTCCATCGGCGTCGGCTCCGAGCTCATCGCCCTCGCCTTGGGCTCGAGTCCACCCTCGCTCAACGGGGGGCTCTGGGTCCTGAGCGGCCGCTACGAGGCAGCTGCCGACCCCGCCGTCCGCGCCTCCCTCGCATCGGCCGCCGAGGCCCTCGCCGCCTACGCCAACGCCGTCTCGGCCGCGGGCATCCTCACAGCCCTCGGCATCCTCCTCGTCTCCATCCCCCTGGCCAGGGCGGGCTTCAAGCGGTGGCAGGCGATCCTGGGAATCGTAACCGGTGTGGCGGGCATCGTGTCGGAGATCTTCCGCGATTACATCGGCGCGGCCTACCTGGTCTACGGACTGCTGCTCCCCGCCTGGTTTGCAGTCGCGGGCCTGGTCCTCCTTGGCCTGCGCAGAGCGGCGGAGGTCAGTCCGGCGGACCTCACTAGAAGGTTATCTCCTTCGACTTCGAGAACTTCATGAAGACCATGAGTGACACTATCGTGAGGGCTGTAAGGACGGTCGCGAGGGCCGCCGCGTAGCCGTAGTTGCCCCGGGTGACGAAGGTGTAGATCGCCAGGGTCAGGGTGATGGTCTTCGAGTTGTAGAGGATGATCGCCGTCGACAGCTCGGTGATGATCGTCACCCAGCTGATGATCGCCCCCGAGATGATGCCGTTGGACATCATCGGCACGGTGATCCTGAAGAAGGTCTTCATCTTCGAGGCCCCGAGGCTTATGGCCGCCTCCTCGATGGTGATGGGGATCTGCTGGAGGATGGCCACCGAGGATCGTATCGTGTAGGGCAGTCGCCTTATGCACAGGGCGATGACCATGATGGCGACGGTTCCGGTGAGCACCAGGGGCTTCTTGTTGAAGGCCATCACGAGGGCTATGCCCACGACCGAGCCCGGAATGATGTAGGGCAGCATCGACATAGTGTCGATCGCCGTGGTGACGACGTTGCTCCTGCGCACCACGAGGTAGGCGATGACTATGGCGATGAGGACGACGGCCACGAGGGCGATGCCGCCGATGATGAAGGTGTTCGGTATGGCGTCGCTCATCCTCTTGATCGAGGTCGTGTAGCTCGAGAAGGAATAGCCCTCCTTGAAGAGCTTGCCCGAGGTGTTCTGGAAGCTCTGGTACACGATGTAGAGCTGGGGAAGGAAGGCGAGGCCCACGACGAAGTAGGTATAGAAGTGGATGAGGACCTTGAACATCCCCTTGGCGGGCTTTCTCTCGATCGGGTGGAGGGCGTTCATCGTGAAGGCGAAACGCTTTGACAGGGCCCTTTGGACCATGAAGAAGGCCGCGGTGATGAGGATGGCGATGACGCTTATTGCGGCGGCGAAGCTGTAGTCGGTGCCGGTCTCTCCCAGGAATTGGGTGTAGATCTCCACGGGAAAGACCCGGTAGCCCTCGCCTATTAGAAGCGGCGTGCCGAAGTCGGCGAAGGCGCGCATGAACACGAGCAGGGATGCCGCCAGTATCGTGGGCATGCACAGGGGGACCACAACCTTGAAGAAGCGCTTCACACCGGTGCAGCCGAGGTTGTCCGAGGCCTCGAGCAGGGAGTTGTCGATGTTTTTCAGGGCGCCCGAGACGTAGAGGAATACCAGGGGGAAGAGCTGGAGGGTGAGCACGAGGAGTATGCCGTTGAAGCCGTAGATGTTGGGGATGGTCAGGCCGGTGAGGTTCCTTATGAAGACCGTGACCACGCCCATGCGGCCCAGGAGCTGGATCCAGGCATAGGCCCCGATGAAGGGCGCCGACATCGAGCAGAGGATGATAAGGACCTGGATGAAGGCTTTCCCCTTGATCTCGTACATGTTGTAGAAATAGGCGAGGGGCACCCCGATGATCAGGGTAAGGATCGTGGTCCAGATGGTGACGTTGAAGCTGTGGATCAGGGTCTGCGAATAGTACTTCGCGCTGAAGAACTTCACGAACCACTGGAGGGTCAGCCTCCCGTCCTCGCCTATGACGGAGTTCCGAAGGATCGAGTACATGGGATAGAGGAGAAAGATGGCGTAGGCGGCGAAGATCGCGACGTAGAGCACCGACCAGATATCGAACATTTTCCTGCGGGCCATCTTTAGACCTCTCCGACCGCGGTCTTGTCGTCGCTCACGCCCTTGAGGATGTTCACGCTTCCGTCGGCAGTGAACACGTTGATCTTCTCGCTCTTGACCGACAGGGCTATCCCGCTCAAGTTGGGGATGATCTCGTCGATCTTGGATTCCTGGATGATCTCCAGCTGCTGGCCCGTCTCGAGATGGACGAAGTAATGGGTGTTGAGGCCGAGGAAGACCGAGGAGTCGACAATGGTCTTAAGCCCCGCGCCGCTTCCGTCGGCGATCACGAACTCCTCGGGCCTGATCGAGACGATGACATCCTGGCTCTTCCTGCATTCATCTCTCACGTTCTCCATCGCGAGCTCGAAGCCCCCCGGAAAGGCAAGCCTGGCCCGGCCGGCCTCCACCACGAGCTTCGCCTCGAGGAGATTGGTCCTCCCGATGAAGGTGGAGACGAAGAGGTTTGCTGGCCTCTGGTAGAGGTCCTTGGGCTTCCCGATGTGCTGGATGACCCCGTCCTTCATCACCGCGATGCGGTCGCTGATCGCCATCGCCTCTTCCTGGTCGTGGGTGACATAGACGGTGGTGATGCCTACCCGGTTCTGGATCTCCTTGATGGCGAAGCGCATCTCGACGCGGAGCTTGGCGTCGAGGTTCGAGAGGGGCTCGTCCATCAACAGGACATCGGGCTGGATGACGAGGGCGCGGGCGAGGGCCACGCGCTGCTGCTGCCCACCCGAGAGTTTCTCGGGCATCCTGTCCTTGTACTGGTCGATCTTCATGAGCTCGAGGAATTTCTGGGTCTCGGCCTCGATCCTGTCGCGGGGGAACTTGCGGTTCTTGAGCCCGAAGGCGACGTTCTGCCTGACCGAGAGGTGGGGGAATATCGCGTAGTTCTGGAACACCATGCCTATGTTCCGCTTCGCGGGATCGAGGAGATTGATCCTCTTGTCGTTGAAGTAGAAGTCGCCGCCCTCTATCGTGTTGAAGCCCGCGATCATCCGCAGGAGTGTGGTCTTGCCGCAGCCCGAGGGGCCGAGGAGGGTGAAGAACTCGCCCTCCTTGATCTCGAGGGAGAGGTCGCTGATGATCGTGCTCTGGCCATAGCGCTTCACGGCATTCTTGATCTTGATGTTCACGCTCATGAGTCTTCGCTCCGGGCTTGGTATGTTGGTGTGTGCTTTGGGAGATGCGGCGCGCTGCGCCCTCCGGGCCCGCGAGGGCCCGGAGGGCCATTCTCATTGATCCCTTTCTAGTTCAGCTTCGCCCAGGCCTCGGACCACTTCTTCTGGATGTCCTTCTTGTGGGCGGCGGTGTAGGCGATGTCCTCGAAGGCCAGCTTGATCTGCGCGAAGGGCAGGAGGAACTTGTTCGTGTTGGCGATCTTGGTGTTGACCGGCCTGTTCGTGAGGCCGGCGACGATCTTCTGGCACTCGTCGCTGACGAGGAAGTCCATGAAGAGCTTGGCGTTGTCGAGGTTCTTGGCTCCGGCGACGATGGCCGAGGCCGCGGGGAGCCAGACCGCCCCTTCCTTCGGATAGACGACCCTGACGTTCTTGGCGCCGTCTGCAAGGAGGGCGACCGAGGGATCCTCGTAGGTGAGGCCGACCGCGTATTCGCCCTGGTACACACCCTTGTACACAGCGGAGGAACCGGAGGTGAGCTTGCCGTTCAGCTGCTTGATGAGGGCCTCGACATAGGTCCAGGCCTGGGGGCTCTCGTAGCCGCCCTTGACCAGGAGGATGTTGCAGAGCTGGGCCCAGGCGCTCGAGGAGGAGACCGGGTCGGCCGAGGCGATCTTTCCCTTGAGGGCGGGGTTGAGGAGGTCGTCGTAGCCATTGATGGTGATGCCGAGGGACTTCTCGAGATCGGTATTCACGAGCAGGTTGCTGCCCGAAAGCAGGTAGTTCGTGAAGAAGCCGGTGCTGTTCTGGTAACCGGCCGGGAGGCTGGCGTTGCCCTTGGCGACGTAGACCTGGAAGATGTCCTTGTTGGTGTTGTAGACGCCCATGTTGACGCCGCCGAACATGACATCGGCCTGGGGATTGCCCTTCTCGGCGTTGAGCTTGGAGAGGACTTCGCCCGTGCCCATGGACTGGAGGCTGATCTTGACGCCGTACTTGTCCCCGAAGTAGTTGAGGATGCCCTGGATCTCCCCGTCGGAGTTGGGCGAGTAGACGACCATGTTCCCGGCCGCGAAGGCCATGCCGGAGACGAGCAGGAGTGCCATGACCGCGATCGCGGCCTTAGAGATGCTTTTCATAAAACCTCCTTGGAATCTTTGGGACGGAAGGATATGGGAACCAACGCATTCCGCGCGGGCCTTGACGACGGCCCCGCGTCGGACAGTATAGGTTCAGTGAATTCGGCCCGTCAATGCTATTTCGGGAAACGCCACGCCGTCCCAGCTTGCTAACGCCTATGCTGGCGACTATGCGGCCTGCGCCGACGCCGCGATGGTCGTGGTCACAGCGGGCGCAAAGCAGCGTCCCGGGGAGATCAGGCCCGAGCTACTCGGCCGCAATGCGCTCATCGCCCGCGCGTCCTCGCCCTAGGGCCGGTTGGCCAGGACCGGCTCGGGCGGCATTATCTTGTACCTGAGCAAGGAGGCGCGAGATGGCCAGGATCGTCATGTGGAACCTTGTGACCCTCGACGGTTTTTTCGAAGCTGCCAAGAAATGGGACCTGGGATTTCACGAGCTCGTCTGGGGCGAAGAGCTCGAACGCTTCTCCATCGAGCAGCTTGGCTCGGCCGGCGCCCTCATCTTCGGCCGCGCGACCTACGAGGGCATGGCCGGCTACTGGAGCACGGCCAAGGGCGAGGTCGCCGAGCTCATGAATGCCATCCCCAAGTTCGTCTTCTCGCGCAGCCTGGGCAAGGCCGAGTGGAACAACACCCGTCTGCTCGCGGGCGAGGCTGGGGAAGCGGCCGTGAGGCTCAAACAGGAAGAGGCCGGGGACATGCTCGTCTTCGGCAGCGCCGGACTCTCCCGGACCCTCATGGAGAGGGGCCTGTTCGACGAGTACCGCCTCTGCCTGGTCCCCGTCGTGCTTGGAAGCGGGACTCCTCTCTTCACACCGGCTCAGTCGGCCGCAAGGATGGACCTGGTCGAGGGCGGCCCCTCAAGTCCGGCGCCGTCATCCTCTTCTACAGGCCCCACTGAGAGCGGGCAGGCCACGGATGGTGAACCTGCCCCTTGCTTCCCGCGACCGAGCTGCCTAGAAGTACTTCGCGAGATAACCCTGGAGGTTCTTGTCGCGGAGCTCGGCGGCAGCGGCCCAGATCCTGGCCGCGAGCTCGGGTTCCTTGGCGACAAATTGCCTCGAGAGCATGATGTAGTAGGGCTTTGAGACGACGGGTATCGCCACTTTCTCGATCTTGCCAGTGAAGGCCGCGTTCGTTTCGAGGAGATAGTCGCCGTCGAGCTCGAGCGTCGCGACAAGGGCGAGCCTTCCGTTGAGGAGGTTCCTGAAGTTGACCTCGGTGTTCGCCGAGGACACGACATCCATGCCCATCTTCTTGAGGTCGTCGCTCACCGAATAGCCGCCTGGCACCCCCACGGGGCCACCGGGACCGCTGGCCGTCTTCCCGTCCCAGTTCCAGGTCGAGGACTTGAGACGGTAGAAGGAGTAGGTGCTCGTGTTGACCCGGCGCGCGGGATCGGTCTTGCCGTCCTTCTGCGGGTACAGGCCAAAAGCCTCTCGCTCTGCCTTGTAGGAGGCGAGGAAGGCCCCGTCGGCGCTTCCGTTCTTGAGCTCTGTCTCAAGGCAGCGAGTCCAAGGATAGCGCCTGATCTCGATCGTGATCCCAAGCTTAGCCGCGATGGCCCGCACGAGGTCGATCGAGGCGCCCGGCCTATCGGCAGGGATGGCCGTGGTATCGCCGATAACCCAGGGGAAGTCCTGCTTGTCCTGGGTGACGAACACGAGTGTCTTCGACTCCCGCTGCGACTGGCGCCAGCATAGCCAGGCATAGGCCGATCGCCAGAAGGGTTGATTTCATCAGATCACTCTAATTCGTACGAAGTCGCATTGCAAGCATTATTAGGATACTGCAAGCCGTAAAGCTTCGCCCCTAGACGAAGCTAAGCCACTTCCTGCTCGCCTTGGAAAGGTCGGCATAGGCTCCGCGATATTCCTCGGGGAGCAGGCGGGCGAGCTCGTACATCATCTCGTCGGCCATTTCCTGCCGCATCTCCCTTGTCACCTTCTGCCCCTTCGGATCGAGGCGGAACATGGGGCCGACGCGGATGGCGAAGCTGTCCCTGCGAAACCGCTTGAGGTTCTCGCGGATCCGCGCCCCTCCCCAGTGCGCGACTGGCATGAGGGGCGATCCCGAGTGGAGTGCAAGGACGGCGACCCCTCCCTGGGCCCTCTGAAGCCCGCCCGTCGGACTCCTCGTCCCCTCCGGCGCGATGCCGAGAATGCAGCCCCCTTTCAGACGCTCGATGCAGCTGCGCATTGCCTCCATGTCGGCCTCGCCCCGCTGGACCGGTATGATCTTCCAGACCTTCATGACGAAGCCAAGGAAGAACTTCTGGAAGTTCTCGATCTTCGAGAGGGCCGTGACATTGGGCCTCGGCGCCATCTCGCAATAGAGGATGGGCGCCTCGATGAGGCCTGTGTGGTTCGTGTAGAAGATGAGGGGGCCAGTGCGGGGGACCTTGCCCAGCTCGGAGCGGTCTATCCTGAGGACCCGCCGAAGGCCGAACCGGCATCCGTAGGTGATGATCCATTCTATGGGACTCATGCCACATCATACGCCAAGGGATATCATGCAGTCACTACCCGGAAGGCCCCCATGGGCTCTCTCCGACCGAGCCGCGTTGACCGAAACAGCCCGTGGCCGGTCACTCGCCTTTGGGCGAGCCTCCCTCCTCGGCGTCGGCGGGGGAGCCCAGGCGCCGCAGCAGGAGGAGGAAGGGCAGGGCCCCGGCCAGGAGGATGGATCCCCCCGCGTAGCCCGCCCCAAGTCCAAGGCCGCGGGATAACCAGCCCAGGCCGGTCTGCCCCACGATGGCGCCCCCGTCTCCCAGCAGGGAATCGAAGGAGAGGACCGTGGCCCGCTGGGCGCTCGGGATCAGGCCATTGATGAAGGCCTGCCTCACCGGGGCGAAGAGGCCCTGGAAGAGGGTCATGATCACGATGGCGGCAAAGGCGGCCACAAAGCTCCCGGCCAGCGACAGGGCGAGGCAGGCGGCGGCGGAGATGGCGGCCGCGGCCATGAGGAGGCTTGTCCTCTTGCCCCCGAGCCGCCTCGCGAAGCCCACGAGGCTGTTGCCTGCCATCGTCGAGAGGGCGAGGCCGGCGGTCATAACCCCGGCAATCCACACCGCCTTCATGTCCCCTAGCTTCGCGAGGAGGTAGGGCTGGGAGGCGTAGAAGCCCCAGATGCCAAAGCTCGAGCGCGAGAGACCCTCGAGGAGGAGGTAGCGGACTCCCTTCACCCTCCAGCCATACACCACGCTGGCCGAGGCGATCTCCCTGGCCCTGGGCCAGAAGGACCCTGCCTCGCCCCGGACGGGCACGAATCCCCTTTCCTTCATGAAGCCAAGGGCGAACAAGAACAGGACAAAGAGGGCGGCAGACCTGAGGACATAGGGAAGGCTCAGGGAGACCTGTCCAAGGATCCCCCCGAGGAGGGAGCCGAGGACCATCGATGCTGCCGAGATCATGCCGCCCCTCGAGAACACCCTGTCGAGGCTGCCCTCGTATCCCTCGACCTTGAGCTCGTCCACCACCCAGGCCTCGACCGCCCCCGAGTAGAAGGTGAAACCGAGTCCCAGGACGACCGACATGAGGCAGAATGCCGCGAGCCCTCCGCCAAACCAGGAGGCCGAGGCATAGCCCAGGGTTCCGATGAAAAGAAAAACCGTGCACATTAGAAATGAGAACTTCCTCCCTCGCGTGTCGGCGAACACCCCCGTCGGTATCTCGAAAAGGCACATCGCGGCCGTAAACACCGCGTTGGCAAGGAAGACCCCGAAAAGGTCCAGCCCGGCCTTGAGCAGGAAGAGGGTGTTGACGCTCCAGATGAAGGAGGCAGAGAGGGTGTACAGTCCGGTAATGAAATAGAAGGCTCGGGCCGCCGACGAGCCCGGTTCGCCGCTTGGTCTGTCCATCAGTAGAGCTTACTGATGCACGGCCCTCATCGGAAACAGAGCTTCCGCATCTTCACGTCACCGGCCGTGGCGGCCACCGCCACGGCCTTTCTCGGCTTTAGAGCCGCCTCGGCCTTTAGGGGCGGGCCTTCATGACGATCACGGTCGTGTCGGTCATGCCGGGCTGCCTCGGCATGATCATGAGACCCTGCTCTGCGGTCTGGGCGCTCGTGCCCTTGAGGACGAAGATGAAGGATCCCTTTCCGTCGCTCACTGCCTTCTTCCCGAGCTTGGCTTCGTAAAACGCGACAATTGCTGCCTGCTCCTGGGGGCTCTTGAGGACGACGAGGTTCATGGGGCTGCCGGGCTTCCACATGTGGGTCTGGGTGTCGAAGTCAGCCTTCAGGCCAGGGGAGGGGGGAACAAGGATGTTCTTCTCGGACAAGGGCTCGGCGAAGACCGCGGCCAGGGCGAGGGCATCGGCGTCACTCAGGTTGCGGAGCATCCGGCGCAGCGCCCCCTCGTCGAAACCGCTGAGCTTCGCAGCGACCCTTCCCAGGGCCAGCCAGCCCGGGGCAGTGCACTTGGAGGCGAGCATCTCCTGCTCGGTGTGGAGCACCGTCTTCGTGCCGCCGATCATGACCTCGGTCCTCTGCTTGTAGCTCGCCGTCTTGGGGCCCGTCTGCGCGAAGCCCCTGTCCTGGATGCTCACCGTTATTGTCGTCAGGCTCCAGTCGGTCTGCATGGCCGCCCACTGGATTGTCGCACCGCGTATCCAGCCATCGGCCGTCTTCTTGCGCCCCTGGAGGATCTTCTTATAAAGGGCTCCGTCGTTGAAGGTCGCCGGTCCGTCCACAGCGTTGGGGAAATTGGTGAAGACCTTGCCCTCGTCGTAGGCGTTCAGATCGGTTATCAGTGCCGCCGTGGTCTTTCCGGGAGAAAGCCTCGTGGCGTCGAAATCGCCGGCCTTCGCCTCGAGCTTCTGCTGGTACCAGGTGAAGACCTCTTCGGGAGTGGCCTCGCTGAAGTAGTTGGAGTTCTTGATCGCGACAGTCTCCTCGAAGGAGACCGGATCGGGGGAGGCCTGGGCGCGCGCGGCCGTGAGGGCCTCCTGGTAGGAGGCGGCGCTCAGCGCGACTGGATCAGGGTCGGGGACGTAGCTGTCCTTCTCGACATCGGACTTCAGGCCCGGGAAGCGCGGAACGTCCTTGTCGGTCTTGGCAAGGTCGGCCGCGGAAAGCGCGACCATGGCGAGCAGGGCGAGGCAGGTCGGAAGCATGGTTTTTCTCATCGGTTTCTCCTTGATTCAACGCGCATCGATCTAGGCGAGACGGATCAGGGCAGGGCGGAAAAAATCCAGGTAACACGTTAGGCGGATCAGGACGCGAAGGGATTCATGTCTCTCTCTTCACCGAGTGTACAGGATGGCCCGGAAGCGGGCAAGGCCGGCTTTGCGGCCGGCATACTTAAGAATGCGGTGCGGGGCTATCTGCCGGGCCTACCCCAGCCTGATTCGAGGCCGCCGCCTCAAGGTGCCTTCTTCCAGAACCCCGCGTGGACCGCGAGGACCTGTGAGCTGACCTCTTCGAAGGGGCCGAGGACCTCGACGTGGCGCTGGCCGCTTGCGAAGATCTTGCGGCAGGGGAGGTCGAGTGTCGGGTTCCTCTCGTCTGAGCCGGTAAGCTCCAGGAGCCTGCGCTCCGGAACGCCGTAGACCACCCGGCCTATGCCGCTCCAGTAGACGGCGCCCGAGCACATCGCGCAGGGTTCGAGGGTCGTGTAGAGTGCGCAGCTTGCGAGGAAGGCCTTTGACCAGCGCTTCGAGGCCGCCCGCACCAGGGCAGTCTCGGCGTGGCCCGTGCAATCGTTCTCCGCGACCTCGACATTGCCCTGCTCGAGGAGGATCTCCCCGTCGGGACCGGCCAGAAGGGCGCCGAAAGGGGTGTTGCCGGTCTCTCTCGCAATCCTGGACAGCTCGGCGCAGCGCAGCAGGAGGGCGACATGGTCCGACCTGTTCATGGCTTCTCCTTCCGGGAGCTTGTCCTCATGGCCCCCTTCCTGCAACTATAGCCTCGCCGCCACTGCCGGTACAGCTTTGAAGGCGGGATCAAGGGGACATTCGCCAGGAACGCGCATGAAGGATGGGCTTGGAAAGAAAATGGCCGCAAAGGATCGCGGCAGCACAAAGCGGATCCTGGGTTTCGGCCTCAGGCTTAAGATCACCCTCACCTTCTTCGTCATAAGCGCCCTGGTGGGAGGCCTGATCTCATGGTCCAGCTACCGGGTCCTGAGCGACCAGCTCTTCCAGGAGCTGCAGGGCAAGGTCCTCAACCTCCCGCGCATACGCAGCATGATGCTGGACAGGCCCGCCCTCGCCCGTCTCGCCTCAAGCCTCCAGGTGGAGATGGACGAGGCAGGGACGGCGGCCGTGGAGCAAGGCGCCGACTACCGCACGATCTCCGAGCAGCTCAACTCGATCCGCGAGGTCGACGGCCGGCTGGTCCGCTACATCTACCTCTTCGCCCCGACGGCAGATCCCGACCACGCGCGCTATCTCGCCGATGCCGACGCCCTCGGCCTGCTTTTCCGCAGGGCGAAAGGCGAAAAGATCGCCGACGAAGAGATCACCCGTTTCGGCTCGGACTTCGACATCTCGCTCTTCCCGGTCGCGAAAGCGGCGCTCGCCGATGGCAAAAGCGCCGTCGAGCACGAGTATTCCTGGGACGATGCCTTCAAGGTCAATTCGGTGAGCGGCTACAGCCCGGTGACGGGTAAGGACGGGAAGCCCCTCGCATGGCTCGGCCTGGACATGACCGACACCGATGTCAGGGCCTCGCTCGCGAGGGCGACAAGGCTCTCCATCCTCATCACGGGAGCAGCCCTTTGTCTTTCGCTCGTCGCCTCAGTCATCCTGGGCCTCCTGTTCACGAAGGGAATCATCTACCTCGACCGCATCGTGAAGCGTTTCGGCGACAGGGAGTTCGACGCCCGTGCCCAGGTGCGCAGCCGTGACGAGGTGGGGCGCCTAAGCCACTCCTTCAACCAGATGGCGCACACGATAGAGCTCTACAGCGCCCAGCTCCAGGGACTCTTGGACGCCTACGCCCGCTTCGTGCCCCAGGACTTCCTCAAGTTCCTCGAGAAGGGCAGCATCGTGGACGTCAAGCTCGGCGATCAGGTGAGGCGCGAGATGACCGTGCTGTTCAGCGACATACGCCAGTTCTCCACCCTCTCCGAGTCGATGTCGCCCGAGGAGAACTTCAATTTCCTCAACTCCTACCTCAAGCGGATAGGGCCCGAGATCAGGAACCATTCCGGCTTCATAGACAAGTATATCGGCGACGCCATCATGGCCCTCTTCCCGACCGACCCGAAGGACGCTATCGATTCGGCGATCGCGATGATGAGGAGCGTCAGGTCCTACAACGGGGACAGGGCCAAGAGCGGCTACAAGCCGATCGCGATAGGGATCGGCATCAACCTGGGCTGGCTCATGCTCGGCACCCTTGGCGAGGATCAGAGAATGGACGGCTCGGTGATATCGGACGCGGTCAACCTCAGCTCGAGGTTCGAGGGCCTCACCAAGTTCTACGGGGCCTCGATACTCACGACGGACGCCACCTTGCGCCGGGTCGGGGGACCTACCAACTTCCGCGTCCGGCTGATCGACCGCGTGCTCGTCAAGGGCCGCTCGGCGCCGGTCAACATCGTGGAGATCCTGGACGGAGACGCCGAGGAAAGGCTTGAGCTCAAGCTGAGGACAAAGACGGCTTTCGTGAGGGCACTCGGCCAGTACCACGACAGGGACTTCGCCTCGGCCCACAGGTCCTTCTGCAGACTCGCGGTCGAGGATCCAGAGGACAGGGTCTTCTCCATCTACGTCGAGCGCTGCGAGATCCTGCTCAAGGGACGGCCCGGGCTAGGACTGGGACGGGGTCGAGGTCTTCGACTTCAAATGAGGCTGCTTTAGGCCGACTCTCTTATTATTAGCTGGGGTCTGATCGCTTCCATGGGGGCAAGCTCCTGGCCTGCCCGCAATTCGAGCAGGACGCCCATCGCCAGCCTCCCGAGGCCCGAGATGTCCACCTTAAGCGTGGTGAGCGAAGGACGCACAAGGGCCGCGTAGGGGACGTCGTCGACTCCGATCACCGCTACATCGGCTGGCACACGCCTCCCCGATTCCGCAAGGCCGCGAAGGACGCCGATCGCGGTGATGTCGTTGTACGCAATGATCGCGTCGAGTGAGGGCTCGCGGGACAGCAGGACTGCCGCCGCACGGGATCCGCCTTCGATATCGGGGATGCATCGCTCGATGAGGCTGGGCTCAGGGCTCATGCCCGCCCTGACAAGACCCGCCCTGTATCCCGCGAGCCGCCGCCTTGCGCTCCCCGATTCCCTGGGTCCGGCCACAAAGGCGATGCGGCGCCTGCCACAGGCGACAAGGTGTTTCACGGCCTCGAGGATTCCCCAACGGTCATCGACATCGACGTTCGCGATCCCTGGGCCCCCGATGTCGGAGTTGACCAGGACGGCTGACCCGAAACGGCTGACCTGCTCCAGGAGCCTGCGCCGCGGCAGGCGCGAGGCCGCCACGATGACGCCATCGATGTGCTCCTCGATGAGTGAATCGAAGGCCGTCAGTTCGAGCTCGGGATCCTCGTCGGTGTTCATGATAAAGACATTGAGGTCGGCGGCCCTTGCGATGTCGGTGGCGCCCTTGGCGAGGATTGCGAAAAAGGGATTCGCCATGTCGGGGAAGACGATACCGAGGGTCGCGGTCCTCCTGGTGGCGAGGCCGCGCGCGACCCTGCTCGGCCTGTAGCCCATGCGCTCGGCAAGCTCGATGACGCTGCGCCTCGTCTCCTCGCCTACCCCCGGGCGGCCGTTGATGGCGCGCGAGACGGTCATGAGCGAGACCCCGGCCACCCGGGCTACATCCTCGATGGTGCTGCGCTTGTTTGCCATTTCGCGTGGAAGTTTATCATTGACAAGTCGGGGAAGGCAAGTATAATCGCGTTAGCGCTAACGTAATCTGGCTGCTGGCCAGCCGGATCGCGCCTTTGGCGAAGCCACACATTGGAGGTCGCGATGAGAACGAAGTCCAGATGGGGAGTTGTCTTTCTCGCGCTGCTAGCGATCAGTCTTTTCGCCGTCACAGACGCCGCCGCACAGGTAACCGTCGCAAAGCCGGTCAAGCTCAGCATCATCGACGTCGCAGGCAACCTGCGCCTGTCCAAGCCGGCGATCGAAGCCTTCAAGGCCGCGAATCCAAAGCTCGTCTCCGACATCGAATACCTGGTCGCGACCGCCCCGGAGCTTCCGTCCAAGCTCAAGGCCCAGCAGATGGCAGGCAATATCGACACCACTTTGGTCCTCACGGGATACGACGCCCTCGCAGGCGGCATGGACATGGACGTGTACGAGCAGATCATGCCCAAGTACAAGGACGCCTTCCAGAAGACGATCGACAGCTACCTTCCCGGCGCCAAGGCCGCCTACGACCTTTTCAACGGCTATGGCCTGGCCCAGTCCTTCTGCCCCGGCGGCCCCATGTTCACCTACAACCCCGACAAGGTCGCGAAGGTCCCACAGACCCCGGCCGAGCTCCTCGCCTGGGCCAAGGCCAATCCCGGCAAGTTCATCTACGCCAGGCCAGCCAACTCCGGCCCTGGACGCGCCTTCCTCCAGGGCCTGCCCTACATCCTCGGAGACAAGAATCCCAAGGATCCCAAGACCTGGGACAAGACCTGGGCCTTCCTCAAGGAACTTGACAATTACATCGATTATTATCCCACCGGCACCGCCATCGTGTGGAAGGAAGTGGCCGAGGGAACGAGATACATGGCCGCCAGCCACCTTGGCTGGGACATGTACATCAGGATCAGCAACACCGTTCCCGCCAATTTCCAGGCCTTCTTCCTCGACAACACCACCTGGGTGACCGACACCCAGTTCATGGCCATCCCCAAGGGCCTCGACAAGGACCGCCTCGCCGTCACCGTGGAGCTCATGAAGTGGATGATGACCCCCAAGATGCAGGCCGTCACCTACGATCAGGGCTATTTCTACCCCGGTCCGGCCATCAAGGGCGTCACCCTCGACATGGCTCCCGCCGATAGCCAGACAGGCATCAAGCCCGCCATCAGGGCGGCATACGAGCAGGCGATCGTCAAGCTTCCCAACACAACCCAGCTTGGCCCGGCGGCCCTCGTCGAGGCGATGAACATGTGGGACGACCTGGTGGGCGCGAAGATCAAGAAATAGCCTGCCCTCCCGGAAACGGCGCCTTCGGTTCCCCGTGGCCTGGCCCTGCCAGCCCGGGGACCCGGGGTCGTCGCCGATCCTTTGCGCGCCTTTAGTCTCCTACAAGGAGCCGAAGGCATCCGAAACGTCACGAGGATATGGAATGAAGGACTTCAAGACCATCTCCGTCAGAGGCATGACGAAGCGATTCGGCGAGAAGACAGCTGTCAACGACTTCTCCCTCGAATTCGGCAAGGGCGAGTTCGTCACCTTTCTTGGGCCATCGGGCTGCGGAAAGTCCACGGCGCTCAACTGCATCACAGGGCTCATCCCGATAACGAGCGGCGAGATATGGATCGACGACGAGTGCGTCGACAACACTAAAACCAAGATCCCGCCCGAGAAGCGCGAGTTCGGCATGGTCTTTCAGAACTATGCCCTCTTCCCCCACCTCACGGTCTTCGAGAACGTGGCCTTTGGGCTCAGGCTTCGCCGTGTCCGCAAGGCCGAGCTCTCGAGACGGGTCGACACGGCGCTCAGGCTGGTCCACCTCGAGGGTTACGCGGCGAAATTTCCGACCCAGATGTCGGGCGGGGAGCAGCAGAGGGTCGCGATCGCCCGCTGCATCGTCCTCGAGCCGCGGCTCCTCCTGCTCGACGAGCCGCTCTCGAATCTCGACGCGAAACTCCGCGTCGAGCTCCGCTACGAGATCAAGGCCCTGCATGAGCGACTAAAGGTCACCACGATCTATGTCACCCACGACCAGACCGAGGCCCTCGCCCTCTCAGACCGGATAGTGGTCCTGCGCTCCGGCCGCATCCAGCAGGTCGGGACTCCCTCCGAGGTCTTTTCGGATCCAGCCAATCTCTTCGTCGCGGATTTCATGGGCTTCAAGAACGTCTGGACCGTGAGGGTCAAGTCACTGCGCGAGATCGGCGGGGCGCTCGAGGCGAGCCTCGATGCCCAGGGCATTCCCCTCACCGCGCGGATGGCCTGGCCAGAGGGCGACAAGCGCCGCACCGTCCTGGCCGAGGCCTTCAGGACTGGCGCCGAAATGCGCACCGCCGTGCGGCCCGAGGACATCGTGATCGCCGGAGCGGCCGGGGAGAACCGCATCGCCTGCGCCGCGACCCTCGTCGAGTACCAGGGCCAGGCTAGCCAGGTCAGCGCCACGCCAAGGCTCGCAGCGACCAGTGATGACGGAAGTCCCCTGCGTCTGGACTTGCGCACCGGAAGCCGGATCGCCGAGGGCGGAAGCTTCGAGGTCTCCGTCCCGGGCGACAAGATCCTCCTCTTCCCGCCGACCGAGACGGCCGCTGAGGCCGCGGGGTGGACGCCGTGAAGGGCTCCTCGAAGGCCGGGGCCCTCCCCCTCCTCCTGCCGGCCATCCTCTTCCTGGTCTTGCTCTTCCTGTATCCCTTCGCCTACGGCCTCTACCTCAGCCTGACCACGGCAAAGGGCGAACCCAGCCTCGGCAATTACCTCAGGTTCTTCGGCGAGGCGAGGGATTTCCGGACCATCTGGGTGACCCTCCAGATCGCCGTTCCGATAACCCTTGTCAACGTGGGCCTCGCCGTCCCCTTCGCCTATTACATGCGCAGGGGGATGCGCGGAGAAAGGCTGATAACATTCTTCCTCATAATCCCCATTACCCTGGGGACAGTGCTCGTCTCCGAGGGGATGCTGTCTTTCATGGGCCCGAAAGGCTGGCTCAACCAGCTGCTGCTGGCCCTCCACGTGGTGGCCGAGCCCTACCGCTTCACCCACAACTACCTCGGCGTCGTCATCTCCCTCGGCTTGCAGGGTTTCCCCTACGCCTTCCTCATGCTCCTGGGCTACGTCTCGGGCATCAATCCCGATCTTGAAAAAGCGAGTCAGATGCTCGGCGCAAACAGGTGGCAGACCTTCTGGAAGATCCTGTTCCCGCTCATGATACCCGGCATCGCGATCTCCTTCTGTCTCAATTTCGTGATGGCCTTCTCGGTCTTCCCCTCGGCTGTCCTTCTCGGCCAGCCATCGGGACCTACTCGCGTCATCTCGATAGCGGCCTACCAGTGGGCCTTCGAGAAATTCAACTTCAACGCCGCCTCGGCCATCTCGATGGTGATGGCGGCCATAGAACTCCTGGTGATATCCGCCGTCCTCGTCTGGAGGAGCAGGATGTACAAGGGAGCCTCGATGGTGGGGAAGGGGTGATCCCATGCTCGGCAGACTGAGGCCTTCAAGGCTAGTGTTCTTCGCGGCGATCGCCGCCTATGTGTTCATCGTACTCGGCATTCTCCTTACCGTCATCCTCAACTCCCTCTCCAAGGGATGGTTCTCCGGCCTCCTGCCACCCTACCTGACGACGGAGTGGTACAAGTATGCGGCGACCGACCACGACATACCCAACCTCCTCGCCGTCACCTTCACGGTTGTCCTCGCCGATGTCCTCATAGCCCTGCTCATCGCCTTCCCTGCAGCCTATGTCCTCGCTCGTCAGGAATTCCGCGGGAAGGGCCTCTTCCTCTCCCTCCTGCTCCTGCCCATGATCGTTCCACCCATGACCTATGGCATCCCGCTCGCGATGCTCTGCTACAAGTTCCACCTCGCCGCCAAGGTGGTCGGCGTCGTCATCGTCAACCTGGTGCCCATCGTTCCCTTCATGGTCCTCGTCCTCATGCCCTTCATAGAACAGGTGGGGACGAACCTCGAATCGGCCGCGAAGATGCTCGGCGCGAGCCGCTGGACCATCTTCCGCAAGGTCCTGGTCCCCCTCACCGTCCCAGGGATACTCACCGCCGGCATCCTGTCGCTGGTGAAAGCCATATCGATGTTCGAGCTCACCTATCTCGTGGCCGGAGGCAAGAGCCAGACGATCGTCGTCGCCCTCTATGCCGACGCCTACGCCGCGGGGGCCAGGCCAGCCCAGGCTGTCGATGCCCTCGCCGTCATCTACTTCCTCATTGCGATGCTATGCCTCATGATCTCCCTGCGTTTCGTGAGTCCGACCCAGATGGTGTTCAAGCTAAAATGATGGACCCGGGGATGGAGCTCGACCCGGCCGCGATCTGCTCCGAATGGCGGAAGTCACTTCCACTCACGGCAGGCGGCTACGCCGAGGCCGTCGATTCCTCCTGGAAGGAGGCAGGCGAGCAGTCGCGGACCGCCCTCGCCCAGGCGAGGCTCGCCTACGTGTTCACACACGCGGGCGTCAGGGGGGACAGCGCCTGCGCGGCGGCGGGCGCGGAGTCGGTGGCCAGGTTACAGGGCATCTTCTGGAATCAGGACCGCAAGGGCTGGGCCCGCCTTGCCACGGTGTCGGGGCAGATCCTCGACGCCACGATAGACACCTATGACCAGGCCTTCGGCCTCCTCGCCCTCGCTTGGCACTACCGGTCCACGGGAGAGACCTGGACTAGGGCGGCCGCCGGCCTCGTCGTGGAAGGCCTCAAGGAGGCGGCGGCCATGGTGGGGGGGCTGGGCTATCCCGAGGAGCGCCGCGGCGCGGGATCGGCCCCGGCCTCGCCGTTCCGTAGGCAGAACCCCCACATGCACCTGCTCGAGGCCTTCCTCGCCTGGCACGCGGCCGATCCGGAAGGCCCCTGGCTCGCCCTTGCGCGGGAGATCGTGGTCCTCTTCCGGAGCCGATTCCGCGATCCTAGAGACGGCAGCCTCCGCGAATTCTTCGACGCTGGATGGAAGCCCGCGGACGGTGGCGCGGGAAGCATCAGGGAACCCGGCCACCATTTCGAATGGGTATGGCTCCTGCGGCGCTGGCAGGATGCGAGCGGCGACGAGACTTCCCTGGAGGACGCGAGCCGGCTCCAGGCCTTCGCCTGCGGCCGTGGCCTTGATTCCGACGGCCTCGCCTTCGACGAGATCGATCCGGAGGGAAGGGTCCTCAGGGGCTCAAAGCTCCTCTGGCCCCAGACCGAACTGCTCAAGGCTCGATTGGCTTGCCACGAGTGGACGAGGGATCTCGCGTCCCTCGATTCCGCGCGCGAAATCCTTGCCTTGATCGGCGAGCGCTACATGGTCCCCGGCACGGCCTTGTGGCACAACCAGCTCGACCGGGAGGGGCGGCCGCTTGCTTCCCCCACTCGTTCAAGGCTCCTCTACCACCTCTTCATTGCCCTCGCCGAGGCTGAGCGCCTGCTCGGCTAGAAGATCAGGAACCGAGCACACCGAGGAAGGCCCTCAGATTCTCGCTCCCGACTCCCGGAGGCATGCCGCCGGCGCAGGAGTGAACCACCCGCGCTCCCGGAGGGACCGAGGCGAGCTGGAGCCTGAGGGCCGAGGCCACTGCCTCGGGCGAGGCCGCCGCGAGGACGTCCCGGGGCGGGATGCTGCCGAGGAAGGCCAGTTTTCCGCCTGAGAGCCCATGCAGCTCGGCGAGGGAATGCTGGATGCCAGGGTTGTAGAGGTTGATGCCGATCCCGCTATACAGGGCGACAGACGAGGCGCAGTCGGCGTCGTTGTGGAAGAGCTTCACCGGAAGGTCGGGCGCATAGAGCTCCTTCATGTAGGGCATGGCGAATTCCCGGAAATCACCTTCGCCTATGAATCCCACGATGTCATCGAGGACCATTATCCCCTGGATGGAAGGAAAGCGCCTTCGCTGGGTCTCGTGCCAGCGGGAGAGGAAAGAGGTGATCACCCTGAGCAGACGATGGGCGCGCTCGCTCTCGGTCTTCAGGGCTATGAGGAACTCCGTCGTGCCCATGAGGAAGGAGGCGATGTTGAGCGGGCCGCGGGATATCGAGAAGCGGAATCGATGGCCAAGCGCTTCCATCCTGGGCTGGGCATACTCCATGCGCTTGAGCACGAAGGGCAGGAGGCCGTCTTTCTCTGGATATGGCTCCGCGAGATCGTCTATGTCCTCGATCCGCCGTATCACCGGGTGGGCATAGGGGAACTCGTTTTCGGGAAAGGAGCACCGGGCGCCGAATGCCGATGGCTCGGTGCACATGCCGAACTCGGCCCAGAAACCCGGAAGAAAGACCGCATCGGGGAATGCCTCGATCGCGGCCTTGTTAGCCTCGAACCAGGTGGCATCGCTTGCGAAGTAGTCAAGGATCGTGCGGCCCTGCCAGTTCGGGAGCCAAGGGCTGTCGATGATGAAGGCCGCGAGCGGCTTCTTCCGGCGTCCTTCGATGACCTCGCGCAATGCAGTCCACTGTGTATCGGTCATATCCCTTGGACCCTCCCCGGGGCCCACCGGACCCACGACACACTACACCCCGGCTTCCTGGGATCGCAATGCCCGCCTCGGGCGATTTTCCGCAGCCCTTCCCTGAAAATGGCGGCCTTCTCCCCTTCCTCGATACAGCATAACATGGGCGCATGAAACTCAAGATCGGCATTTCCGGCGCGAGCGGCTGGGTCGGCAGGCCACTGTGTGTCGCCATTTCGAAGACCGACGACCTCGAGCTTGTCGCCGCAGTCGCCAGGAGCCACGCGGGCCGCCTGCTTGCTGAGATCACCGGTCATCCCGGGCACGGGCTCATGGTCGCGGGCTCGGTCGAACAGGCGCTGCCCGAAACCGGGGCCTGCGATGTCTGGGTCGATTTCACCAGCGCCAGCGCGGTCAAGGCCAATGTCATGTCCGCGATGGTGAGGGGCGCCCATGTGGTGATCGGGTCCTCGGGACTCACGGAAGAGGATTTCGAGGAGATCGACAGGGCGGCCCTCCGGGCCGGAGTGGGAGTCATCGCGGCAGGTAATTTCGCCATAACGGTTGTCCTCCTGCAGCGTTTCGCCTGCGAGGCAGCGAAATATCTGTCACACTGGGAGATCATCGACTACGCCACCGACGAAAAAGTGGACGCGCCGAGCGGCACGGCGCGGGAGCTCGCCTTCAGGCTCTCGCAGGTCGCCCAGCCCCGCAATCGTGTTCCGCTGGCGGACACGGTCGGAATGCGGGAAAGCCGGGGGGCGACGCTCAAGGGGAGCCAGATCCACTCGGTCCGCCTGCCCGGCCACGTCCTGGGCATCGAGGCCCTTTTCGGCTCTGCAGAGGAGCGGCTCTCGATCCGCCACGACGCGGGAAGCGGTGCGGCCCCCTACATAGACGGGACCCTCCTCGCGATTCGCAGGGTCGTCACCAGGGTCGGCCTCGTCAGGGGCCTGGACCGTATAATGGACTAGCGGCCCTTGGCTCCGCCCCGCCTGCGCTCGGCGTCGTGCTCCTTGTAGAGCTTGCCGGCGAAGCGGAGCCAGGCGACGCGCTGGATGTTGCGCTCCTTCTCGGCCTCGAAGCGCTTGAAGAAGTCGGCGACGGTGAAGCCCTTGCGAAGCTCCTGGGCCAGGACAGCGCTCTGGTCGGCAAGGGCCAGCTCGAGGGCTTCGACCCTCGCGCCAATTCGCTCCATCGTTCCGAGTATCTTCTTCGCCTCGAGGAGGCGACTTCCGGTCGCGGCCAGCTGCCTGTCCAGGTCCTGGGGCGCGGTCCTGGCGACCGATCCCTTGCGGGCATCCTCTGACCACTGTTTGAGGACTCCCGACGAGGAGAGCTCGGCATGCAGGGAGACGAGCCTCTCGGCCAGCTCGAGGTAGCGCGCGGCTATGGCCTTCGCCGCCTTCGGGGCGTTCTTCCTGAAGCTCTCCTCCTCGCCATCGATCCACTTCTGCCTGAAACTCGCGGAGTCGGCCAGGGAGACGGCGAGCCTGCGCAGCTTGACGCCCTCTCGCTTCTCGACAGCCTGGCCGGGGAGGGCCGAGCTCTGCCCCGACTCGTCGCTGCAGCTGACCTCTCCCTCGGAGCAGTCGACGAGGACAGAGCCCTCGGGGGAGGTGGTGACCTCGAACTCGGTACCGCGCACGCCCATGACGGTGTTGCCGGTGGAGACGCTTAGGCTCGGCGAGCCGCTTGCCTTCTTGACCTTGAGGCTGATCTGCCCGGCGATGAGCTCGGCCTCGGTCTGCCTCTCGCCCTTGAGCTCGTCCACCCGGAGATAGAAGGAGGACCTGGGAGCGACCTTGATGGTCCCGCTCATCCCGGTCAGGGAGGCCGAGAGCGCGAGGGTCACGCGGCCGTTGGCGCCGGTGCTGATATAGTCCTCATCCTGGAGATCATCGCCTATTGAGACAGCCTTGAGCGGGGCACCGGCGCGCGTGATTGTGACAGTCCCGTCGATGAACTCGATGCCGGCGATGGCCTCCTCGGAGGCGATCCAGCCGAGTGCCACAAGGCTCATCGCAAGGGCAAGTGCAAGCTTCTTCATATCCATTCTCCTAAGGTCGCGCTCACACTGCCACGAAGCCAAGGACGGATTGGCCAGTGTGCGCGGGCATGTCATACGGGCTTCTTATATCAATAAAAAAGCAATTGTTCCAGACTATGACAAAGAAACGTTGTGCGCGCGGCCACGAGGCATTAGAATCGGAATTAGAGATCATCTTCAAGAGTAAGGAGGGTAGCCCATGCAGACCGTAAAGGACATCCTCGATGCCAAGGGGAGCGAGATCATCAGCATCGGCCCTGATGCGACCCTGTACGAGGCCCTCGAGGTAATGGCGGATCGCAATGTCGGCGCCATCCTGGTGGTCGACAAGGGCAACGACATCCTTGGGATCTTCACCGAGCGGGACTTCGCCCGCAAGTTCATCATAAAAGGCCGCACCGGCGAGGGCACAAAGGTCAAGGAAATCATGACCTCCCGCGTCCTGTATGTCCAGCCCGAGACCTCGATCTCCGACTGCATGAACCTCATGTCGGAGAAGCGCATCCGCCACCTTCCCGTGATCTCGGGCGGCAAGATCGTCGGTCTGGTCTCGATAGGAGACGTCCTCAAGGCGACGCTCAAGGAGAAGGAAAGCCTCATCTCCCAGCAGGCCTTCGAGATCGGTCAACTCGAGCGCTACATCTCGGGAGGGCCTTGAGGGCAGGGGCCAGGAAGGACCCCTCTAGCCTTGAGGATCGACATCCTCTGCAAGGTCGTCGACAATTTCGGTGACATAGGCTTTGTGTACCGTCTTGCCCGGGCCCTCTCCGAACTCGGGGCGGGCATCGAGCTGCGCCTCATCGTCGACGACCTCTCGGCCTTCCATGCCATCTTCCCGGGCGTGGATCCCACGAAGGACCTTCAGGTCCTGGGGACCTGGACCATCCTCAGCTGGGGCCTGCCCAGCGAACTCGTCCGGATGGAAAGGCCGAGGATCGTCCTCGAGTGCTTCGCCTGCGGGAGGCCCGACTGGTACGAGGACATCCTCTTCGACCCCAGCGACAGCGAGCGGCGGACCATCCTGAGCGTCGAGCATCTCACCGCCGAGCCATGGGCTGTCGAGTTCCACCGCCTGGTCTCGGCAACCCGGTCGGCACTCGTGAGGAAGTGGATGTTCATGCCTGGATTCCAGGCGGGTACCGGGGGCCTGATCGCCGAGAAGGGCCTCGAGGCGAGGATCGCCTCCTGGCGCGATCCCGCCAGCCGGCCAAGGCTCAGGCTTGAGCTGGCAGGCTCGGCGGGTGTGGCCCTGCCTCTGGCCGCGGAAGACAGCTACTGGCTGACGGTGTTCAGCTACGAGCACGACTATTCCCGGATCGTCAGTGAGCTCGCGGACTTCGCCTCGACGCGGCCCCTCCTCGTCTTGGTCGCGGCGGGCCGGAGCTCTGTCTGTTTTGTTGACGCCTGGCGCGGGGCCGGCGAGGCCTTCCCGATAGTGAAACTCCCCTTCCTGGACCAGGAGAGCTGGGATGAATTCCTCTTGGCATCGGATTTTGCCATTGTCCGCGGGGAGGACAGCGTGGCGAGGGCCGCCCTCTGCGGCTTGCCCTTCCTATGGCACGCCTACCTGCAGGATGGGGCCCACCAGGTCGTCAAGGTGAGGGCCCTCCTCGACCGCATGTGGCCCCATTTCGGCGAAGGGGATTTTGCCCGCTACGAAGAGCTATCGATAGCCTTCAACGACAGGCTCGAGGACAAGCCTTCTGTCCGCGGGGAGGAATCGATTATATCCTTGCTCCACCGTGACTTGGAGATCAAGGAAGGATTCCGGGCCTTTTCGGGGGAGCTCAGGCAGCTTGGGAACCTCGCGGCCAACCTCGTGACATTCCTTGGGGAAATCGTGTAGACTGCCTCCTCAAGCTCGTCACGCATGCCGGAAACGCCTCAACTCGGTTCCGACATAAAATCAAGTTTTATGTGAGGAAGACCTATGTTGATGACCTCCGATATACGCGGCGGCACCGTTTTCAAGTCTGGGGACGACGTGGTCGTGGTCCAGCGCATGCTCGGCATCAAGGCTGGCCGGGCGGGCCAGGTCAAGAAACTCCGCGTCAAGAACATCCTGACGGGTCAGACCTCAGAGCTCGGCCTGGACATGGGAGAGAAGTTCGAGGAGGTCCACCTCGATTTCCACAAGATGAAGCTCTCCTACGTCGATGGCGACACCTACATCTTCATGGACCAGGAGAGCTTCGAGCAGTACGAGCTCTCCAAAGAAGACCTTGGGGACAATGTTGGCTACATCACGCCCGAGGACGACTTCGAGGTCGAGGTCGCCTTCTACGACGAGAAGCCCGTCAGCGTCACACTGCCCACGGCCATAGTCAGGACCATCACCTACTGCGAGCCCGGCATCAAGGGCGACACTTCGGGAAAGACCCAGAAACCCGCGACCCTCGATACCGGAATCCAGGTTTCCGTGCCCCTGTTCTGCGAGATCGGGACCAAGATCAAGCTCGACACCAGAGACGGCAGCTTTATTGAGCGGGTGAAGTAAGACAGCAGGCGCATGCCGGGTTCCCGATGACCCTGGCTGAACATTGACCTTAAGGGCCCATTGAGCGGCCCTGAGGTTTTTTTTGGCCCTGGGCCCTGTCCCGCCACTCTAAAGTCCCCCTCCTCGATGCAATTTCCAGATTGCGCCGCCCAAGCCCGGATACTATGCTTGGTGAAGAGGAGGCACGGGACATGACAAAACGCAGCTTGAAAGGGGCAGCTCGCCTTTTGGTCTGGTCCTTTTCCCTCGCCCTCGGCCTGCAGGCGGCGGGGGCGCAGGCAATCTGGACGACCTCGCAAAGCATCCCTTCCTCGAATGGCCACTTCGCCTGCCGGCTCAGCCAGCAGGCGACCGGGACCTGCCAGGCCGAGATGATCGAGAGTTCCTCGGGCCTCGCCCTCTGGTCGCAGTGGATAGACTGGGACCACCAGAGCGTCGGCATCGCCTCCAATGACGGCAAGGTCTTCGCCGTGCTGAACTCGGAGTACGGCCCCGAATCGACCCTGATCCAGATCAGCCGCCAGGACGGCCGGGAGGGCTACGGTGCGGCCAATATCGTCATCGCCCGCCAGTTCCTGAGCCGCGACGGCGGCAAGCTCCTCTGGATCAAGGACGTGGAGAAGAATGCCAGCTTCGAGTACGCGAGCGACGGCACGACCCAGGCCCTGAACCTCCACGCCGTCGACGGGAAGGTCTACAGGATCCGTCTGTAGACGTGGCATCGGCACCCGAGGACAGCTATACTGGTTTCAGAAGGAGGGAACCATGAGCGGCGAGACGGCCAGGCTTCTCGGCGACAAGGCCGAATACCTTCTCTCATTCGCATCCCCGAAAATCCCCAAGGAAAGGCTCCACCTGCCCGGTCCGGATTGGATCGAGCGCATCTTCATCGGTTCCAACCGCAGCAATCGCGTCCTCTCGAACCTCGCCTGGCTCTATGGCCACGGGAGGCTCGCCCACACGGGCTACCTCTCGATCCTTCCCGTGGACCAGGGCATCGAGCATTCGGCAGGGGCGAGCTTCGCCAAGAACCCCGACTACTTCGATCCCGAGAACATAGTCAGGCTTGCCATCGAGGGAGGCTGCAATGCCGTCGCCTCGACCTTTGGAGTCCTCGGGATCGTAGCGCGCAGGTACTGCCACCGCATCCCCTTCATCGTGAAGATCAACCACAACGAGCTCCTCACCTACCCGAACAAGGCCGACCAGATCATGTTCGGCTTGGTGAGGGATGCCGCCGAGATGGGGGCGGCCGCCGTGGGCGCGACGATCTATTTCGGCTCGCCAGAGAGCGGGCGGCAGATAGTCGAGGTTTCCCAGGCCTTCGCGGCCGCCCACGAGCTCGGGCTCGCGACGGTGCTCTGGTGCTACCTGAGGAATCCCCAGTTCAAGAAGGAGACTGACTACCATGTCGCCGCCGACCTCACGGGACAGGCCAACCACCTGGGCGCGACCATCCAGGCCGACATCGTGAAGCAGAAGCTGCCAGAGAACGACGGAGGCTTCAAGGCCCTCAACTCAGGGACCTCGAGCTATGGCAAGCTCGACGAGCGCATGTACACCGAGCTCGACTCGAGCCATCCCATCGACCTCTGCCGCTACCAGGTGGCCAACTGCTACATGGGACGCATCGGCCTCATAAACTCGGGCGGCGCATCGGGCAAGAACGACCTCGCCGAGGCGGCTGCCACGGCGGTGATCAACAAGCGAGCGGGCGGCACCGGACTGATCTCGGGACGCAAGGCCTTCCAGAAACCCATGAAGGACGGGATCGCCCTTCTTAACACGATACAGGACGTCTACCTCGACAAGGCTGTGACGGTGGCATGATGCTCGGAAGGATGGCACAAGGGTGAAGATCAGACAGTTGAGTGTCGTGCTCGAAAACACGGCGGGGAAGCTCTACGAGATGAGCAGCCTGCTTTATGCGGGGAACATCGACATCAGGAGCATCTTTGTCAGCGAGGAGACCGAATTCTCCGCGGTCCACATCATCGTCGACAAGCCGGCCGAGGCCCTGGCCCTCCTGCGCAAGAGTGGCTACTTCGTAAAGGAGGTCGAGGTCTTCGGCCTCAAGGCCGATGACCGCCCCGGCGGCCTCATGAAGATCCTGGAGATCCTCAAGCGCTACAACCTCAACATCGAGTACGTCTACGGCTTCGGGGAGAAGACCGAGGGCAAGGCGGTCTTCATATTTAGGATCACCGACATTGACGAGGCGATCAAGGTAATAGGCTCGGGGGTCGTGGATTTCCTGCCCACGGAGAATGTGGAGAGGTCGAAACGGCAGTCGAGCTGGGAGCTCATAGAGAACCTTTAGCAGAAAGCCTGATGCTGTGATCGAGCCCTAAAGTTTGGGGAAAGGAGCCTTGGATGGAAACCTACCTGTATCTCTCCATGATGCCCGAGTCCCTCGTCGCCTCGATGCTGCCGCCGAAGGAGTTCGGCGCCTACATGGCGACGGGAACGCAGAAACAGACCTCAGGCCAGGCCATGTTCTTCACGCTGAAGCCGGGCTTCAGGAGCGAGTTCTTCAGGCTCGCCGAGGTGGCGGAGCGCTGCGTCCCCCACGATGACGGCCGGCCCAAGCACTCCCTCTATCTCGCCATCTACCGCGTCCTCGAGCATATCCCCCTGGACGCCATCGACTCCCTCTGGCTCATCACGGCCCACGGCCGCGCCCTCGAGCTCAAGCAGGCCTCGACCTACACCGAACCGACCCAGAAGTACCACCTCTACCGGGAGATCGCCCCGGTGAACCCCCTCATCGCGAGCTCCCTCGGCCCCGTGGAGTTCTGCAGGTTCATCACCGATCCATCCAAGCCAGTCTACGTTCCCCGGCTCTGCCTGGTCGAGCTCGATCTGGCAGGCATGGCCGAGGACCCGAAGAACGGCAGGGCAGACAACCTCCCCTACCGCCACCTCGCCCACATCAGGACCTGCCTCGGCGAGCTCGGCACCAAGCCGATCAAGACAGTCGACCGCCTCCCGCGCCAGGGCATCATCTACCGCTGCATCAAGAGCGGCATCTACATTGGCGACCGGGAAAGGGTCCTCGAGTACGCCTTCCCATCCGTGGACGAGCTCGAGCTCAAGCACGACGAGTGGTGGCGCTGCGCCAACGATTCCGAACTCCAGTGGACGGTCTAGAGCGCGCCCTTGCGGCCCCGGAGTCCGCGCTCTAGGGCCGCTTCGCCGCCATCTCGATCTCGATCCTGGCCCCAAGCGGGAGGGCAGAGACACCGATGGTGGTGCGCGCGGGGTAGGGAGCCGAGAACATGCGCGAGTAGACGGCGTTCATCGCGGCGAAGTCCCCCATATCCACAAGGAAGACGTTGACCTTGACGACCTCGTCAGCCCCGAGGCCCGCGGCGGCGAGCACGGCGAAAAGGTTGCGGAAGCACTGCTCGGTCTGGGCCTCGATGCCGCCGCCGACGAGGGCGCCGCTGCCGCTGTCCATGGGTGTCTGGCCAGAAAAGAAGACGATGTCGCCGGCTTCGACGGCGTGGGAATAGGGTCCCACCGCGACTGCGCCCGGCGCGCTGAAGGCTTTCCTCGGCATGCTCACTCCTTCTCTTCGGGAATCAGGTCCTCGGGGGCTGATGGATCGGCGGTGTCTGCCCCGGCGCGCAGTGAAGCGGCCTCGCGCAGGGTCACCATGATCTCATCCATGCGGCGCAGGTGGCGCGAGAGATCGCGAGCCAGGTTCATCACCATGATCGCGAAGACCTTGACGTCCATCTTGTAGATGTCGTGGAAGGAGACGTTGCTTATCCTGGCCACCCTTGTTGGCACGGCTGCCTTGACGGTCGCCGCCGAGGGCATGACGTCCAGGAATTCCATCTCGCCAAAGGTGTCGCCTTCGCGGAGTTCGACGAGAAAGGAGTGGCGCTTCGAGACTTCGACCCTGCCCTCGAGGATGAAGTAGATGCTGTCGTTCGGCTTCCCCTCGGTCTGGATCGGCGCGCCCGCCTCGAAGGAGCTGATGGCCAGGAAGCAGCGCACGCGCTCGATGTCCTCGGGGAGGAGACCGCCGAAGAGCGAGTACTTCTGCAGGGACTCCAGGTTGACCATGCCCCCTCTCCTCGAATCCACGCCCGGCTCCCACGATTAGGGCCCGCAGGGCCGATCCAGACGGAACATACCACGATCGGAGCCTGAGGGCAAGTTGCGCTTTTGCCGAGATGAGGTCGCCTTGAGGCCAGGGGCCGATGTGCTAGAAAACCCTAACTCAAGACGGTCGGCCTAGGCCAAGACGGGCGTCTCGCTCGGCCTGAGCTCCAGCTCGAGCCTTGAGCTGCCGCGCAGGAGGACGAGGGGAGTGCTCCTGCCGATGCTTTCCTCCCCCAGGAGGCGGCGAAGCTCGTCCATGCCTGCGACGCTCCGCCCGCCGAACTCAAGGAGGAGGTCGCCCTCGCGGACCCCGGCCGCATCGGCCGGTCCCCCGCGCTCCAGTTCGGTGACGAGGACGGCGCTCTCGGCCGCGAGCTCGTAATGCCGGATGAGCCTGCGCAGGAGAGGCACGTTCTGGCCCCCGATGCCTATGTATCCCCGCCTGATCCTGCCTTTCTGCATGAGGGTCGCCGCGATCGAGGCAGCGGTGTTGGACGGCACCGCGAAGCAGAGCCCCTGGGCCATGCGGATGCCGGCGGTGTTCACCCCGACCACGCGGGCGCGGAAATCAAGGAGGGGGCAGCCCGAGTTGCCCGGGTTGAGGGCCGCGTCGGTCTGGATAACATCGTCGATCAGGCGTCCGTTGACCGAGCGGAAGGAGCGCCCAAGCGCGCTGATCACTCCCGCGGTGACCGAACTCTGGAAGCCGTAGGGGTTGCCGAATGGCCGGGTCGGGGGCCTGGAATCAGCGGCCAGGGCTTGAAGGCGAACGCTTGCCAAGGCCCTATCCTCGGCTATACTTCAAGCCCCGGAGGGTCTGATGGTCGAGCGCTATGGTTTTTCGAACGGCAAGGTGGTCCCGGTCGCGGACAACCCGAGCATCCTGGTCTACGCCGCCCCGACCGACACCGAGAGGCAGGAGCTCCTCGACGACTACGGACTCGACGCCCACAACCTCTCCTCGGCCCTCGACCCCGACGAGCTCGGACGGGTCGAGCTCGACGGCGCCAGGGCCGACATCATCCTCAAGGTGCCGCGCAACTTCACCTCCGAGGACCAGCTCCTCTTCACCGTGACCTCTATGGGCCTCTTCATATCGCCCAAGCGCCTCATCGTCGTCACGACCGACCCCATCGACCTCTTCCACGACCGCTCCATCCACAGGGTCGGCAACGTCAGGGACGCCATGCTCAAGATCTGGTACGGCACGATCTCCCATTTCCTGGGCCATCTCAAGGTCATCAACATGCTCTCGGATTCCCTCGAGAAGCGCGTCAACGCCTCGATGGGCAACCGCTACCTCCTCGACATGTTCACCCTCGAAAAGAGCCTTGTGTACTTCGTCAACGGGATCAGCTCCAACCAGATGGTCCTCGAGAAGATGCAGGTCTGCGCCCCCAAGCTCAAGTTCACGGCCTCCCAGCGCGAGACCCTCGAGGATATCGGGATCGAGAACCTGCAGTGCTCCAAGCAGGCCGAGATCTACTCGAACATCCTCACTGGACTCATGGACGCCCGGGGCTCGGTGGTCAACAACAACCTCAACATCCTCATAAAGCGTCTCACCATAATCTCGGTGGTCTTCATGCCGATGAACGTCCTCGCCGGCATGGGCGGCATGTCGGAGTTCTCCACCTGGACGGCCGCCATACCCTGGCCCATCGCCTATGGCCTTGCCCTCCTCGCCCTGACGGCCGTCGGCTTCGGCACCTGGTGGCTCCTCAAGAAGTTCGGGATCGAGCGCAATGAGATGGATCATCGCGGCCGCCGAAGGCCAGCGGTGCGGTAGGCGGGAGCGCGCGCCGCATGGCAGTGATAAGCGCGCGGGGCCTTGGCAAGACCTTCAGGACCAAGGTCAAGGCCGAGGGCTTTGCAGCCTCGGTGCGTGGCCTCGTCCGGCCCGTCTGGCGCAGCATTGAGGCAGTGCGGGGCATCGACCTCGAGGTCGAGGAGGGCGAGGTCCTTGCCTTCCTGGGCCCGAACGAGGCAGGGAAGTCCACGACGATCAAGATGCTCACCGGCATCCTCAGGCCCAGCCTCGGCTCGGCCACCGTGCTCGGCCTCGATCCCTCGAGGGACAGGGTCGCCCTCGCGCGGTCCATCGCCGCGGTCTTCGGGCAGAGGAGCCAGCTCTGGTTCCACCTGCCGCCAAGCGACAGCTTCCGCCTCCTCGGGGCCGTCTACGAGATCGATGGGCGGGAGCTCGTCCGGCGCCAGGGGGAGCTCGTGGAGCGCTTTGGCATCGGGGACTACATGGACGTGCCCGTGCGCAAGCTCTCCCTGGGCGAGCGCGTCAGATGCGAGTTCGCGGCGAGCCTCCTCCACGCCCCCCGCATCATCTTCCTCGACGAGCCCACGATCGGGATGGACGTGGTGGCCAAACGCGAGATCCGAGGCCTTCTCGAGGAGGTCAACAAGCGCGACCGCGTGACGATCTTCCTCACCAGCCACGACATCGGGGACATCGAGAAGGTGTGCAAGCGAGCCATCATCATCCACCACGGGTCCATCATCGTGGACGAGTCCATGAAGAGCCTCAAGCACCGCGCGATGTCCAGGAAGATCGTGGGGGTGAAGTACGCTGCGCCCGCCCGGCCCGACATCCCGGGCCTCGAGCCGATCAAGCGGACCCAGGACGCCGTGCGCTACGAGGTGGACACCGGCAGGCACCGCATAGAGGAGGTCCTGCGCTTCCTGGTCGCGGCCGGCGAGGTCCTCGACATCACCGTCGAGGACGAGCCCCTCGAGAACATCATCGCCGGCATCTTCGAGGGCGAGGACCGCGGCGCCTCCCTCGCGGCGGCAGGCAGGGCCGCGGCGGGCACGAGGACCGAGGCCGCGCCGCCCCCGGCCCGGGATGAAGGCAGGGAGGCATGAGCCCGCTCGCCCTGGTCCTCCGCAAGTACCTGGTCGCTGCCTTTGTGAGCCTCAGGAACAAGGCCGCCTATCCCGGGAACCTCCTGGGCTCCCTCCTGAGCTACGCCATCTTCGTCTTCGTGTTCTCGCGGATCTGGGGGACGATCTATTCCGGCAGAGCCCCCATCGCCGGCTACGACGGGCGGATGGCCATCTGGTACTTCATCATCGCCGAGGTCACGGCCTTCGGGTTCGGCCGTTTCTTCATCTCCCTGGCCCAGGACATGAAGTCGGGCCAGGTCGCCTACCTTTTGTCCAGACCCTACGATTTCGTGCTCTACCACTACGCGGACCGCATGGGTGCGGCCATCCCCGAAGCGGCCGTCCTCCTCGCCCTCGGCCTTTCGATGGGGGCGACCTTCGCCGGCCCGGTCCCCCTCGCCTCGATCGCGCAGGCGTTCTTCCTTCTTCTGTCCCTCCTCCTCGCTGGCAGCATCCAGTTCCTCCTGCAGTTCTCCCTGGCCATGACCGCTTTCTGGGTCGAGGAGAACACAGCCTTCTTCTGGATCTACCAGAAGCTGTCCCTTGTCGTCGGCACCCTCGTGCCCCTCGAGTTCCTTCCGGCAATCGCACAACGCCTTGCCTGGTTCACGCCCTTTCCC
Organism: Spirochaetaceae bacterium; assembly: GCA_025356015.1. GTDB lineage: Bacteria > Spirochaetota > Spirochaetia > Treponematales > Rectinemataceae > JANXYO01. The sequence continues at coordinate 114,630 of JANXYO010000069.1, forward strand.
TCGATCGCCTACGCCCCGGCCAGGATCGCCGTCGCCTACACGCCGCACGAGGCCCTGCGTCTCGCGGGTCTGCAGGCGGCATGGCTGCTCGCTTCAGCCCTCCTCTGCAAGGCCGTCTTCGCCCTGGGCCGCTCGAGGCTCACGGTGCAGGGAGGCTGAAGATGGGAAAGGGCGGCGCAAGGCCATGGTGGAGGACAGCCCTGTCCTGCATGCGTTTCCTCGCGACGAGCTTCGTGGTCAACGTGCAGTCGGCCCTCGAGTACAGGACCAATTTCCTCATCCAGGTCTTCGGGATGGCCCTCAACAACGCGGCCTTTGCCGCCTTCTGGGCTGTCCTCCTCTCCAGGACGGGAAGCGTGGGGGGCTACGTCTTTACGGACGTGATGTTTATCTGGGCCATCGTGCCGGCGGCCTTCGGCCTCGCCCACGCCCTCGCGGGCAACATCAGGTCGATTGGGCAGATCGTCCAGAGGGGAGAGCTCGATGTCTACCTGCTTCAGCCAAGGGACGTCTGGCTCAACCTCATCACCTCGCGGACCGTGGTGTCGGCCTGGGGTGATTTCCTCTACGGCTTCCTCGTCATCGCCCTGCTGCCGGGCCTGAGCCCCGGGCGCTTCGCGCTTTTCTGCGCCATGACCCTCACCGGGGCCGCCATCCTGGTCGCCGCCTTCTCGGCCGCCGAGAGCCTCGTGTTCTTCATGGGCGACTCCTCGAGCGCGAGCGGAGCCTTCACCGAGTTCCTGCTCTCCTTCTCCCTCTACCCCGAGACGGTCTTCGACAGGGGCATGAGGTGGGTGTTCTACACAATCGTTCCCTCGGGCTTTGTGGCCTTCGTCCCCCTGGCCGCCTATAAGGCCCTCGAGTGGAGGGCCCTAGCCCTCCTGGTCCCCGCTTCCCTGGCCTACACCGCGGCGAGCTACGCCCTTTTCAGGCTTGGCCTGCGGCGCTACGAGTCGGGCAACCAGGTGGGGACAAGGAGCTAGGCCTAGCCCATGGAGTAAGGGTCGCCACCCGGCCATGACATGAACTCGATCCGGATGAAGAGCTCGCCATTGAAATCGATCACCTCGAAACCCTTTATCAGGAAGCCCTCGGACTTCATCTTCAGGTCGGGGGCGATGTCACTCGGATTGGCGGACCTGGTCTTGGCCGCCGAGATCGCCGCCTCGAGAGAGAGCCAACTCGGACCCGGGGCAGGTTTGCTGCCCGACATGGTCCTGAATTGAGGGAGGGAGCGTATGGCCTTGGTGGTCTTGCCGATGGGTCCGCTGATCAATACCCCGTTTCCAGCGGCCCCCTTGTCCACTGCCGGACTCAGGCGCATCGAGACGACGACGGGCAGGCCCTTGCTGCTGCGCAGCTCGGCCTTGCTCCCCTGCAGACCCTGGAGGTAAAAGCCAAATCTGAGCGCAGGAAGGCTTGTCCCCCCATTCTTGAGGAGGATCGAGCCCTCGGGTAGTTCATCCCTGCCAACGTTGACAACTGCGACGTCCAGCAGGACCCTTCCGGTCTTTAGGCCTTTGGCAGCCAGGAGGGCATGCTCGTCGTAGTCGATCGTCGCGAAGACCTTGTCCCCGCGCATTATGGATACGCTCCTGTGGCCCTCGGCCTTCGGTCCCATCGTGTCGGAGCCATCGGGCAGGCCGGCGCAAGACAGGAGGGCCATCGCCACCGCGGCCACCAAGGCCCCACCCAAAGCAGCATTTTTCCTCATTTTTCCCTCCATTCCGGGTCCTGTGACTTTATTGGATCGGCCTTGCCAGCGGCCTCGATTCTCGTTCGCAGCTCCCTCGCCCTCGCGAGCTCGTCGGCATCGCGGAGCTGGGAGAATATGGTCTCTGCCTCACCGAGGCGGGCAAGGGCCTGGCCATAATCGCGGCGGGCCTCGTGGACTTCGGCCAGGATCCGCATGCACCAACCCTGTTCGGTGCGGGACGAGAGGGGACTGGCGAGACGCTGTGCCTCGGTTACCCTGTCAAGGGCCTCGTCAAGACGACCAAGGGCAAGCAGGCTCTCGGCCTGGCTGCTCAGGGCAAGGGCTATGAACCTCGGCCAGCCGAGTGCCCTGGCCGAGGTCTCGAAATCGGAGAGCTGCTCAAGGGCGGCCTCGTGGTCTCCGGTCTGGGCGTAGAAGCAACCGAGGTTGTTGGCGGCGTGGAGGATCGCCTCCCGATCGCCGACTGCCGCCGCCAGTTCCAGGGCATGCCTTAGATTCGCCCTCGCCGAATCGAAATCTCCGGATCTGGCCATCGCGACACCAAGGTTGGTGAGGGCCCTCGATGCTGTGGCCATCCTGCCCTCGGCCTCGAACTCGCGGGTGGCGGCGAGGAGGAGGTCCCTGGCCAGGTCCAGCCTCCCCTCGATCAGGCTGGTCGTGCCGAGGCCGTGCTTCGCCCTCGCGATGAGGATGGGATCACCGCTCTCCCGGGCCGCTTCCATCGCTGCCTCGAAGGATTCCCTCGCCCCTCGGGCCTCGCCCTGGCGATACTGGGTCCAGCCCGTGCCTATCCGCGAGCGGGCTAGATCGCGAGGCCGGGCAGCATCCTGGGCCATGTTCCTGAGACCCTCGAAGGCCGCGAGCGATTCGGCGTACTCGCCCCTCGCCCGGTGGAGGTCTCCAAGCCACTCGAGGGCCACCGTGCCGCATTCCTTGACCGTTCCTTCGTCGGACCGGGAGAGCGCGGCCCGAAGCCGCTCTATCCCCTCCTCGAGCATGCCCCGATTCTCCCAATAGCTGCCAAGGCCACAGGCGAGACGAAGCGCCGAGCCGCACTGCCCCGTGGCAATGAAGTCCTCGTAGGCGGCGATGTAGTCGGGGTATTCCCTGTCGATGCCGCCGAAGTATTCAACCTCGCCGCAACGCGAGCCTCCGCTTCCACGACCGCACTCGGCAAGCTCGAGGAAGCGGCGCGAGTGCAACTCCCATACGGCGGCTGCCTCTCCCGAGGCCTCGAGCCTCTCCCGGGCGAAGGCCCTGAGAGTCTCGAGCATGCGGTAGCGCGTCTCGGCCTCGCCCTCCTCCCTGAAGATGAGGCTCTTGTCGACAAGTGAAGCGATCAGGTTGCCCACGCCCCTGGAAGCGCGCTTCCCACCGGAGAGGGGGCGGAGCAGGACCTCGGCCGATTCAAGGCTAAAGCTGCCCGCGAAGACCCCGAGGGACCGGAAACCGCTGCGCTCCCTGACCGAGAGGAGGCCATAGCTCCACTGGGCGGCGGCGCGCAGGGTCCTATGCCTCGCCGGCAGGTCGGCCACCTCGGATTCGAGGAAACCGAGGTCCTCGCCGAGGCGCTTGAGTATCTCGTGGGGGCTGAAGCTCCGTACCCGGGCCGCGGCGAGCTCTATGGCCAGGGGTATGCCCTCGAGGCGCACGCAGATCTCGGCTATCGGCGGCGCGTTGGCCTCGTTCACCGCGAAACCCGGCCTGGCGACCGTGGCCCTCTCGATGAAGAGGGCCACGGCCTCGTACTGGCCGATCCTGTGGGCCGTCCTGGGCAGGGCCAGGTCGGGCAGGGCAAGGGGCGCGAGGGGCAGGGTCCTCTCCCAGCGTATCCCGAGGGCCTCCCTGCTCGTGCCCAGTATCGCAAGCCCCGGACAGGACTCGAGGAGCTCCCCGATCAGGGACCCAGAGGCCATGTCCTGCTCGAGGTTGTCAAAGATGAGGAGGATGCGGCGGTCGCCGACATAGTCCTTGAGGGCTTCGGCTGGGCTCCTCCCCTCGCGTTCCTTGACCACCAGGACGCGGTTTACCGTCCTCGCTGTGTCTGCGGCGTTGCGGCAGTTGGAGAGGTCAATGAACCAGACGCCGCCCGCCGCGGCGTCGACGAGCTCTGCTCCCGACTGGAGGGCCAGTCTGGTCTTCCCTGCCCCGCCGGAGCCGATGATCGTGAGGAGCCTGCAGGCGCCGCCGCCCCTGGCTGCGTCGCCCTGGCCCGAAAGCCCGGGCGCGAAGGCCGAGCGTATCGCCTCGACCTCGGGCTCCCTTCCCACAAAAAGGGTGGGCTGGAGGGGGAGGTTGTGGGGCTTCCCGTCCAGCGAGGGGAGGGAGGGGAAGCTCACCCTGAGGCCAGGGGCACAGACTTGAAAGAGCCTTTCTGGCCTGCTCAGGTCCTTGAGCCTGAAAAGGCCCAGGGGACTGAGCTCGCAGTCGGCCGGCAGGTGATCGACGAGGAGCTCGAAGCTGGCGAGTGAGCAGACGATCTGGCCGCCGTTGACGAGGGAAAGGATCCTGGCGCAGCGGTTGAGGACGGGGCCGAAGAAGTCCCCGTCACGCTCCTCGGTCGTGCCCGAGTGGATCGCCATCCTCACGATGATGCCGCCCGAGATCACCCAGGCCTGGGCGGCCAGGCCCGACTGGGCCTCAAGGGCGGCCTTGAGGGCCGAGCGGGGATCCTGGAATGCGGCGCAGAACGCGTCGCCAACGGTCTTGAAGACATAGCCGCCCTGGGACTCGATCGCCGCCCTGAGGATGGCGTCGTGCTGTCTGAGAGCCCTGGCCATCTCCCTCTGGTCACCCTCCCACTTGCGGGTGCTGCCCTCGATGTCGGTGAGGAGGAAGCTGAGGGTTCCGCTCGGCAGCCGAGTCATGGCGAGACCCGGTCTCTGACGGCGCCCTTGGGCCGCGAGGGGATCATTAGTGCAATTCAAGGGGATGGGAGCGCATCTGTCAAGATTAATATATCGATTTCGACCGCGCCTTGACCGAGGCGCGATGGGCGAGCGATGATGCTCCCCAGGAAGGAGGCCTTGGTGTTCAGGAACGCGATTGTCAGAAGGCCCGCAAGCTCCATGGTGCAGGGCATCAGCTCCCACCCCGAGCTCGGGAAGCCGGATTACGAACTCGCCCTCCGCCAGCACTCGGCCTACAAGGCCACCTTAAGGCTTTGCGGCCTCGAGCTGCGCGAACTGGACTGCGACGAGAGGTATCCCGATTCCTGCTTCGTCGAGGATGTCGCGGTCTGCACAAAGGCCTTCGCGATGCTCGCGAGGCCGGGAGCGCCGAGCCGCGCGGGTGAGACCGAGGGCATGGCCGCCCTGCTCGCCGAATACTGGCGCGAGGTCGAGTCGATCAAGGCGCCCGGCAGCCTCGAGGGCGGCGACGTCATGATGGTCGGCGACCATTTCTACATCGGCCTTTCCGCGAGGACGAACAGGGAGGGGGCCGGACAGTTCATGGCAGCCCTGGAGCGCCATGGCCTCTCGGGGAGCCTCATCGAGATGCCCGAACTCCTCCACCTCAAGACCGGCCTGGCCTGGCTCGAGGACGGGACCTTGCTCACGACCCGGGAATTCCTTGACCATCCCGCCTTCAAGGCCTTCAGAAAGATCGTGGTTCCTGAGCACGAGGCCTACGCGGCCAACTGCATCAGGGTCAACGACAGGGTCATCATGCCCTCGGGCTACCCCGAGACCGAAGGCAAGATCAGGGACTCAGGCTTCGCCGTGAGTCTTGTCGACAGCTCCGAATACCGCAAGCTCGACGGGGGTCTCTCCTGTCTTTCCCTCAGGTTCTAGTACAAGGAGGCAATTCCATGGAAGCCGTCAAATGGGGCGTTCTTTCGATATCGGGTCATTATGCCCTTCGCGTCCACCTTCCCCTCTCCCGGCTGAGTGAAGCCAGCATCGTCGGCATCGCAAGCCGTGACGCGCCTAAGGCCAGCGCCGCGGCCGCCCGGCTCGGCATCCCGAAGGCCTTCGGCTCCTACGAGGCCCTGCTCGCCGATCCGGGGATCGAGGCTGTATATCTGCCCTTGCCGAACAACCTCCACGCCGAGTGGGCCACCAAGGCCCTCGAGGCCGGCAAGCACGTGCTCTGCGAGAAGCCCCTCGCCATGGACGCCGCGCAGGCGAAGGCGATGGCCGCGGCAGCGAGGTCGAAGAAGCTCTTGCTCATGGAGGCCTTCATGTACCGCTTCCACCCCCAGTGGAGGAGGGCGAAGGAGATCCTCGACTCGGGCGAGATCGGAAGGGTCCGCTCGATCGCCTGCTCCTTCTCCTACAATAACGCCGATCCCGCGAACATCCGCAACCGCATCGAGACGGGTGGAGGTGCCCTCTACGACATCGGCTGCTACGCCATCTCGGTATCTCGCTGGTTCGCAGGGACTGAGCCCGAGCGTGCCATCTCCCTCGTGCAGCGCGACCCCGTGTTCGGGACGGACAACCTGAGTTCGGGAGTCCTCGATTTCGGGCCCTCGGGCGCGCGCGCCACCTTCACGGTCGCGACAAAGTGCTTTCCCGTCCAGAGGGTGGAGATCACAGGCGAGCGGGGAAGCATAGCCCTAGGCCTGCCCTTCAACGCCTACCCCGACGTCCCCATGAGCCTTGATGTGAGCACGGCCCTGGGAACGAGGCGGATCGATGCCGGTCCAGCCGACCAGTACGGCCTCATGTTCGCGGCCGTCTCGGGGGCGATACGCGAGGGCTCGCTCGCGCCTACCCCTTGTGAGGACGGCGTCGCCAACATGGCTGTCCTCGACGCCCTCTTCCGCTCCGAGCTGAGCGGGTCCTGGGAGAACGTGAAGGGCTAGGGGCCAGGCAGGAATCGGAGCCGCACGGAAAGGGGCGCCCCGTCGGAGCGCCCCTTTTTTTAACTCCGCGCGCTAGGACGAGCGGCGAATTACGAAATCCCGTGCGGCCTTGTAGGCCTCTAGGGCGCCTCGCCAAAAAGGGCGAGGCTCTGGGCCAGGCTCTTTCCCTCCATGAGGTCGCCAAGGGCCGCCTTGAAATGCTCGCTCCCCACACCCGGCATGAGGCCCAGGGCCGCGATGCGCTCCATCACTGCGACGTTCTGCTCCCTTGGGTCCTCGAGATCGTCCCTCGAGACCACGTGGCAGCTCGCCCCGGCGGAGCGGCACTCATCTTCGACCTCCTCACGCGTCACCGCCGGGGCCTCGCCGAGCCTGACCTCGAGGGGCTGGAGGGTCGCGTCGTACCAGACCAGGACGCCGCCGTCCTGCAGATAGGTCCGGGCAGCGCGCAGGGCCTCGTTGCGCTCGAGGGCGACGACGAGGTCGGCGCCGAGGGGGGACACCAGGGGCGAATGGGCGGCGGCGCCCAGGCGGAGGTGGCTCGTGACGATGCCGCCACGCTGGGCGAGGCCATGGGTATCGCAGCCCTTGACGACGAGTCCCGCGTGGTCGGCCGCCCTCGCCATGGCCTCGGCGAGGAGGCCGATGCCCTGGCCGCCGACTCCGATCATGTAGATGTCGAAACTGGATTTCCCCTTGCTTGCCATAGCCCTTCCCCCTTTCCTATGCCCGCTCGGCATTGACGATCGCCCCCGAGGGGCAGATCTGGCGGCAGGAGCCGTCCCCGATGCAGAGGTCGTTCGAGACGACCACCGCCCTGCCCTCGATGATCTGGAAGCTGGGGCAGCCGAAGCGCTCCACGCAATCGTGGGCGAGGGTGCAGGTCCCCGTGTCGATCCTCACGTGGCGCGCGTACCAGCCGGGCTTTCTCCGGGCCTCCCTGGTGAACTTGAGCATGCAGGGATGCTTCGCGATGACCACCTTGAATCCGGTCTCCGCCACGGCATCCTTGACGGCCTGGGTGAGCTTGCCCACCTGGTAGGTGTCGATCTCGCGGATGTTGGTGATTCCCAGGCCCTCGAGCACCGAGCGGACGGGGATCCTGGGCGCCTCGCCGTTGAAGTTCCGCCCCACCCCCGGATGGTCCTGGTGCCCTGTCATCGCCGTGGTCCCGTTCTCCATCATCACATAGGTGACGTTGTGCGAATTGAACAGCGCGTTGACCACGCCGGGTATGCCCGCGTGGAAGAAGGTCGAGTCTCCCATGAAGCAGAGGACCCGGCGCTCGTCGTTGTAGATCGAGAGCCCCGCCGCGGTCGAGGTCGAGTGCCCCATCGACAGCAGGACCCGGCCCATGCGGTAGGGGGGAAGGTAGCCCAGGGTGTGGCAGCCTATGTCGGCCACGGTGATGTCGCTGCCCTCCAGGGCGGCGCGGACGGCCTGGAAGGCCGTCCTGTGGCCGCAGCCGGGGCAGAGCTGGGGAGGGCGGTCGGGGACCTTGCGCCCGGCCTGCCTGGGAGAGGGGGGCGGGGCCACTAGATCGGGCCAAGTGGCGGCCAGGATGGCCCGGAGCTTCTCTGGCACGTATTCCCCGATGAGCTCCTCCGGGTCGACCTTGCCGATGATCCTCGTGCGCAGGAGCGCGTCATAGGCGAGGGACTTGATCTCGGCCTCGAGGATGGGGTCGAGCTCCTCGAGGATCTTTACCTCCTCATGTGAGGAGAGGAAACGCATGACGAGGGACCTCGGAAGGGGGATCACCGTCCCGAGCTCGAGGATGTCGGGCGGCTCGGCCGAGCCCTCGAGGGCGTCGAGGAGGGAGAGCCTGGCTGTCCCTGCGGCGATGACGCCGCGCTTCGCGTTGCCATTGTCGATGATGCGGTTGAAAGGCGAGGCCTCGAAGCGCTCGCGGACCTGCTCGAGCCTCTTGAGGGCGAAGCGCTTGAGGGGGAGGACCGAGGCGGCCAGGGGGATGTAGTTCCAGCCCTCGCTGTCGAAACGCGGCCTCCGGTCCAGGGCCTCGGGTCTCCATGGCCCAAAGCTGACCTTCTCCTTCGCGTGGCAGACGTGGGTGGTCATGCGCAGGATAACGGCGCTCCGCTTTTCCCGGGCGAGGGCGATGGCCTCCTTCATCATCAGATAGGCCTCCTGGGCGTCTGCCGGCTCGAGGAGGGGCAGGCAGGCGAGACGCGCGAAATGCCGGTTGTCCTGCTCGTTCTGGCTCGAGTTGGCGCCCGGATCGTCGCCGAGGAGGACGACCATGCCGCCGGTGATGTCCATCATCGAGAGCTGGACGAAGCTGTCGGCGGCGACGTTGAGGCCGACGCTCTTGAAGAAGACTACGGAACTGTGGCCGTTGAGCGCGGCGCCAAAGGCCACCTCGAGGGCCACCTTTTCGTTTGTCGAGAACTCGAAATAGAAGGGCCGCTCCGCTGCCGGCATGGACTTGATGGCCGAGGCTATCTCCGGGGTCGGTGAGCCGGGGTAGGAGGTGACGACCCTCGTCCCTCCCTCGATCATCGCCCTGACCACGGCCGTGTTGCCGATCACGATCTCCGAGAATGCGTCCTTGCGGAGCAGCGTGGCTCCCAGCTCCTTCATGGCCCCTCCTGGATGCCGCCCGCGCCCGGCTGCCGGGACTGTAAACCGCCGCGGACGACATGCTAAACTCTGGTTCGACTATCGATGGAGGCATTAGATGGCGTCAAGAGCCGCTTCAGTACGATCCAGACCCTCCGCGGCCTTCCGCCGCATCCTTGTGCCGGCCTTCCTGGCCCTGCTGGCCTTGCTCGTATCCGCATGCGTGGAATCAAGCCCTGCAGGGCCCCTGGTCTCCCTCGTCCCGGAAGGCGCCGTCTTCGTCGCGACGATCGACTCACCTGCCCGCCTGGTCAACGCCGCGGCGGACTTCTGGAAGGCTGCGGGCCTCTCGAAGGCTTTTGGAAGCGAGCTCATTGACTTCCTCACAAAGACAGTGCCAGGCGGCGGGGATGCCGAGCGCTACATCGACGGGGCGAGGCCCATGACCCTCGCAATAATCCCCGTCGGGCCGGGATCCAAGACGACCCGCACTGTCGTCTATGTCCCGATGCGGGGGCAGAGCGATGCCTTCCTGAAGAAGCTGAGCGACGAGTCCATGAAGCTCGTCAAGCAGGCCAAGGGCTACGCGGTCTTCGCTACGGGCGAGGGCGAGCTCGCCTTCCCTCCGCAGAAGCCGCTGGACCTTTCCCGCCTATCCCGTTACCCCGCGGCCTCGATCAAGTTCTGGGCCGACCCCAAGGCCCTTGGCCTCATCTCCCCGAAGGACGGCTTCAAGCCCATCGAGACCGCCGCCCGCGACTTTGTCAGCGGTGCTCCCGACAAGGCTGCCGGCCCACTCGCGGCCCTCGGGGAAAGGGGCCTCGCCCTCCTCAAGCAGCTCGGCTCGGCCGACGCCGCCATCGTCCCCGAGGCCTCGGGCCTCTCGATCCGGCTCGGAGCCTCGGTGCTCGCCGGCAGCGAGGCCGACGCCATCCTCAGGCGAAGCTCGACAGGTCCCTCGGCCCTCGACTGGGCTGGCCAGCTCAGCGCGACGGCCCTCGTGAGCAGTTCCTGGTCTCTGGATCCGAGCCTCATCGCCGATTACTCGAGAGCGTTCATGAAGCCCCTGTTCTCCATCCTCAAGATGCCCGCCTCCACCGCGGATGCGATCGTCTCCCTCGAGTCCAGGTGGGCGCTCTCCGCCGGGCCTAGGGGCGTGAGCAACGTCGACTTCGAGATCAATCCCGCGGCCTTCACGGATCTGAAGACCAAGGACGCCCTCGCCCTCGCGGCCGCCATCAAACAAGGCTTCTCCATACGGCACGAGTTCCTCATCGAGGCCAGGGACGAGGCCGGCCTGGCGCTCTTCATCGCTGGCCTCTCCGGCGACGGGGACATGCAGGCCGTCCTCAAGGCCTATGCCGATGTCCTGGGCCTCGGCATCGAGGTCAGGAACCAGGACAGGATGGCCGGCGGCTTCGCCTACGGCGACCTCGGCCTCTCCTTTAAGGTCCTCGATGCGGAAAAGCTGGCCGCCCTCGGGAAGGACGGCTCTGAGGCAGGAAAGGCGGGCATGGACGCCGTGCTGGACGCCCTGGGAACGAAGTTCGGCATGCGCTGGGCGACGGCCCAGGGAAAGCTCGCCGCGACGACGGGCGACTTCAACGAGCTCCGCGGCCTCCTGGCGAGGCCCTCCTCCGCCAGTCCCCTCACGGGCGATCCAGCCTTCGCCGCCTTCGCCAAGACCCTGCCGGGGAAGGTGGTCTCGGTGGGATCCTTCTCGACCAAGCGCCTCGCCACAATAGTCTCGAAGCTCGGCCCCGCCCTCTCAGGCAATGACGCGAAGGGCATGCCGAAGTTCGACCCCGGAAGCTTCTCGGCCTGGTACGGCTACCTTTCGACGGGCGCGGGCGATGCCGCAGGCGGCGGGAACGCGGGCGCCGGCCCCAGCGGCCCACAGGCCAGGGGCCCCGCCGCCACTGCCCTGGGCTCCTGGGTCGAGGGCGGGTTCTTCATCCCATCGGGAGACGCCGCGGCCCTGATAGAGCTGGCGAGCCCCCTGTTCGGGAAGCAGGGGCAGTAGGAGTACCATGACAGATCCAGGCAAGGCGGCCGAGGCCTTCGGCCGGCTCTACGAGATAGTGGCGAGGCTGCGCGCCCCGGATGGCTGCCCCTGGGACAGGGAGCAGACGCCCAAGACGATGCGCGGCGGCATCATCGAGGAGGCCTACGAGCTCGTCGAGGCCATCGACGAGGGCGACAGCGCCCACGTGCGCGAGGAGCTGGGCGATGTCTTCCTCCTCGCGGCGATGGTCGCCTACATGCACGAGGAGTCGGGGCAGTTCTCGGTCGCCGACTCGCTCGGGGCCGTCTGCGAGAAGCTCATAAGGCGACACCCCCACGTGTTTGGCGATGCCGAGGCCGGAAGCTCCGAGGCCGTCCTGGTGCAGTGGCAGGAGATCAAGGAGAAGGTGGAGGGCCGCAGGAAGAAGGATTCCCTCCTCGACGAGGTGTCGCGGGCCCTGCCCCCCCTCGAGCGGGCCTACAGGATCCAGAAGAAGGCGGCGAAGGCCGGCTTCGACTGGGGCGAGATAGGGCAGATCTGGGACAAGGCCAGGGAGGAGCTCGAGGAGGCCGAGGAGGCCTGCAGGCAAGCCGCCACGGGCGGCAGCCGCGACGCCCTCGAGGACGAGCTCGGCGATTTCCTCTTCTGCGCCGTCAACCTCGCGCGCTTCCTCGAGGTGGACCCGGCGGTCGCCCTGCACAGGACGGTCGAGAAGTTCTCACGGCGCTTCCGCCACGTCGAGAAGCGCATGGCCGAATCCGGGAAGCCCCTCGAGGCCTCCCACATGAAGCTCATGGATTCCTACTGGGACGAGGCGAAGGAGATCGAGGGGGACGGGCGCTAGGAGGTCCTGCCCTCGACCTCGTTGGCGAGGCGGCGCAGGAGGGCCACGTCCTCGGCCAGGCCGGGGCCGCCCGAGTCTCCGTCGCGCAACGCGCCGATGAAGACGAAGAGGCCCATCTTGGGATCGATCTCCGTGAGCTTGAAGGCCGCGAGCCTCCGGCGCCAGCTGGCCTCCTCGCCCGCAAGGCCTGTCGCGGCCCCGTCCTTTTTCAGATGCCGGGCCACGATCACCGCCACCTTGCTGCCAGCCTCCTCAAGGAAGGCGCTCGCCTGGTTGGGGTCCATGCCAGGCAGGGCGTCCCAGGCGAGACGCACGAAGGGGTGATCGATCTCGGCGGCGAGGGCGAAGGCTTCGTGGTAACGATCGAGGTAGGTGTTGCGGGCAAGGGACAGGCAGACCGCCCGGCCGCTCTTTGCGGCCCTGTCCCCCAGCCTGCGCGCCTCGGAGATGAGCTGGGAACGGCGGGCGGGATCGGGCCTTGGCGCCGCGTGCCCCCCGAAAAAAAAGCGTATGATGGGAGCCTGAAGGATCTCGGCCGTCGCGAAGATGGATTCGGTGCGCTTGTGGTCGCCCTCGGCCTCGGGGCGGAGGATCGCGGAGTAGGACGCCGTCGTCAGACCGGCGCGGAGGGTCTCGATCATGGTGGCCTCGGCGGCCTTGGGCTCGTCGTGGGGAACGTGGACCCCGTCGGCCCATTCCAAGGCCTCGACACCGGAGCCCTTCGCGGCGGCGATGATCTCCGCCGGGCTCAGCATGAGGAGGGCCTGGGATGTAAGACCGATGCGGATCATTGTCGCTCCAGGGCGGCGGTCCCGATCAAGTGGCCGCGGGATATTATGAACTTTGCCGCAGTATACCGACGCCCGCCCCCGATCTCAAGCCGTTCCCGTGCCTTCCTAAAGCCCAGGTGGCCGCCACCCGTATGGCGCGAGGACCAGAGCCGCGATTATACTGAAGCTATATGTCACAACTCACTCCGGCAGCCCTCAATCGCGCCCGCAAGTCATATTTCGTCTTCAGCGGCCTGAACGCCTTCAGTTTCATCCTCCTGTCCGGAAGCTTCGTCACCCTCTACGCCCTGCGCCTGGGCGCCTCGAATGCCCTGGTCGGAGCCCTCAACGCCTTCACCTACATCACCTTCTTCTTCCTCCCCCTCGGCAAGCGCCTCGTCAGGCGCCTGCCGATCATCAGGGTCTTTGGCTGGGCCTGGACAATACGCTACATCGTGATGCTTCCGGCTCTGGCGGCGCCCTTCCTCGTCGCCGAAGGCTGGCCCGGCCCTGCCTTCGGACTCCTCCTGGCTGGTGTCGCCGGCTTCAACGTGGCCCGCGGCGTCGGCCTCATTGGCAACAACCCCGTCCTCGCCTACCTCGCCGACGGGGGCAAGCCGGGCGGCAGGAGCGACCGCGGGAGCTTCCTCGTCAACCTCTCGATCCTCGCATCCCTGGTCGGGATGGGCACGAACCTCGTCGTTGCCCTGATCCTCGGCAAGAGCGCCTCGCCCGAGCTCTACGCCGCGACCATGGCCGTCTCCATCGCGGTCGGCCTCGCGGGCTCCTCCCTCCTGTTCAAGACCCCCGAGCCCGTCGGCTACCGCGACGAGTCTTCCACGAGCCTGTGGAAGAACACCCGCGAGGCCTTCAAGGACCGCCCCTTCCGGGACTTCATCTGGGTCTTCCTGGCCCTGAGCTTCGCGAGCGGCATGGCGAGGTCCTTCCTCCCGGTCTACGCGAAGGAGGTCTTCGGCCAGGGCGACGACGCCGTCATGGCCTATTCCCTTGTCGCGAGCATCGGGGCCCTCGCCATGGGACTCCTCATGCGGCTCCTGGTCGACCGCCAGGGCGCGAAGCCCCTGTATGTGATCTTCACAGCGATCTCGGCCCTGAGCCTCGCTCCCCTCGCCCTCGCCGGCACGACGACCCTCGCCCCGGGGGGCCTCCTTTCGGGCCCCCTGGGTGTGATTCTCCTCCTTAGCTTTGTCAACTTCATCTCCTCCTTCGGCTTCGCCGGAGAGGAGACCGCGGGCCAGACCTACTACTTCGCCCTCGTCAAGCGCGAGCGCATGCTAGACCTCGGCGTCGTCTACTTCTTCGTCTACGGCCTCGGGGGCTCCCTCGGCTCGGGCGCGGGCGGCGTGATCCTCGACCTCCTTGGCCTGGCGGGTATGGGCAGCGTGAACGCCTACCGGGTCTTCTACGGCCTCCTCTTCCTTGTCCTGGTCGCCGTCATCTGGCGGATGGGCAGCCTGGTGCGGCTCGGCTCGGCCTCGGTGAGGGAATCCCTCGAGCTCATGTTCTCGATCAGGGACCTGCGCACGATAAACCTCCTCGACCGCCTCGACCGCTCGGGCGATCCGACCGAGCAGGTGAGGCTCATCCAGGAGGTGGGCGGCTCGGCATCGCGTCGGGCCCAGGCCGAGCTCCTGCCCTACCTCTCCTCGCCCCGCTTCGACGTGCGCATGGAGGCCCTCCTCGCCCTCGAGAAGCTCAGGGAGCCAGGCGACGCCGTCGAGGCCGCTCTCGTGGCCGAGGTCGAGCGTCAGCCCTTCACCACGGCCTACGTGGCTGCCCGCATCCTCGGCAAGGCGGGAAGGGCGGAGGCCATCCCCTGCCTGCGCCAGGCCGCCCAGGCCAGGGACTACCTGCTCCAGGGATCGGCGGTGATAGCCCTCGCCCGCCTCGACGACCGCGAGAGCATCGGGGCCATCGAGGAGCTGCTCGAGCGCACCGACAACCCCCGGGTGAGGATCTCGGCCGCCTATGCCCTCGAGCTCATGCTGAGCCGGGAGTCGGTGCCGATCCTGGTCGCCTGCCTGCGGAGGCGCGAGGTCGCGGCCTTCGTGTCGGACGAGCTGGTCCTGTCGACGGCGGCCATCCTCGGCCTGATGCCAAGATTCTACGCGGCCTATACTGCATTCCTCGTCGAGGAGGCAGCCGGGATCGCCCTCCTCCTCGACGCGGCGGCCGAGGCCTCGCCCCCCGCGGGGGGTGGCAGCGAGGAATGGTCGGTTGATGATTTCGCCACGGCCCTGGACTCCATACTCGCGGAGCCGGCCGAGGGGGCCCTCATGAGCCGCATCATCCTCGGGGACTGCAAGAACGGTCACGCCCTTGAACGCAAGGCCTCCGGCCTCGCCCTGGCCCCGAGCCGAGCCGAACCGGGAAAGACAGCTCAGGCCCCCGACCAGACATGGACAGGGCCGGAACGCCGGCTCAAGGCCAGGGTCTCGGCCGACCTGAGCGGCATCGACTTCGTTCTCGCCGAGGCTGCCCTCGACCCCGACATCGGCTACCGGGGCTTCCGGTTCTTCATAGCGGCCTACGCGGCGCTCAGGTCCCGGAAAGGCCAGGGGCCCTCTGGAAGGACGAGCCGGGCGGAGTTACCTTTGTGACTATGGCAACGGAGAAAACCGAGACCTTTGCCGCGGGAAAGGCGGTCTTTTTCGAGGGCGAGCCCGCGACCTGCATGTACATCCTCAAGGACGGGGCGATCGAGCTCAAGAAACAGACCGAGAAGGGCGAGGTCGTCCTCAAGACCCTCGCGACCCCCAATGAGTTCTTCGGGGAGATGGCCCTCATCGACGGCAAGCCCCGCTCGACCTCGGCGATAACGGTCAAGGAGACACGGCTCATCATCGTCGACAAGACAGTCTTCGACACCCTGCTGCGCACCAACGGGGATTTCGCCGTGAAGATGGTGAAGGTCCTCTCGGCGAGGATGCGCCACACCAACACCCAGCTCGCCGACACCGTCGACACCAGGCCCACGGAGCGCATCGCCCGCGGCATCGCCGACTACTCGGTGCGCTTCGGGGACAAGGCGAGCGGCGACGCCCGCTATGTCTCGAGGGAGGAGCTCAAGACCTGGCTCAACAGCCACATCGGGGCTGCCCGCGAGGAAGTGGACGCGGTGATCTACCGCCTCAGGGACTCGAAGCGCCTGGCCGAGGCCGAGACGGGCAAGACGAGGGGCGAGTTCCTGGTGGTCTCTGGTGACTTCATCAGGGAGCACGATAGGCGGCGAGAGGAAGCTTAGGCCGCCGGCCCGCGGCCGCGAGGCCATCCCTCCCCTAGCCGCCGCCAGCTCACCTTTAGTCCTCGAGGTCTATCTTGCGCAGCTCGGGGTCGCTGTTCCTTCTCCAGAAGACGGCGACGTTGCCCACGAGGCGCACGAGCTCGCTCGAGGTGTCCTTGGCGAGCTGGGCGGCCAGGTCCTGCTTCGACTCCTTCTTGTCGCCGAAACGGAGCTTTACAAGCTCGTGGATCGACAGGAGGGCGTCGAGCCGGGCGGTCAGGCCCTCGCTCGGGCCTGCCTTGCCAAGGGTGACCAGGGCGTCCCTGGTCTGGGCGATGCCGGCGAGCCGGCTTCTCTGCTTTGATGTGAGCATTCTGTGGTGGTCCTAGATGGGGAGTCGGTCGAGGAGCCTGACGATGAGGGTCACGAGGCTCCCTCCCGCGATCCTCAGGGCCATGAGGACGATGAAGCCTGTCACGAGGCCCTGGAGATAGTTGACGATCCTGCCGCGGTAGATGGTCCGGTTGATGCGGTAGAGGACGGGATTGAGCATGGAGTCGACGACCATCCACAGGGGATGGAGGCTGTTCCAGCGCGCCGCGTAGGCTATGACCCTGATGAGGGCGCACAGGGCCACAAAGGAGATGATGAAGGCGACGGCCGACCATGCAGCGCCCACGACGAGGCCAAGGGCGATGCCGAGGGTGACGCGGCCGGTGTAGGCCAGGGTTGCGAAAAGCTGGTTGGCGACGGCGAGGACCGAGAGGGCGACAATTGGAGAGAAATCGAACTTGCCCGAACGCATGAGGCGGAAGCGCGAGAAGTAGCGAAGATAGGGGTCGGTCGCCGAGCGCAGGAGCTCGCCACCGCGGCCCGTGTCCATGCCGGGCACCCAGGTCATGAGGATGCGGACGGTGCACATGATCATATAGATCGATGCTGCCGCACTCAAAAACCGCGCGACGATCGAAAGGACCATGGGCGCCTCACTTTCCGGTCTGGGGTTCCAGCTGCTGGAGCGACTCCATGGTCGCCTGGAGGTCGGCCGATCCCTGGGCCGCGCGGAGGCTTTCCCTCGCGGGGTCGAAGGTCGGATCCACTTCCAGGGCCTGGGTCCAGAACGCGATCGCGCTCGCGGTGCTGCCCTGGGCGTAGGCCTCCAAGCCGCTAAGATACAGGCTATCGACCTTCTTCGCAAGCTCGGCCCTGCCGAGGTCGCCCAGGAGGAAGGAGGCCTGGATCGAGATGCGGTTCAAGGGCGAGAGCTGGGTGGTGAGGTCGAGGGTGTAGTTGACCGAAAGCCTCACTAGCTCGATGTCAAAGGAGGAGCCGACCGTGATCCTCGGGTTGCCTCCCTTGATGAGGAGTCCACCCTGGAGCCTGAAGAACTTCGTCACATCGACGAGGGCCCCTCCGGCGAAGGCGAAACCCTCGGATTTGGCGGGATCGAGGAGGTTGATCGGCTTTGAGACATCGAGGGAGAAGACCATCGCCCTGAAGGGGGAGTAGCCGAGGCCGAAGGACGCGACGGTGGGAAGGGGATCGCCAAGGACGGGAGGGCCCAGGTTCTTGACAGCGAGCCCGATAGAGAAGTTCTTGCCCCTCCAGGACTCGAGCTTGAGGAAGTTGAAGCGGGTGAGAAAGCCCGTGTCGACCATGTAGGCGAGGGCGTTCTGGCCGCTCGTGTCGACATTCTTGAGCAGGGGCACGGAGCGGTAGGCGAGCTTGCCGGTCGCCCCGAAGGCGAGGCCGTTGAAATAGTAGCCCGGCATGAAATTGTAGGATATGTTGAAGCCCATCATGGCCTCGGAGTAATACCCGGTTCCGGTCCTGCCGCCAAAGTCGTCGTAGGCGGTGAAGGGTAGGTAGAGCCACTTGCCGCCCACGCCAAAGCCGATGTCGTGCCAGCGGATCGTGTAGACGGCGCCCTCGATGCGGGTGTCCGCGATCCAGTTGTTGTGGTACACGGCGAGCTCGGTGTAGTCGAGGCTGCTCGAGGCGGCGGGGTTGGCCTCGAAGTACGAGGAGTCCTTGGCCACCGCCGTGTAGGCCGTTCCCATGCCCTCGGCGAGGCCGCCCATCGGGATGAGGAGGGAGCGGAAGGTGGTGAGGCCGGCGTGGGGATCGGGGTTGAGGAAGGACGAGACGGCTTGGTAGGCGTCGGGTATGAGCTGTGCACCCGCATCGAAGGCGGGAACGAAACCCAAGACCAGACCAAGGAGAAAGAGCTGCCGTCTCATGTCGTAGGCGAATTATACTGTGCCCGGGGGGGGATTTCTACTCGGGGGCGATCTTCCTACAATTAAGGCCCGAAAAGGCCGAGAATCAGGGGTATCATGGAGCGTGGAAAGGTATTGACCGTACAGCAATGCGCCTGAAACCGCCTTCCCCTCCACCTGGCCGCAGCCGGCTCTCGCCGCGGCGACGGCGAACCCTGCCCGCATCCTTGCTGGTCTTCGTCCTTTTCGCCGCCTCTGTCCCCATCGCGGGCGCCTTTGGCACGCGCGAGGACCCCATAGCCCAGGCCGACAAGCTCATCAAGGACCAGCAGTACGACGACGCCATAGCCTACCTCCTCGGCTTTATCAAGAAGTATCCCGACCGCTTCGACGCGGCCCAGAAACGCATCCAGTCGATCATCCTCAGGCGCGAGGAATACACGAACGCGGCGAAGAGCCTCCTGGCCTTCATCCGCGAGAACCCCGATGCCGACGCCGAGATCCTCCGTCGCCTCCAGGAGCTCGAGCGCCTGGACAAGTACGCGAACAAGACCACGGTGGTCACCCTCAAGCAGACCAGGCTCACCATCAAGAACCAGAAGACCCTGCTCACGATCATGACGAAGGGCCGTGGCCTCCTCGACCAGGGCAATTACCTGGAGGCGAGCCGGACCTATCTCGACGGCTTCGCCAAGCTGGACGAGGCCTCCCTCTTCTGGCCCGAGTTCCGCGACGCCGGCTATGACGCGATCACGGTCTCGGCCGTCACCGGCCTCGTGGACAAGACCAGGGCGGCCGAAAAAAGCTTCGAGGAGCTCCAGGCCGGCCTCGAGGCCGCCACGGCTGCCCTCAAGACGGCCTTCGCCACGGGCGAGCCCGACAGGGCCAAGGCCGCCCTTCCCCAGGCCCAGGCGGCTGTCCTCGATCTGAACCGGCGCAGGCTCGCGGCCTACGGCGCGGGAGGACAGCTCCTCGCCTGGTACCGCACGGTGCCAAAGGAACTGGCCGGCGAGAAGAAGGCCGCCATCGAGTACAACTTCATGTCCTACGCCGACCTCTTCATCCGTGGCCGTCCCGACACCCTCGGACCCGACCTGAAGCCCGAGGGCGAGAAGGGAAGGCCCGAGGGCCTCGCGGGGGCTATGCTCATGCAGCTCGCCTCGGTGCTCGACTCCTCCCAGGCCGCCGCTACCGCATCCCTTGAGACAGCCTATGCGGGCGGCCAGAAGGCCTACGAGGCCGGGGACATGGGCCGGGCCCAGGCCGAGTTCGACCGCGCGGCGAAGCTCTCGGGCCCCGCCCTCGAGACTATCGCCATGTGGGGCGGGCCGACGAGCACCGAGCTCTACCCCGGGACGACGGCCTTCGGGAAGGACCTGGCAACGACCAGGGCCGCGGCCTACGAGCGCGTGCGCCACCTCGGCGTGACAGCGGCCGGGGCGGCCAGGCTCTCGGCCCTGGCCCTCAAGGCGAGGAAAAACGAGGCCGATGCCCTCGCCTACGTCGGCTCCCTGCCAGCCGACACGGCCCTGCCCGCCGCCCTCGCGAGCCTGCGCGGCTACCGGAGCGAACTCGTGGCGGTGGGCACAGAGCTCGATGCCCTGCGCTCCGCATCGGCAGCCTCGGCGCGGGACCTGGGACGCTGGACCACGGCCGGCCTCGCCGGCAAGGACTCGGCCGAGGCCCAAGGCATCCTGGATGGCAGGATCGCCGCCCTCACCGAGAAGGCCAGGTCCTCCGAGGTCCTCATCGTCGCCCGGGCCTCGGCCCTCGAGTACAATGCCCTCGAGGCCGATATCACCGCCCGGGCCAAGGGCATCGACGAGGGCCGCTCGTACATAAACGGCGTCGCCTCGGGCGACCCCGCCCTTGCCGGCCTGGTCATCAGACAGCCGTCTTTGAGCATCAGGATCCTGAACGAGCAGGCTGCCGCCATTGCCAAGCTCCGCGGGAGCATCGCCGACTTCCTCGCGCGCTACCGCGGCGAGACTCTCTACGTCGCCGGCTCGTCGGCAGTCCAGACCTGGATCGCCAGGGCGGGCGACCTCGACCGTAGCGCGGGAGCCCTCCAGACCAACGACTCAGCCCTGATCGCCGCGGCGACCAAGCTCAAGAGGGACGCCGACCAGAGCAAGACGGCGGCCGAGCTTGCGCTGGGCCAGTCCCGCGCCAACCTCGCGGGGACACGCTTCGAGCAGGCCCTCAAGTCCCTCGAGGACGCGCGGGCCAAGTTCTCCGACTCCCTGTCGGCCGAGTACGACGTGGTCTTCAGGAAGGACTCCGACACGAGGATCCAGAGCTTGAGCGACGAGATCAAACGCAGGTGGAACGACAAGGTGGTCAAGGACACCTCCGACCTCCTCGACCAGGGCCAGAAACAGTATGTCTCGGGCGACTTCACCAGGGCCGAGACCTCGATCCTCGCCGCCCAGGAGGCATGGAAGCCCACCCACGCCGAGCCCAACACCCTGGTCGCCTACTGGCTCCGCCTCACGCGCAACGCCCTCTCGGTCACGACTGGAAGCGACATCCCCCAGACCGACGAGCGCTACCCCGAGGTGAGCCAGATGCTCAACCGGGCGAGGACCTACGTCGACACGGGCAACGCCCTCCTCGCCCAGAAGAACAAGAGCGATGCCCTGCGGAATTTCAGCCTCGCGAACGAGCTGATCAACACGATAGTGCGGGCCTTCCCCCTGAACCAGGACGCGAGGATCCTCTCACTGCAGATCGACCAGAAAAGCGATCCCGAGCGCTTCGCGCAGAACTTCCAGAACAGGCTCACCGCCGCCAAGGCAAGGCTCGCCACCGACCAGGCCAAGGCCTACGCCGACCTCAAGAGCCTCTCGGCCATCGACCCACGCTTCCCTGGCCTAAAAGGCGCCCTCGACGAGGCCGAGTACAGCCTCGGCATCAAGACCAGGCCGCCGAACCCCGCCGACGTCGCACGGGCGAGACAGCTGGTGGCCCAGGCCCAGACGATCTTCAACCGCAACGACCCGACCCAGTTCGACATCGTCAGGAAGCTCCTTGGCGACGCCTATGCCCTCGACCCGGGGAACAAGGACATCAGCGCCGTCCTCAACAGGCTCGACACCTTCCAGGGCGGCTCGGGAAGCCTCGTGCTCTCCGACTCCTCGCAGAAACAGTACGACAAGGCAGCCCAACTCTATGCCTCGGGCGATTCCCTCGGCGCCCTCGCCATCATCCAGGCCCTGCTCAAGGACCCGAAGAACAACGTCCCCAAGGTCAGGGACCTCTATGACAGGCTGAATCGGTGACAGTGATCCCGCGCCGAGCCCGGGCACGAAGCCGTCTGGTCCTGGCCCTCCTCCTGGTTGCCATCGGCATGGGGGCTTTCGCTGCCCCCATGTATTGGGAGTATCCCCGCAGCATCGCCCAGGGCCGCTTCCCCCTCACCCTCCAGCTCAAGGACGGCTTCGCCCTTCTCTGGCAAGAATCCAAGGCGGGGCCAGGCGCCGGCGCCGGTGGCACCGCCAGCGCGGAAGCCGCCCCGTCCTCGGGCCAGGCGAGCCTCCACATGGCGCGCTTTCGCGGTGGCGCTTGGGAGGCCGAGCGGCAAATCTCGGCCAAGTCCTATATCGTCCACTACGACTCCAACGGCAGGGAGCCCCTCCTCTTCTCAGCAGTCGCGAGGGACGACAGGATCGCCCTCGCCGTCGCCGCCGGCGAGGGGAGGATCGACATCCTCCTCTCGAGCGACGCAGGGGCGAGCTTCGCCTCGTCCTCGATCTCCTCGGACAAGAGCTTCTCTGTCGCCCCGCGCATCTACCCCTCGGCTTCGGGGGGCTGGATCCTCTTCGTCGCCCAGGGAGACTCGGGCAATGCCGCCCAGGTGCAGACCCAGAGCCAGGCGGCCCAGGACCAGAACGAGATCCCGGGCACCATCTTCCCGATCTTCAGCTCCCGAAGCGAGGACGGGAAGACATGGTCGGCCTTCTCGCCCTTGCTCAAGGCGGCCGAGACCGGGATCGACCTGAGCTTCAACCCCGTCTCCGCCCCCCTGCCCCAGGCGGCCGGAGCCCCGCCCGGGGACCTCATGATATTCCAGGGCCTCACGACCTCGCAGAAGCCGAGCTGGCAGCTCTTCTCGAAGCTCTCGACCGACGGGGGAAGGACCTGGTCGGCGGCCGCGAGGATCACCAGCTTCAGCGAGCCCCTGCTGCGCGACCAGGCCGCGGGAGCGGCCGACAACTACGACAACCGCGGCGCCGCCCTCGGCATGGTCGCCGACAGGCTCTGGGTGGCGTGGCAGAGGGCGACGAGGGGCAGTCCCCAGACCCAGGTCTACATTGCCTCCTTCCTGGGCGACGGAAGCCTCGACCCGAAAAGCGTCGACCGGGTCTCCTCTGGCTCGGGAACCTGCATCCTGCCCCAGGTGCTCTCCCTGGACGGGCGACCGGCCGCGACCTGGGTGGACAACAGGTCGGGCGTGAACCGCATGTACCTCAATCCCCTGGGCGTCACCCGGGACGAGACCAATCTCTCGCAGGACGCCGGTGCCGTGGCCTTCGGCAGGGTCGCCTTCGCCGGGGGCAGGACCTATGCCTTCTGGCAGAGCAGCGTCTCGGGAGGGGACAGGGTCGTGGCCCTCGAACCCGATACCCATGTCGATCCTCCCCGCCTCGCCGCCCTCGACTTCACGGCCGGGGCCAGGACAGCCCGCGAGCGCGCCTCGATCAGGCTCATCCCGCCCGAGGACTCCTCGGGTATCCTGGGCTTCTCCTGGATCTGGAGCAGGGACCCCGCGGCCGAGCCGCCCCACGAACTCATGGGGACGACGGCCGACGCCGACACCCGTCTCGTGGAAAGCGCCAAGGAGGACGGGCCCTGGTTCCTCTCCGCCTCGGCCCAGGACATTGCGGGGAACTGGTCCAAGGCCACGCGGATCTCCTATGTGCGCAAGCTCAACCCGCCCATGCCACCCCTGGTCCTCCACCCCGATCTGGACGACAGGGGCTTCCTGGCCTCCAATACCTTCGCCGTCCGATGGAGTCCCCCCGAGAAGGAGATCATCGCTGGCTATACCTGGGAACTGCGCTACGCCGGGCCACTCGAGACGGGCAAGGTGGCCGTCTCCGCCAAGCCGGCCGGCCCCGTCCCGAAGGGCGCCCCAGGGTCGAGGCCTCCCCTTCCGGGTCTCGACGCCTATGAGAGCGCCCTCGTTGAGGCCGCCGGTCCGCCCCTGCCACCGCGGCGGATCCTCGGCAGCGACCCGGGCGCCTCGTGGAACGACATCGACGACGGCTACTACCTCCTCTCCGTGGCGGCCGTGGACGACGTCGGGAATATAAGCGACGCCTCCACCATCCTCCTGCGGGCGAACAAGTACGTTCCCTACACCCAGATCACCTATTCCGACCCGAGCCGCGACGACCTGGGCAAGACCAGTTTGAGCATCATCGGCAAGGGCTTCGCCGCCGACGGCCAGATAGAGCGCGTCGTCCTCGACCGCGACGGCAAGGAACCCTACGACATCGAGCGGGACCTCGCGAACGGCGGCTTCCGCATCCGCTCCGACCGCCAGATCGACGGCTTCGGCTTCGAGGACGCCGAGGCAGGCATGTACCGGATCGGTCTCTACCACCCGAAGCGGGGCTGGTACTGGACCTCGCCCAAGGTCGCTATCGACGTCTCCGGCACGATCAAGTACGGGGTCGAGATTGCCTACGTCCCCTCGTGGATCCCCGTCCTTCCCCGGGCCTACCGCTTCTCGATCTACGATGCCGTCATCCTCGTCGCCCTCCTCTTCGGAGGTCTCGGCGTCGTCCTCTCCTCGGGCCAGGCCATCGCCGCCGTGCGCGACGGGGCGGCGGTCAGGCTCCAGGTCCAAGCTCTCGTATACGGAGGTCCAATGCCCTCAGCCGCAAAGACCAGGAAGGAGCGGAAGCTGGGCCGTCGCGGCCTCGGTCTCCGTGTGAAGTTCACCTTGTTCATCGCCCTCCTCGCCCTCTTCGTCGTGTTCATGGTCTCGGTCCCCCTGGGCATTTCCGTCACCAGGGCCGAGAGCGCCTCCCTCGCCCGCGGGCTGCAGCAGAGGACCCTCGTCCTCCTCGAGAGCGTCGCCCAGGGCGCGCGGACCTACCTGCCAAACCAGGACACCCTCCAGCTCGGCTTCCTGCCCCAGCAGAAACAGGCCATGGACGACGCCTTGTACGTGACCGTCACGGGCTACGCGAAGAAGGCCACCGATCCCGACGCGGTCTGGGCCTCCAACGACCCCGGCCTCGCCTCGAAGATCGACACCTCGGGCCTCGAGAGCGGGACAAGCAGGATCAAGGACCCCTTGAGCCCGAAGGTGGCGGGCATCGCCGCGGAGATCGACGCCGCAGCCTCGGCCCAGGTCGGCGACATCAACAAGTCGATCACCGACCTCAACCGCGAGGCCATTGGCCTCGCGGCCAAGATCGCCACCGACGACGCGGCGAGACGTCGCTTCGAGGAGATATCCCTCACCGTCACCAAGCTGCGCGGAGCCCTGAACGACAGGCTCTTCGCCATCGCCACAAAGTCGGTCGGCTCGGTCCCCGCCTTCGACCCGGCCGCCCTCGAGCTGAAGGCCAGGCGCTACGTCTTCTACAAGCCTGTACTGTACGTGCAGACCAACGACCAGCTGTACTACCGCGGCATGGTCAGGATCGAGGTAAGCACCGACAGGATCGTCGCCGACGTCGTCCAGGCCCAGGCGAACGTCGTCCGCATCACCCTCATCATCGCGGCGATCGCCCTCGCGATCGGCATCGCCGGATCCTTCCTGCTCTCCCTCATCATCGTCGTGCCCATATCGAAGCTCGTGAAGCAGATCGAGAGGATCCGCGACACCCCTGACAAGGAGGACCTTGCAGGAGAGCGCATCGAGGTGGCGAGCCGCGACGAGCTGTACGACCTCGCCGAGACCGTCAACCAGATGACCGAGGGCCTCGTGAAGGCCGCCAAGGCCAGCAAGGAGCTCATAGTCGGAAAGGGCATCCAGAAGATGTTCATACCCCTCGACGCGAGCCCCTCGAAGGCGAAGCTCAGCACGGGCAGGCGCGACGAGAAGAACTTCGAGGTCTTCGGCTACTACGAGGGAGCCAAGGGCGTGTCGGGCGACTACTGGGACTTCAGGTCGATCAACGCCCGCTACCACTACTTCATCAAGTGCGACATCTCGGGCAAGGGAGTCTCGGCGGCCCTCATCATGGTCGAGGTGGCCACCATGGTCATCAACTACTTCAACGAGTGGAAGAAGACCATGCCGCGCAACATCGACCTCACCATGATCGCCTACAGGATCAACGACTTCATCGAGGAGCGCGGCTACGAGGGCAAGCGCTTCGCGGCCTTCACCCTTGGCATCTGGGACTCAGACGAGGGCAAGGCCTATCTCTGCGAGGCAGGCGACCGCAAGCTCCATGTCTGGAACGCCCGGGAGGAGCGCGTCCTCGAGGAGATCCTGCCCGACTCGCCCGCGGCCGGGATCTTCCCCAGCTTCCTGGTACAGATGAAGACCCCCTTCCTCCAGGTCCCCCGGGTCCTCGAGAGCGGGGACATCCTCCTGCTCTACACGGACGGCATCGAGGAAGCCAAGCGGCATTTCCGCGACTCGGGCTTCAAGGTGATCACCTGCGAGGATGTCGAGAAGGAGCTGGTCCACGGGAACCACACGGGAGGACAGGACAACGAGGAGTTCGGCTACGACAGGCTCACCGAGGTCCTCGCCGCCGTGAACACAAGGGGGAAGTACCGGCTCGTGAAGGCCCACGACCCCGTCGCCCAGGGGACCTTGAGCTTCGACTTCTCGACCTGCGGAGGAGGGCTCGAGGAGAGGATCATCGCCCTTGTCGCCGTCGAGAAGGTGTTCCGGATGTACCCCGATCCCAGCGCGACCGACAAGGACGTGGTACTGGTCGACGAGAAGATCGACGCCTTCCTAAAGAAGCACTTCGACCAGTACAGGCTCTACTGCTCGAAGCAGCTCCCCAACATCGACCCCCAGCACGAGAACCCCGGCTACCTCCTCTACGCGGGCATCAAGGAGGACGACCAGTACGACGACCTGACGATCCTCGGCATCATGAGGAAGTAGGAAGGGCCATGGCATCCAGGACCCTGGTCGGCACCTGCGGCTACTCCTACGAGGACTGGCGCGGGGTCCTCTATCCCCAGGACCTGCCCAAGGCCGAGTTCCTTCCCTTCTACGCCGCGAGCTTCCCCTTCGTCGAGCTTGACTTCAGCTGGTACGGCATGCCCCGCTCTGCGGTCCTCAAGCGCATGGTCGCCGCCACGCCCGGGGGCTTCCAGTTCGCCATCAAGGCCCACCGCAGCTTGAGCCACGACCGCGGCGCCGACTGGCGCGAGAGGGCAAGGGAGTTCGCGCTAGCCATCGAGCCCCTCGCCGAGGCTGGCCGCCTCACCTCGGTCCTCATACAGCTGCCCTACAGCTTCAAGCGCGGCGAGGCCGAACGGCGACACCTTGGCGCGTTGTGCGATGCACTCTCGGCCTTCCCCCTGGCCGTCGAGTTCCGCAACGACGAGTGGCACAGGGAGGCCGTCTACGCCGAGCTCGACCGGCGCGGCGCCTGTCTGGTCCTCGTCGACAGGCCCGAGCTCCCCCGCCTCCCGCCCGAGACCGCGACGGTGACCGGCGACCTGGGCTACATCCGCTTCCATGGCCGCAACGCCGCGGCCTGGTGGAAGGGCGATGCAGGGACGCGATACGACTACCTGTACAGCGACCAGGAGCTCCAGGGCTGCCTTCCCCTCGTCAAGGCGGTGCAGAAGAAGGCCGAGGTCCTCGTCGTCGCCTTCAACAACCACCCAGGCGGCGGCGCCATCGTGAACGCCCGCAGCATGGCCCTTCTCCTGGGCTCTTAGCTTGCCAAGAGAGCCTGGGGCGATCTAGTATCAGGCCATGGCAGCTTCCTACGAGGACGAGAGGTCAGCCCTCCTGCACGCCGTCGCCGATCTCTACGCCCGCGGCGCCCTTTCAGAGGCCGAGATGAACGACCGCATAGACAGGCTCACCGCGGCGTCCGGCCTCGAGGAGCTTAAGGCCCTCACCACGCTCATGCCGGCAGAGGCCCTTGGCGCACTTGCCCTCCGCAGCAGCCTGGTCGAGGTCGAGGCCCAGGCCCTGCGCGGGCAATCGAGCCAGGTAAGGAAGAAGGGCAGCTGGCTCGAGTCCCGCCGCATCGAGGTCGCGGGCAGGTCCTCCACATTCAGGCTCGACCTCTCGCACTACAGGTCTGAAGTGGGGATCTCGCTCGAGATGGTCTTCGACCTCACCAGCTCATCGGTGATCGTCACCCTTCCCAGGAGCTTTAGGATCACCGAGGCCATAGAGGACTCGGTGAGCAGCGCCGTCAAGATACGCGGCGAGGCAGACAGCGGAGCGGCGAACGCGATCCTCCTGCGGGGGCACATCAAGTCGAGCTTCGTCAAATTCGCCTACCGCTAGCTGCCCGGACCCGGGCCGCCTAGATCCTCTCGTCCAGCCTGGTCTCGAGCCTCCCCTCACCAAGGTCGTCCGGCTCGAGCATGGCGTAACCCTCCTCGTCCATCGACATGACGAGGGCCTTCGACCACTGCCCTGGGTTGCGCGACAGCAGCTCGCGGATGAGCTGCCTCACTGAGAGGTCGGAGCGGCTTGGCACCATGAGCTCGAGGTAGCCCCCGCTGTACAGGGCAACAGAGATCCAGCCCTTGCGCAGGATGAGCTCGCATACATTGCGGGCGCCTCCGGCGAGCTCCTCGTGATCGCGTATCCATTCCTCGTGGAAGGAGGGGATCGTGAGGATGCTTCCCTCCGGCGTGAGCCAGCTCGCCCCGTGGACGAGGGCGTAGGGAGGCAGTGCCGTGCCGTTCACGGACACTCCGGATCGGGCGCATCGGCGAAGCGCGTCATGAAGACACGGAAATGCTCGGGGATGGGAGCCTTGACTGTCCTGCCCCCGGGAAGGCCCAGTTCCCGAGCGTGGAGGAGGAGGCGCCTCAAGCCCGCCTCCTTTCGAAGCCTCTTGTTCAGGCCAAAGTCGCCGTGGCGCTCGTCGCCCAGTATGGGCATTCCCGCCCCGGCGAGGTGGATTCGTATCTGGTGCATCCTCCCCGTGCCGAGCTCGAGCTCGAGGAAGGCAAAGGCCCCGCCGAAGGACCCGAGCGTGCGCCAGTCGGTCCGCGCGGTCTTCACGGCACCACGCTCCTGTACGGAGGCGTCAAGGACACCCTTCGTCCCCTCGGGGCGGCCGGAGACCACGGCGCGGTAGACCTTGCGGATCGCCCTCGACTCGACGATCTGTGACCAGCGTGAAGCGGCGCTCGCATCCCGAGCGACGATCATGCAGCCCGAGGTCTCCCTGTCGAGGCGGTGGACGAGAAAGGGCCTGAAACCGAAATCCCGCTCGACTGCCTCGACGACAGAAATGCGGACCTCGGCCCCGGGCTGGGAGGCGAGGCCCGAGGGCTTGTCGAGGATGAGAATCTCCTCGTCCTGGTACAGGGCGGCGATCATCGGGCCAGAGCATAGTGGAGCGTCAGGAGCTATGCAAGGCGGACCGAGCTCCATTCCCCCCCCCGCGCCGTGGGGGCCCTTTCCGCGCGAGCTGTTAGGCTGGCCTCACATTGGGGCAGCGGAGCTTGAGCCTCCCTTTCCCACCGTGCTAGCCTTTGGCTCCCTCCCGAGGAGTAAAAGCAATGCACCGTCGCAGCAACCTGCTCCAGCGCGCCTCCCTCATCGCCCTCTTCGGCAACGCCGCGCTGGCGGTCTCGAAGCTGATCGTCGGCGTGATCTCCGGCTCCCTCGCCGTCGTGGGCGACGGCATCGACACCTCCACCGATGTCGTGATCGCCTTCGTGACCCTCGTTACCTCGCGGATCATCGACAAGCCGGGTGACCGCGAGCATCCCTATGGCCACACACGCGCCGAGACGGTAGCCACCACGATCCTCTCCTTCTTGGTCTTCTTCGCGGGGGCCCAGCTCTTCGTCCGCTCGGGCAGCGCCCTGCTCAGCGGGGAAGCGGCCTTGCTGCCGGGCCGGATCGCGATAATTGTCACGATCGTCTCGATAGCCGGCAAGCTCCTCCTCGCGTGGAGCCAGTTCCACTACGGGAAGAAGACGGGGAGCTCCATGCTCATCGCCAACGGAAAGAACATGCGCGGCGACGTCGTCATATCCTCGGCCGTCCTCGTGGGCCTGTTCTTCACCTTCGTGCTCGGGCTTCCCGTGCTCGACCGAGCGACGGCCCTCCTCGTGTCCCTGTGGATCGTCAAGGTCTCGATTGGCATCTTCCGCGAGGCCAACCGCGAGCTCATGGACGGCAGCCTCGAGCGAGGCCCCTACGACGCGATCTTCGCCGCCGTGGCCTCGATCAAGGGCGCCGGCAACCCTCACCGCACCCGGGTGCGCCACATGGGTTCCTTCCTCATGGCCGACCTGGACATCGAGGTCGACCCCAAGCTGACAGTGGCCGCCGCCCACGACATCGCGGCGGCGGTGGAGCTCGCGATCAAGGAGCGCCTGCCCGAGGTCTACGACGTCGTGGTCCACATCGAGCCGCGGGGCAACCTCGAGGCCGACGAGCGCTATGGGCTGCGGCCCGGGGAGCACGCCGAGCCGGAATAGGCCCTATTGCCCGAACACCGACATCCCCAGGAACACCGCGTTCATGCCGATGAGCACAGCCGCGGTCAGCCAGCCCACGATGTTCGCGAAGGGCTTGTTGACCCAGGTCCCCATCACCTCCTTCTTGTTGATGATGAGGAGCATGCTCACGAGGACCACCGGCAACAGGACGCCGTTTATCACCTGGGACCATATGGTGATCTCGATCAGGGGGGCCCTAGGCAGGAGGATGATGCCCACCGACACCGCGATGATGATCGTGAAGAGCCAGTAGAACTGGGGGGCCTCCTTCCAGGTCTTGTCGATGCCCGCCTCGAAGCCGAAGGCCTCGCAGACATAGAAGGCCGTGGCAAGGGGCAGGATCGTCGCCGAGAATATCGAGGCCACGAACAGGCCCGAGGCGAAGATCACGGAGGCCGCCCTGCCGGCCAGGGGCCTCAGGGCTATGGCCGCGTCCTTCGCCTCCCCGATGCTGATCCCGTTCACATGGAGGGTCGCCGCGCAGGCCACCATGATGAAGAAGGCCACCACGATCGTGATGCAGGAGCCGACGACCACGTCGGCGATCGTGTACCTGTACTTGTCGATCGTGAGGCCTTTCTCGATGACGGCCGACTGCATGTAGAACTGCATCCAGGGCGCGATCGTCGTCCCCACGATGCCGATCACCATCACGAGATAGGCGAAGTTGAACTGGGCGTCGGGGTGGACCATCGCATGGCCGATCGCGCTCCAGTCGGGCTTCCCCAGGACGGCCGACGCGATGTACGACAGCAGAAAAAGGCTGAAGACCAGGAAGATCCGCTCGGCCGACTTATAGGTGCCCTTGACGACGAGGAACCATACCAGGACTGCCGACAGGGGCACAGAGATGTACTTGCTCAGCCCCAGGGCCTGCATCGAGCCCGCCACGCCCGCGAACTCGGTGGTGGTGTTGCCAATGTCGGCGATGATGAGGCCTATGAAGATGAGGAAGGTCACCTTGACCCCTGCGTTCTCCCTGATGAGGTCTGCGAGGCCCTTGCCAGTGACTATCCCCATCCTCGCGTTCATCTCCTGGATGACGACGAGGACGAGGAAGGCGGGCACAAGGGTCCACAGGATGTTGTATCCGTAGGTGGCGCCCGCGACCGAATAGGTGGTGATCCCGCCCGCGTCGTTGTCGACAGAGCCGGTGATGATGCCGGGGCCGAGCACCGAGAGGAACACGAGTAGGTTGGCGAAGAGGATCTTCGCCTTCTGCTTGATTGACATGGCTTTGGGACTCCGGCTATCAGCGCTTGCGGACGACGTACTCCAGCACGTCCTCGATGACGATCGTACCCACCATCCGCCTCTCGGTGTTCACCACCGGCACGGCATGGAGCTTGTACTTGAGCAGCAGGTCGGCGATCGAGTACACGTCGTCCCCGTCCTGCAGTGGCGCGACCTTCGACTCGGTGATCTCGCCAATCCTCGCCCCAGGGTCAGCCACGACTATGTCCCGTAGCGAGACCGTGGCCTGGTAGACCCCCCTCGCGTCGAGGATGTAGAGGTTGTAGACGGTGTCGGCCTCGGGTCTTAGCCTGCGCAGCTCCTCGATCACGTCGCCGGCGCGCATCGACTCGTTGAAGAAGAGGTAGTCCTTGGACATGAGGCTGCCCACGGTCCGCTCGGGATAGGCCATGAGGCTGCGGACCTCGGTCGAGGACTCGGGTTCCATCTCGTCGAGGAGGCGCTCGGCCTTCTCGCTCTTGAGCTCGTCGAGGATGTCGGCGACCTCGTCGGCGGGCATCTTCTCGAGGACATCGGCCGCCTTCTCCTCGGATAGGTTCTCGAGCAGCTTGACCTGGGCCCCGGGCTCGAGCTCCTCGAGGACGTCGGCCGCCCTCTCCTCGTCGAGGGCCGAGAAGATCGCGACCTGGGAGCCGCGGTCGAGGTCCTCGAGGATGTCGGCGAGGTCGGACGGATGGATGCCGTCAAGCTTCGAATAGGCCTTGGAGAGCTTTATCTGGGTGCTCGGCAGGTCGACGGCCTCGACCTCGCCCCAGAGCACGAGCTTGCTCGGTATCGAGGCCCCGAAGATGCGCAGGGCGGCCCCGATCAGGCCCTCGATCCCGAGCCGCCGCAGGAGGCCCTCGGCGCCGACGTCGACGGCGACCAGGTAGGCCCCCGCTCCGCTCGTGTCGATCACGAGGTCGTTCACGCGCACGAGCTTGCGGCCGTCGACATCGACGATCTGTTTGTCGAGGAGGTGCTTGCGCAGATAGATGAGGTTCTCCGAAGGGAGGGCCACCTCGCTGGCCGGTCCGGTGCGCACGGCCCTCAGCCTGCCTCCCCCCGTGGGAAGGCACTCCAGGAAAGGCAGGAGCTTCTCGCTCCGTCCTGACTTCGCGATGACGCCGAGGACCCGGGGACGGGCGAGGCTCAGGTCCACCACGAGGTCGAGGACGCGGCCGATCCTTTTCTCGTCCAGGCCGATGGCGGTCGCCCCGAGCATGCGGCTCAGATAGAATGTCGTTGAGGAGAGCATCTGTGATAATCCTCCTGCCCCGGACTGCGGACAGAGGACGCCGATACCTTATCCGGCGAACCCGTCCGCGCGGGGCTTGCATGGTGACGGTTTTAGCGGTTCCGGCGACGCGTGGTCGGAATCCGGCATATCGTGCCCCTTTCGCGGTCCAAGGCTCTCAAAGCACAGGAGAAGACGCCTCGGCGAGTTAGCCGTCCCCGTGCGGGGAGGTGAATATCCTTATACCCACAATGGCGCTAAAGGCGCAAGGGGAGGAAAAGGATCGAATCCGCCGCACCAAGACCGCCCCGCCCCCCAGGCCTCGCGCGCCCGCGACGACTCTGCTATAGTTGAAGGCAAGGAGCCCTAAGGAAGCCATGGAAGCCATCCGTGACATGAGCTGGATGCGCCAGCTTGCCCTTGGAAAGGTCGAGCATTTCGAGCTCGGGGGCTACCGCTTCGCCCTCCTGACCGTGCCCGAGACGGCCATCCACCACGGCGACCGCTTCCGCTTCAGGCTCCTCGGCTTCGATCCCAGCCTCGATCGGCCCTTCCTCTCGGTCGACCTCGAAAGCGACATCCTCGGGGACTACGTTCTCAGCGTCGAGTTCAAGGGCGCGAGACATGTCCTCGACCACTTTGACAACCCGCCGAGCCTGGCCGAGTTCCGCTCGCGTGCCGTCGCTGAGGCCGAAGCCAGGGTCGGCGGGACCTAAGAGGGGGGATCAGGCGCACAGGCCGCCTCGCTGTCAGGCAGGGCCTCCATCCCGCCGATACTGTGGGAAGGCCCTCCTCAAGGAGCATTCCATGCCTCGTGCCTTCATATTCGCAGCCTTCTGCTTTGTCCTCCTCCTCCCCCCCGTCTCCGGTGAGGTGCTGAAGTCCGAAGCAGGATTCTTCGTCGACCTGCCCGCGGGCTTCACCCTGATCGACGGGGACGGCAAGGCGCGCTTCTCTTTCGCCGACCCGAACGGGGTAATGGAGTTCGACATCCGCGTCTACGAGAGCGAGCGTTTCGCCAGCCCCGAGGCAATGGCCGAGGACGTGGCGACAAGGCTCAAGTCCTCGGGCGAGCGGGAGAGCTTTTCCTACGAGGGCAGGAAGGCCGTCATGGCCGAACTCCGCTTCCCCCTCAACGGCAAGCCCATGCGCGGCTACGCGATGCTCATGGGCGGACGCAAGGGGGAAAACGGCTATGCCCTCCTCGCCTACAGCGAGGAGGCGAGCTTCGAGGCCTATGCCGACTTTGTGCTCTCCTGTCTCGACGCCTTCTCGATCGACCGCGCCGCACGCCGCGACCCTGGACCCATCAGCCAGTACCTGCTCGCCTGGCCGCCCGAGCGGAAGGGGACAAAGCAGGTGAGGCTTCCCGGCGACATCAGCGTCGGCCTTCCCTGGAACGAGGACGAGGCGCAGCAGGAGACGGACACGGCGGGCAGGGAATACCGGGTCCTCACGACCTACGCCCAGAACGAGAAGCTCTGGGTCGAGGCTTGGTCACGCTTCTATCGGATGGTGTACCGCGAGTCGGCTGTGCGCCTTGACAGGCTCACGACCGAGATATCCCGGGGCCTTCCTCCCGACGACCCCACCGAATCCGCAAGGCGGATCCTGGCCTGGGTACAGGGCTTCGTCTACGAGAGGGACCCCAAGGGCATCGATTTCGTGACGCCCCTCGTGGGAGCCTACGAGGCCCGAGGGGACTGCGATTCGCGGGCCGTCATCATGGCGGCGATACTGCAGCGCCTGGGGATAGACTGCGTCCTCATGCTTTCCCGGGAGTACTCCCACGCCATGCTCGCCGTCGACGTCCCGGGCGGTGGCCAGCGTTTCCCCTGGAGGGGCAAGCAGTACCTCGTCGCGGAGACGACGGCCAAGGTGGGACTGGGCATGATCGCCTCGACCCAGACCGACTGGAACAAGTGGCTGGGCGTCGGCCTGGGACCGTAGGGCGGAGCACGGAGCGTTGACCCTCTGTCCCCGAATCAGGTACATTCGGCCTCCATGCTGCACACCACCAGAGTACTCATCACCATCCTCGTCGCTCTCGCATCGGGCACCGCCTTCGCCACCCAGGCCCCTCCCAGCCAGATCGACGCCTCCGCGGTCCAGATCGAGGCCCCCCATCCCGAGGCTGTGATCCTCGATTATCATTCCTTCCTCGGCTCGAAGAACTCTTCGATCGACTACTCCGACGACGACCTGTCGATCCAGCTCGACCGGATAAAGGCCATTGGCTACACCTTTGTCACCCTGGAGGACGCGGTGGCGGGGCGCATGACTGGCAAGGCCAATGTTGTCATAACGATAGACGACGGAAACCATAGCGTGTACCAGGCCTTCGAGGGAGTGTTCAAGAGCAGGGGCATCCTGCCGACCCTCTTTATCTATCCGGCGATCGTCGACAAGAGCGACAAGGCCCTCAGCTCGGCCCAGCTGCTCGAGCTTTCGGCCGCCGGCTGCGGGATCGGGGCCCATGGCTTCTATCACGAGTACATGACCCCGCGGGCCTACCTCCGGGATCCGAAGAAGGTGATGGTCGAGGTCGAGAGGCCCGGCCCGGCCCTTGAGAAGAAGCTTGGCAAGAGGCCTGTGCTATTCGCCTACCCCTTTGGCGTCGGCAGCCCCGAGGTCGAGGCGGCCCTCGCCAAGGAGGGCTACTCCTGGGCCTTCCTCGCGGACGACAAGGTGGCGAGCGTCGATTTCCGATCTCCCGGCCTCGACCACTTCGCCGTGCCCAGGACCATCGTCTACCACTGGAACAAGGAAGCCGTGCTCAAGGCCCTCGCGGCCCGCCTCACGAAATAGCGCCTGCTCCCTGTCTCGCCCTAGGCGTGAGGGTCGCCAGATAGACGCCCAGGATCGCCACCGCGCCCCCGGCCCACTGCATGGGCAGGAGGCGCTCGCCCAGGATGAAGAAGGCGGCGATCACCGAGACGACCGGTATGAGGTTGACGAAGACGCTCGCCTTCCCCACGCCGAGGACGTTCAGGGCCGAGGCGTACAGCCAGTAGCCCGCCGCCGAGCAGAAGAGGCCCAGATACACCACGTTGAGCGTCACCGCCAGGCCGGGCAGCTGCCAGCGCGGCGCCTCGGCGAGGGCGAAGGGAATGCAGCCCCCGAGGCCGATCAGGCTCTGCCAGAAGGTCACCGTGATCATCCCGTACCTCTTCGCGACCCCCTTGGTGGCAAAGGTGTAGGCCACCCATGCCACCCCCGCGCCCACCATGAGGACGTAGCCCAAGGGGGAGGAGGAGCCCCCGCCCGAGGGCAGGGAGCGGCCCACTATGAGGGCCACGCCGACGAAGGACAGGAGGGCTCCGGCGTAGCTGCGGATGCCAAGCCTCGTCCCGGTGAAGATCCGCTCGGCGAGCATGGTCACCACCGGGATCGTTCCGACGATTATCGAGGATTCCGAGGCCGTGAGCAGGGCCACGGCGTTGTTCTCGCAGTAGAAGTAGAGGGTCACGCCGAAGATCCCCCCGAGGGCGAGGACGGGCAGATCGCGCAGGTCGACAGCAAGCCTCTCCCTTAGAAGGAGGGCGAAGAGGGGAAGGACGGCGCAGGCGATCACGAAGCGGGCCACAGCCATCGTCATGGGGGGAACCACGACGACGGCTACCTTTATGCTCAGGAAGCTCAAGCCCCAAAGGACAGCGACAGCGATGCCATACAGAGGGGCGGAATGGGTCTTGTTCATGGCTATGGATCGTAGCCTCGCCGTGCGGCGGGGGTCTAGCGGGAATCGGGTGCCATAAAGGCGGCCTGGGCCGGCCCCATTCATGGGGATCGGCCTAG
>JANXYO010000137.1 GCA_025356015.1 Spirochaetaceae bacterium
CATCTTGGCGTTCCAGGCGGCGGGGAGGTCCTTCACGGCGAGCCGTCCCGAGATGAGCTCTGCCTCGAGCTCGAAGCGCAGGATCACGTGGAGCCCATAGGTCACCTCGTCGGCCTCTGTCCTGATGAAGGAGGGCTCGACCTTGTTCACGGCCTTCACGAAGAGCTCGAGGTCGACGCGGTCCAGGCTCGGCCCCGCCAGGGAGCGCAGCTTGGGATAGTTGGCCTTCCAGAAGGAGTGGGAGCGGCCCACGATGTTCTCCCACATGCGCGACTGCGACTCGTGGACGGCCATGGAAGCCGCCTCGGCGAGACGGGTACCTGCGAAGCCCGGGCCTGGGTCAATTCCGAGTTCGTACAACGCATGACCCGTCTCGTGCATGGTCGAGAACATGCTCGAGGGCAGGTAGTCCTCCATGAACCTTGTCGTGATGCGCACGTCGTCCACACCCAGGGTCGTGGTGAAGGGGTGGGCGGTTGTGTCCAGCCGGCCGCGGCTGCGGTCATAGGCCAGGGCGTCCATGAGCCACTCGCTCACCGCCTCCTGCCTCGGCCTCGGGCACAGGGCATGGAGGCTCGAGTCCTCGACCTGGGGCCGGGAGCGGATCTTGGCGAGGATGGAGACAAGCTCGGTGCGCAGGGCGCCGAAGACCTGCGCGATCTGGGCCTCGGTGCTGCCGGGCTCGTAGAGGTCGAGCAGGACATCATAGGCCTTCCTGTCGGGGCCGATGCACTCTGCCTTCCGCCGCATGAGGGCCACGACCTTCTCGAGGTGGGGGGCGAAGGCGGCGAAATCGTTCCTGGCGCGGGCCTCGGCCCAGGTCGCCTGCGAGAGGCTCGTGGCGCGGGCGATCTCCTCGACGAGGCTGGCAGGGAGCCTGGTGGCCTGGTCGTAGTCACGGCGCAGGACGCGAAGATAGGAGCGGACATGGGGCTCCAGGGATGCGTCGCCCGAGGGATTCTCCGCGCTCGAGCCGAGGGAGCCGAGGAGCTCTCCGATCTCGGGCCTGGTCGCCTTCTCGTGGGCCAGGCCCTCGATGAAGGCGAGCTGCTCCGAGCGCTCGCCGATGGCCTTTGGCGGCATGTAGGTTTCCTGGTCCCATCCGAGAAGGGCGCCGATGTGGACTATGACATTGCGCCCGCGGTCAAGCTCGACGAGGCGTTCAAGTTCCTTGCGCATGCTTAGGGCTCCTTTGCTGAAGGTCGAGTGCGATCCTAGCATCGCAGCTCGGGCCGCCACAAGGCTGCATGGCATCCCAATCCGTCCTTCCTCCGCCGCGATGGCGCGTGCTATGCTCGCTCCCGTGTTCCTTAGAGAATTGGGCCAGTCGGTCGCCGTCCTCAAGGGGGCCGGCAAGGCCGTAGCCGAGCGCTTGGCGCGCCTGGGCGTCTACACCGTCGCCGACCTCCTGTTGCGCTACCCTCGCGACTACGACGACAGGAGCATCTTCATCCCATTCTCCCGCTTCGCCCAGGAAGCACGCGTTCACACGGTCGCGACGGTGCTATCCCACGAGTGGTTTGGCTTCGGACGGATGCGCACCCTCAAGATCAGGGTCAGCGACGGATCAGGCGCAGCTGTCCTCGTCTGCTTCAACCGCGCCTTCCTCGAGACGAGCCTCCCTGTCGGCTCCCAAGTCCTCGTGACGGGCAGGTTCAGCTTCCGCTACGGGGAAATCCAGTCCTCGGCCTTCGAGGCCGAGCGTCTTGACGCCGAGGGCGGGGGCAAACAGGGCATCCTGCCAGTCTACGCCCTCACCGACGGCCTCGCCCAGGGGACAGTCAGACGCCTCGCGAAACATGCCCTCGCCGAATACGGCTCGAGGATCGAGGAAGAACTGCCAGCCACCCTCGCCGCGCGGCGCGGCCTCCTCGGCAAGCGGGAGGCCCTCGGCGGCGTCCACTTCCCGCCCAGCCAGTCCGTCCTCGAGAAGGCGCGCTTGAGCCTCATCTTCGAGGAGCTCTTCTACTTCCAGCTCGCCGTCGCGAGAAGGGCGATGCGCAGGAAGGAGGCCGCCGTGCCTCGCTCCCCCGTGCGGGGCCTTCTCAAGTCCCGCCTTGTCGAGCGCCTTCCCTTCAGGCTCACTACCGACCAGCTAACAGCCTCGGCCGAGATCGCAGCCGACATGGGGGCGCCCCGGCCCATGGCCCGCCTCCTCCAGGGCGACGTCGGCTCGGGCAAGACTCTTGTGGCCTTCCTCGCCTGCCTCGACGCGATCGAGGCGGGGGGACAGGCGGCACTCATGGCCCCCACCGAGCTGCTCGCGAGGCAGCACGCCGCCACGGCGGCCCGCCACCTCGAGCCCCTCGGAATACGCCTGGCCTTCCTCTCGGGCAATGTCGAGGATGCGGCCCGAGCTCCCCTCCTCGCGGCCCTCAAGGCCGGCGAGGTTGACCTCGTCCTTGGCACCCAGGCCCTCTTCTCCGAGGAGGTCGAGTACCGCAAGCTCCGCCTGGCCGTCGTCGACGAGCAGCACCGCTTCGGCGTCCTCCAGCGCCTGGCCCTGGGCCGGAAGGGCCCCCTCCCCGACCTCCTCATGATGACGGCGACCCCCATACCCCGGACCCTCGCCCTGACCGTCTTCGGTGACCTCGAGCTCTCCTCGATACTGACGATGCCCCCGGGCAGGAAGACCGTGATCACCCACCTCGCGAAGGCGGGCAACGAGCAGAAGGTCTACGAGTTTGTGCGGGGCCTGCTTGCCCGGGGGCGGCAGGCCTATTTCGTCTATCCCCTGATCGGGGAGTCGGAGCGGTCGACGGGCGCCTCGATCGAGCTCAAGAATGCCGAGGCCATGGCCATGCGTCTGCGCGCCGAGGTCTTCCCCGAATACAAGGTGGGGCTCATCCACTCGAGGCTCAAGGAAGAGGAGAAGCGCAGGACCATGGATTCCTTCGCCGGGGGCCAGACCCAAGTCCTTGTGGCCACCTCGGTGGTCGAGGTGGGCGTCGACGTCCCGAACGCCGCGGCGATGGTCATAGAGCACGCCGAGCGCTTTGGCCTGGCCGCCCTCCACCAGCTGCGCGGAAGGGTGGGCCGGGGGACAGAGCAGTCCTACTGCTTCCTCGTCTATTCGGATGGCCTGACCGAGGACGCCAAGGCGAGGCTGAAGGCCCTGCTCGGCACGACAGACGGTTTCGCCCTCGCCGAGGAGGACCTCAGGATACGCGGCCCGGGCGAGCTCGCAGGGACTGCCCAGTCGGGCTATCTGCGCCTGACCATCGCCGACCCGGTTCGGGACGCGAAGATCCTCGAGGAAGCCCGCACCGAGGCCTTTGCCCTGATCGAGGCCGACCCCGGTCTCCTCGCCGCCGAGAATGCAGTCATCCGGGAGGTCCTGAAGAGGGCCAATCCCTTCGGGGAGGCGGCGGCCCAAAACTAGGCCAAAGGCCTTCAGTTCGGGATGCTGTTTGAGGATGGAAGCGGGACCAAGGGCCCCGCTAGCGGCTGTTGCGGGCCAGTCTGCCGTTCCTGGAGACGGGGGGCTTTGGCGCCGGGGAGCGGGCAAGCTTTCTCGCGGGGAGCTTGGGCTTGGCCACCGTCCTCTTGGGGGGCTTGGCGACTGTCTTGAGCCTGGTCGCCCCCGCTGTCTTCCTGGAGGTCCCCTTCTGGGCGGCCTTTGGCCTTGGCCTGGCCTTGACCGCGGTCGCCAGCTTCCTGGCCGCGGCATCCCTCTGCTTCTCGGCGACTTTGAGTTCCTCCACCGCGCCCTTGCCCCTGGCGAGCACCGACTCCGCATGAAGGAGGTACTCGACAACCCTGGCCTGGGGGGCCCTGGCGCCCAGAAGGCTCAGGACCTTTCGGAGCTTCCTGCGCATGTACTGGATGGAGGGTATAGTCGCGCCGAAGTGCTCGGCCAGCTGCCAGTCCTTCTGGAGGTACTTGCCATCGCTATCCTTGCCGTTCGCGCCGAGGAACTCGGTCACGAGGCCTTCTGTCCAGTTCACGGTGCCGCCGCCCGAGTAGTCGTGGGCAGCGAGCCGCCGGCGGGTGCGGTCGGCAGAGCCCTCCATCTTCTTCTGCTTCCAGTAGGGATGGCGGTTGCGC
Organism: Spirochaetaceae bacterium; assembly: GCA_025356015.1. GTDB lineage: Bacteria > Spirochaetota > Spirochaetia > Treponematales > Rectinemataceae > JANXYO01. The sequence continues at coordinate 4,048 of JANXYO010000137.1, forward strand.
GCGCGCAGGATATCCTCTTTCGTATAACCCGTCGACTCCATCCACATCCTGGCCATCCTCGCCTTGGCGGCGGGGCTAAGCTTGGTCCTGAGGGACTTGTCGATGTATTCCTCGGGGCTCTTGGACTCGAGGATGTTCGTCTCTGACTTGGTCATGTACCAATAATACTCCTATGGATCGGACAATGCAAATTCGCCCAACTCGTGCGTTTTTGGGCGGTTTCCGCCCCCCTCATGTCCGCCGCCAGGCCATCGCGGCGAAGCCCCGTTTCCGCTTCTCGGCGGCGAGCTGCCAGCCCTTCGGCCTGCGCTTCTCGAAGCGGGTGATCTCGGTCGGCCCGGAGACGGCGACCAGGGTCCCCCCAGTCTTGAGGAGGCGGCCCGCGGCCTCCCAGGCGGGCGTCAGCCAGTCGAACTCGGGGATGACATCCAGGTTGTCGACGATCAGGTCCAGGGAATGGTCCTCGAGCTCCTCGAGCCTCAAGGCGTCGAGGGCCCGGTAGGCCGGGCGAGAGGAGGAGGGCAGGCCCCCGAGGTTGGCCCCGGTCGCGGCGAGGGAGAGGAGGTCGCGGGAAGCGGCCGTGATCCGCCCAGGTCCCAGGGCCCGTGACATCCAGAGGGCAGTGTGCCCGAGTCCTGGATTGAGGATGAGGGCCTCCCTGACCAGGCTGCCCGAGCAGGACCTCGAGCAGAGCTCGGCTGCGAGGGCCGAGGAGTAGCCAATTGTGTCGAATTCGCCGAGACCCCAGAAGCCCCGGGCGCGGTAGGACCTGTCGGCGAGCTTGTAGGAGGCTTCGGTGCGCAGATAGGAGGAGAGGTCGAGATGCTCCGGATCGAGGTCGAGCCCACTGCCGCCCCCCTCCCCCTTGGCGGGAGGATTCCCAAGCGCCCCGGCCCGCCCTGGCCCCTCGGCGGGCGCCTGGCTCCCGGCGGGGATCTCAGCCACAAAGACGCGATGGTTGGCTCCCCTGCCCCTCTCCACGACGGCAAGGCCGGCCTCGGCGATCCACTGCTCGGCGGCCTCCGCCAAAGTATGCACAATTACGACGGCCACCCTTCCGCCAGGCCCCAGGGACCCACGGGCCCGGCGGAAGAAGGCCGCCAGGACGGGCGCGCCCGCCTTGGCTGGGAGGTTCGACAGGATATAGTCCCAGGGACTGCCCTCGCGGCCATCGGCGAGAAGGCCGCCGACGATGCGCGGGGCGGGAAGGGCGAGACGCGTCGCCCCGGTCTCGGGATCGGTCCAGGCTGTCCGCCCTTTCAGCCTGTTGGCGAGGCGGTTGCGCTCGGAGAAGGCGAGGGCCAGGCTGTCGCGGTCACGCATCGTGACCTCGGCCTCGGGGAAGGCCTTCGCCATCGAGAGGCCGATCACGCCCGTGCCGCAGCCCTCGTCGAGGATCAGCCTGGAACGGGCCAGGACGGGATCCCGGGCCACCGTCTTGAGGAGGAGCCTGGTCCCCGCGTCGACCTCGAAGGAGGAGAAGAGGGCGTGGCTCAGGTCGAACCTAAGCTCGGCTCCGTTGAATTTGAAGGGTACCGTCTTGTTGACGAGGAGGGAGAGGTCAAGCATCCCCCGACTCTACCCCGCCGCCACGGGGGCTATCAATGCCGCCCGAAGGGCCCCTAGTCGGCCCTCTGGATGTATTCCCTGCTCTGGGTGTCGACGAGGATCCTCTCTCCCGCCTGGATGAAAAGCGGCACCCTAAGGACGAGGCCGGTCTCGGTGGTGATCCTCTTCGTCGCCCCCATGGAGCTGTCCGGCCGGCTGCGCTTGTCGATTCGCGCCACGGTGAAGACCGTCCTGCCGGGGATCCTGACATCGAGGGCCCGGGAGCCCCGCATAAGGAGGGTGTAGCTCTGGCCCTCCCTGAGATAGGGCCCTCGCTCCTCGTGGCCTGCGAGGGCGAGGGCGATCTGAGCGAAGCTCGCGCCATCGATGAACATGTAGTTCTCGCCGTCATCGTACTGATACTCGCACTCGACGAGCTCGATCTTCCGGCTGGGCATGGAAGGGGGGGACTCTATGCCTCGGCGCCGGCCGCCTCTCGTCCCGCGGTGAGGACAGCTATCTCGTCGACATTGAAAATGCGGTCGATGTCGAGGATGATGATGAAGCCCTCGTCGCGTTTGCCGACACCCTTGATGAACTCGGCGGCGAGGCGGGTGCCAAAGCGGGGCGCGGGCTCGATGGCGCCTTCCTCGATGTCCACGACCTCGTGGACGGCGTCGGCGAGGGCGCCGACCACAATCTTGCCGTCGAGGCTCTCGACTTCCATGACGATGATGCTCGTGTCCTTGGTCAAGGGAGTCTCGGGCAGGCCGAACTTGAGCCTTAAGTCGATGACGGGCACTCCCATGCCACGCAGGTTGATGATCCCCTTCATGAACTCGGCCGTCCTGGGGAGCCTGGTGATCTTGGTGTGCTCGAGCACTTCGCGCACCTTGGCGACCTGGACTGCGTATTGCTCGCCATCGAGCGTGAAGGTGAGGTATTGATTGGCGTTCGAGCTTTCCATGGCTTCCCCCTGGTCGAAATCATCGTAGATGGTAGGAATATACTCCGGAACCGGAGCTCTTCATCCTCCGTTTCCCGGCATTCTATCGCCGCACTCCCAGCATATTCTAGGCGTGCCGCCCCTCCGCGTCAAACCGGCCTTGGGCGAGCCGGGCGTTGCGCCTGAAGGTCTCGATCCTCATCCAGCCCAGTCCAAGGGCGCTGCCCTTCAGGACCTCCCTGATCCCCTCCTCGGGGGTATCGGCAAGCCAGGCCGCCGGAAGGTAGGGGCCCAGGACGCCCCGGTCTGTCCTGGCCCCGCCATCACAGCGGAAACGGGGACAGAATTCGAGGCAGGAGTCGCATCCATAGAGCCTGTCCCCCCAGGCCGCCTCGATGGCGGGCGGGAGCTCTCCTGGCCGGGTGCTCCAGTGCTGGATGCAGCGGCTCCTCTGGAAGCCCCCCTCGAGGGCCCCCGTGGGGCAGGCCTCGACGCAGCGCCGGCATGAGGAACAGGAGGGGGACAGAAGGCCGGGATCGGCGACCTTGACCGCCCCCACGGGCGAGAAGGGGAGGAGGAGGACCCCGAGTACGCAGGCAGCCCCGGCACCGGGCAGCATCACAAGGCCGTTCCTGCCCCTCTCACCGAGACCGGCGGCCATGGCGAGCTCGCGCTCGGGAAGACCCGAGTTGGAGAGGCATCTCCAGGAATCGCGGCCGCCGGGGAGCTCAGCGGCTGCGGCGAGGAGGGCGCGGGCCCGCCCTGCCGCGTCCTTGAGCCTGGCCACGAGCTCGCCGTACCAGTCTGCGCGGGCGAAGCGGGCCAGCATGGCGCGCGGGCCAGGCCAGGCGCTGAGCCAGCCGGGGGACGCGTCGGAGAGCTCGGCGTAGGGCAGGGCAGCGAGGACCGCGCCCCTCGCCCCGGCCAGACCGTATTTGGAGTGGATAGCCGCACCGAGCCCGGAGCAGGCAGCCTGCAGGTCATCGCCGCCAAGGAAGGCCCAAAAGGGTACTTCCGCCCCAGAGAGGCTCTCCTCGAGGATCTGCGTCTTCCGCTCGGCTGTCATGTGCTGTCTCGTGGGACCCAAGGTCGGCTAACGCGTGGTCTGGGCGTCCTTCCGGGCCTTCTCGATCTTCTGCATCTTGCGGTAGTACTCGGTCTGCTTCTCGACCTCGGAGACGTCGAGGAGCATGAACTTGTTCTCGGCGAGGCGGATCTTGTTGTTCTCGAGGAGCTTGCGGGTGACGAGGGTTCCCTCGTTGGCGGGGAGGCCCACCATGCCCACGAGCTCCTTGGGGCCGAAGTCGAAGGTGTAGGTGGCGCCCGGCCGCAGTGGAACCCTGTTGCGCTCGAGCTGCATGAGCAGCGCGTCGTAGAGGCGGCCCACCGGATCGGAGATCAGGGTGTTGGCGAGCTGCTTGTAGATGAACCAGAGCCGCTCCGAGAGGAGGGTCGTCAGCCTCGTGACGATCTGGGGCTGGGTCGCGACCATGCGCTCGAAGTTGGCCTTGTTGACAGCGAGGAGGTAGGCGTCCTCGTAGGCCACGGCGTTGGCCGATCTTGGCTTGTTCTCGAGGATGGCCATCTCGCCAAAGATGTCGCCAGACTTGAGCACCGCGAGGAGGACCTCGTTGTTGTCGACGATCTTGGTGATCTTCACCGAGCCCTTCTGGATGATGTAGAGCTCGGAGCCGGGCATGCCCTCGCTGAACACCATGGTGTCCTTGGGGTAGAAGCGGTTGAACTCCTCGGTGGAGCCGTCGAGGTAGACAGCCTTGGAGTAGGGCTTGATCTTGGTCAGGCGCTCCTTGGCGACCTCGACGTGCTGTCCCGAGGGGCAGTGCTTGAGGTACTGGTAGTAGGCGTAGAAGGCCTGGTTGTACTGGTTCTGCTTGGCGTAGTACTCGCCGATGCGGAAGAGGTGGGAGGGATCGGCCTCGGCGGTGCTCTTGAGGGTGATGCGTGTGAGGGCCTCGTCGAGGAAGCGCATGCGCTTCGAGAAGGCCATGATGATCTTCATGGCGACCGGGGTGTTCTTCTCGATGAGGAGGCCGTACTGGTCGCGGTGCACCGAGATCAGGGTGACGTCGGTCATCGCCTGGGCGGTCTCGATGTGGCTGTGGTTCGACATGGTTGAGACGACGCCGAAGAAATCGCCGGGTCCGAGGACGCCGCCCTCTTCTTCGACGACCTCTACTTCCTTGGACACCCGCACCTTGCCCTGTCGGATGATGTAGAACCTGTCGGCGTTCTGCTTCCCCTCGACAATTATGTATGAGTCCTTCTTGAAGTTGACGAACGTTAGCTGGAGCGGACTTTCCATCCTGTTTCCTGACCGGTACCTCGGGGGGCTGGCTTGGGCTAAGTATAGGATCGGCCTCCGGGCGCTGTCAATTGAACGAACAACGCCGGGAATGGCCCGAAATCGCCTTTAGGTCCCGGTCCGGGAGACGATGCGGGACAGAAAGCCTGCCGAGGGGAGGCCCCGTCCTGGGCGGGGACAGACGGCTCTCGGCCCCGGCACCTGGAGGCCTGCCCGGACTTATATCCTTACGGCCTAGAACAATACGCGGCAAGCCGCTCCCAGGGGAATTTCGCGGCTGGTCCGGCAAGGCCCTGCCGCGGGGAGGGAGGCACGGGGGAGACCCTGGCCCCGCCCGTCCTTCCCTGCCGCGGCTGGGGGCTTGCCCGGGCCCTATCTTGCTTATTTCTTTATTTAATAACAAATCATGGCAGGGGGAAGCGCGCGGTGAGCGTGAGCACCTTCTGCCTCACGCCCGAGAGGACCTTTTCCTCGCCCTTGGACTTGAGGACCTCCATGAGATAGCCGGCTATCTCGGTCATTTCGCCCACCCCCATGCCCCGGGTGGTGACCGCGGGGGTGCCGACCCTGATGCCCGAGGTGACGAAGGGGCTCTTGGTGTCGAAGGGTATCCCGTTCTTGTTGACAGTGATGTTCGCCAGGTCGAGCCATTTCTCCGCCTCCTTGCCCGTGATGCCGAGGGGTGAGAGGTCGACGAGCATGAGGTGGTTGTCGGTGCCGCCGGACACGATCCGGGCTCCGCCGCCAGAGAGGGCCTTGGACATGGCCCTGGCGTTGTCGAGGATGCGCTGGCCATATGCCTTGAAGCCGGGCTCGAGGGCTTCCCTGAAGGCCACGGCCTTGCCGGCCATGACGTGGCAGAGGGGTCCGCCCTGGATGCCGGGCATGACCGTGGAGTCGATGATCTCGGACCAGAGCTTGGGCCTGTCGCCCTTGGGGCCCATGATGCCCTGGTCGTTGTCCGCGTCCTTGCCCACGAGGATCATGCCGCCCCGGGGGCCGCGCAGGGTCTTGTGGGTCGTGGTCGTCGTGAAATGGGCGAGCTTGATGGGGCTTGGATGGAGGCCGCATGCGACGAGGCCGGCGATGTGGGCCATGTCAACCATGAGGTAGGCCCCGACCTCGTCGGCTATCGCCCTGAAGCGCTCGAAGTCGAAGATGCGGGAATAGGCCGAGGCGCCCGCGACGATCATCCTGGGCTTGCACTCGCGCGCCAGCCGGGCGACCTCGTCGTAGTCGATGGTCTCGGTCTCCTTGTCCACGCCGTAGCTGACGATCTTGTACATCTTGCCGGAGAAGCTCACCGGCGAGCCGTGGGTGAGATGGCCGCCGTGGGCAAGGTTCATGCCCAGGATGGTGTCGCCCGGCTTGAGGGCCGCGAAGTAGACACCCATGTTGGCCTGGCTGCCGGAATGGGGCTGGACGTTCGCGTGGTCGGAGCCGAAAAGGACCTTCGCGCGGTCCCGAGCGAGGTTCTCGGCCATGTCGACGAACTCGCAGCCACCGTAGTAGCGCTTGCCCGGATAGCCTTCGGCGTATTTATTCGTAAGGACCGAACCCACAGCCTCCATGACGGCCCGTGAGGTGTAATTCTCGCTGGCGATAAGCTCGAGATTGTCGCGCTGGCGGTTAACCTCGAGTTCCATGGCGGCAAAAAGCTCGGGATCCTGCTTCTGGATCAGGGACATGCGCTCCTCCTTATGACTATGCGTCGCGCTGCTGTGCTGTGTGCGTTTCGGTATTGTAAATCGGGTTTCGATTTCAGTATAGCCCGGTCACTTCGACATCGCCCCAGAATGAGCTGTAGGCGTCGAGACCGCCCGAGGCTTCCTCGTAGAAATTCTGCAGCGACCAGCTCCTCTCCTTGACTGTCCTGCGGCCGTCGCTCGCCATAGGGGCGAGTGTGACTGTCCCCCGGGAGAAGGCGAGGTGGCGGTTGTCGAGGTTGCCAAGATAGCGCGAGCGCTCGTCCCAGGCCACGGCGACCCTGCCCGGTGAAGCACCCGTGCCCAGGACCGGGTCGAGGGGCACCCAGCCGAGACCGTAGAGGTAGATCTCGACCCAGTAGTGGCGCACGGCCTTCCGGCTCGAGTCGATGAGATAGCCGGCGACCGGCAGGGCCGGCACGCCCGCGGCCCGAAGGAGGGAGCAGCAGAGGAGGGCGTAGGAATAGGAGTCGGCGCTCCGGTGAGCCAGTGCGTCCTGGAGCCTCGGCCAGTTGCTTCCCTCCTTCCAGCCGATGTTCCTAAGCATCCAGTCCCAGACCAGACGGGTGGCCTTCCAGGGATTCCTCTCGCTGCCGACGATCCGCTTGGCGAGGCTCATGATCTCTGGCGCCCCCGAGGCGATGCGGTCATCGGGGGCGGTGTAGGCGGCCATGAGGGCGGGTGGATCCTCGGGTGCTGCCTGCACCCGCTCGGAATCGACATCGGTCTCGACCGTATACACCGAGACGAGGAGGCTCTGGGTCAGGCTGAGGTCAGTCCCGGTCTGCAGGTCCTTGAGCCGGTAGAGGGCCGAGCCACGGTAGGAGGGCACGAAGGGAGGCGGCTCCTGGGCGAGGACCCTGAGCAGTCTCTGGCCCGAGAAATCGGCAGGCAGGGGGACCCAGAGATAGAGCTCGTTCCCGCCCGAGGCCTTCACCTTGGTGATGCTGACGGTGTTGGAGATCGAATAGCTCCGTCTCTCGGTGAAACGCTTCGCCCCGGCGGGGCTGGTCACCCTGAAGAAGAGGCCGTTGCTCCTCCCCTTGGCGGCGATGACCGAGACCGCGCCCGATACGGCGCCGTCGGGAACCCTTACCTTGATCTGCTTGTCGGACCAGAGCTCGTAGCCCAGGTCGGTCTCGGCAAGCGAGACCGCTCCCGAGCCCGCGTCGTCGAGCTGGGGCCCCGGGCCGTTCTCGGGGCTCCAGGAGAAGGCCACCGAGCCCGTCTCCCGGCTGGCGCCGAAGTCCAGGCCATTGATGACAAGGAGGGAGCCGATGGGTCCGACCTCGGTGGAGAGCGAGGAGATGAGGGGCCCGCCCCGCCCGGAGCGGTCGCCCTCGGCCCTCACCGGGAGCCTGGCTCGGTTCATGAAGAGCTTGGGATTCGACCGGCCCGAGCGGGTCACGACGCGGACCAGGCCCGAATCCACCGAGGCTGGCATGCGGACCGAGATCGAGCTGTCGTTCCAGGACAGGTAGGAGGCGCTCGTGGGGGAGACGCCGTCGAGCTCTACCGAGGAATCGCCCCGCTCAGTCCCGAAGCTCCTGCCCTCGATCCTGATGATGCCCCCCGGCTCGCCTATCGCGGGCTCGATGCGGTCTATCCTTGGCCTCGAGAGATAGCCGGCCGCCATGATGCCGGCCGTGAGGACGGCCGCCGCGGCCAGGCAGAACAGGAGGGCTGTCTTGAGCCGGCGCAGGGCCCTTCCCCTCGGTCTCGGGGCTGGGGCCCTTGTCGAGTGGATGGCATCGGCGGCTGGGAGTTCGAGCTTCATTTCCTCGGCGCGTCGGGGCCGGGGGCGGGAGCTGCCTGAGGGGGATTCTGGGGCGGGTTCTGGCTTGGCTGGCTGTTCTGCGCAGGGACATCGCTGGCCTTGATGACCGATATCTCGACCCTGATCGGTGAGCTGCCATCGGCGGCGACCCCAAGGGGGTAGTAGTAGACCGATTCGCCGAAGTTCACGGAAACCGTGTCGATCCTGGTCCGGTAGGACATGCCGCCCTCGGTGCGGTGGACCCAGATCTGGGCCTGGGTCACCAGGGTCAGCTTCCCGGCGTCTGCGTAGAAGGGCGTCACCTGAACCAGGATCACGGCGTTCGTGCCGATGAGCTTGACGCTCACCGGACTGCCGGGAACCGTGTACTTCACGCTCTGCTCCCGCCAGGGAGCGGCCTCGCCCAAGGGAGGCAGGAGGGCGTCGACCCTCACGGCGAGGGCCTGGCCCTTGAGGGATTCCGGAAGGTCCTGGGCAATGCTACGGAAGGGTGCGATCGCGGCGAATCCTGCAAGGGCTAGGCCAAAAAGGAGGGGGGAGAGCCTCAATTATTCCCGTCCTTCTGGGCTCCGCCGCCGCCGTTGGCGCCAGGGGGGGCGAGGACAGGGGTTCCCGTCTGCGCCGATGCCCTCATGATCGTGGGGCTGCCCGTGGAATCGAAGGTCGCCCCCGAGGGAAGCCTTATGGTGAGGGTCACCTGGGCGTCCTTGGAATCAAGGTAGCGGAGCAGGGCGTCCATGCTGGCCGGAGCCGAGGCGGGCTGGGCCATCTCGGCCGTGGCTATCGCCGCCGCAGAGGGAAGGCGGGGCGATAGGACGCGGGAGGAAGCGATGCCGACCAGGAGAAGGAGGACGGCAGCAGCCGCGAGCAGGGGCAGGGGCAGGGTGACACGGGCCGAAAACAGGGAGGGCCGAGCTGAGAAGCTGGAGGGCGAACGCGGCGCCCGCGAGCGGGCTGTGGTGAAAAGCGCCTCGATGCGGGAATCGAGCCTTCCCACCGCGGCCTGTTCGGCCTCGATGCCCTCCCGCCGGAGCTCGTCGCCGAGGCTTGAGAAGCGGGACACGGCCCCGGAACAGGCGAGGCAGGCCGAGAGGTGCTCGACTATGCGCTCGCGCCATGGGCTGGGCACTTCGCCGTCGACAAACGCGGAAAGGAGCTCCCTGTCAGGACACATGTTTCGAATCCTCCCCGAGCTTCGCGAGGAGAGCCTCGCGGGCACGGAACGCCCGGACCTTGACATTGCCTTCGCTGATGCCGAGCACCCGGCCGATCTCCTTGTAGCTCAAACCACCGTACTCCTTGAGGACGAGGACGGACCGGAGCTTGTCCGGCAGGCCGTCGAGGCCAGCCCTGAGCTCCTTCGCCGACTCTTCGCGGATCACGGTTTCGTCAGCCGGCCCCGCGCTGTCGCGCTCTCCCCGCCACCATCGCTCGTATGCCTTGACCTCGCGGCCCTTTCGCTTTGCGTAGTTCAAGGCCCCGTTCTTTACGACACGTATGAGCCAGAACTTCGCGTCGTCCAGGCTCGGAAAGACCATGCCTTTTTCTATCATCCGGGCGAAGGCGTCGTGGACTATGTCCTCGGCCGCCTCGGTGCTCCCGGCGATGCGGAAAGCGACACGGACGAGCATGGGCCCGGCCGTGGCATAGAGCTTTCTGAGGCCTGCCTCATCCGGCGTCCCGCTCAAGGAAAACAACAGCGCTCTCCTCGGGTTACGCGCCAAGCTGCCCTCATGCGCGCTTCCAGGTCGTGCCTGAGCCTGAATCCTCGAGGAGGACTCCCTTTTCCTTGAGCTCGGCGCGCAGGGCGTCGGCCCTGGCCCAGTCCTTCGCTGCCTTCGCCGCAGACCTCTCGGCTATGCGCTCCTCGATCCAGGCCGAGAAACCGGCCTCGACGGGGGCTCGTTCGGCCGCTGCCAGGGACTCGAGGGCGAGGCCGAGGACCTTGTCCATCTCGAAGGCCCCGGCGAGTGCCTCGCCCGAGGGGATCGCCGGATCGCGCAGGAGGCCCCAAAGTTCGGCGAGGGCCCGTGGCGTCGCAAGGTCCTGGGCCAGGTGGCCGGCGAATGCTTCCATATAGCTGTGCGCGGCGGGTCCCGGCTCGGGAAGGGGGCCTCGCCCCGCCTTCTCCCTCAGGGCCAGGATGCGCTCGCCCAGGGACCTGCGGGCCGAGCGCGCAGAGTCCAGGCCCTCGTAGGAGAACTGGGCCTGGGAGCGGTAGTGGGCACCGAGGAGGAAGTAGCGGTAATCGAGGGCCTCGTAGCCCGCGTCGATGAGGGTCTGCAGGGTGAGGAAGCCGCCCGAGGACTTGGACATCTTTACCTTGTCCATGATGATGAACTCGTTGTGGATCCAGTAGTTGACCCACTTCCTTCCAGTGGCGGCCTCGCTCTGGGCTATCTCGTTGGTGTGGTGGATGGGGATGTGGTCGATGCCCCCCGCGTGTATGTCGATCTGCTCGCCCAGGTACTTCATGCTCATCGCCGAGCACTCGATGTGCCAGCCCGGGTAGCCCCTTCCCCAGGGGCTGTCCCAGACCATCGCCTGGTTCTCGAACTTGGACTTGGTGAACCAGAGGGCGAAATCGGCTGGGTTGCGCTTGTTGGGGTCGATTTCGATTCGCGCCCCGGCCTTGAGCTCATCGAGCTTGATGAGGGCGAGCTCCCCGTAGCTCGGGAACCTGGTCACGTCGAAGTAGAGGTTCCCGCCGGCGCTGTAGGTGTAGCCCCTCGCCTCGATCCGCCCTATGAGCTCGATCATCTCGCCTATGTGCTCCGTGGCCTTGCAGACCACGGTGGGCTTCAGGATGTTCATCCTCTCGACATCCCTGAAAAAGGCCTGGGTGTAGAAATCGGCGACCTCGAGGACGCTCTTGCCCCTCTCGATCGCGCTCCTGAGCATCTTGTCCTCCCCCGTGTCGTCATCGCCCGAGAGGTGGCCCACGTCGGTGATGTTCATCACATGGGTGACCTCGAAGCCGAAGGAGCGCAGGACGCGCACGAGGGTGTCGTGGAGCAGATAGGGACGGAGGTTGCCGATATGGGCGAAATTGTAGACCGTGGGACCGCAGCCGTAGAAGCCGACCTTGCCCGGGACGATCGGCCTGAACTCCTGGAGCTCGCGGCCGAGGGTGTTGAAGAGCTTCATGGTCGGCATGCATTCCTCCGGCAGCGCCTTGTTGCCGTCCCTCGGTGCGAACGGGTAGTATCGATACATGGCGACAGTACGGGACTTCCTCGAAAAAATCAATATAAGGGCTCACATCGCCCTTTCCGAGCCCATGGCGGCCCACACCAGCTTCGCCATCGGCGGCCCGGCCGATGCCCTGGTGCGTCCCCGGGACCCTGGATCGGCTGCCGTCCTTCTCGCGGGGGCGAGGGCCGAGGGCATACCCCTCTTCCTCCTGGGCGCCGGGGCGAACATCCTGGTGGGCGACCGCGGCATACGGGGCATAGTCCTGGACAGCTTCGCCCTTAGGGCGGTCGCGCCCGGGGGGCCCGGACCGGGCCGGGGGAAGGTCCTCGTGGCCGAGGCCGGCCTCCCCATGGACGAGCTCTGCCTCGAGGCCCTGGCTCGCGGCCTCGGCGGCCTCGAGAGCTTCGCGGGCATGCCGGGCTCGGTCGGCGGCTCGGTCTTCATGAACGCGCGCTGCTACGAGCGCGAGCTGTCCGAGCTCCTCCTCTGGGTCGAGGCCCTCCTGGCCGACGGCCGGACTGAAAGGATAGCCATGCGCCGCGAGGAATGGGGCTACAAGCGCTCGCCCTTCATGCCGGGGGGCTCCTGCTCCGGCGCCTTCATCCTCAGGGCCGCCTTCGGCCTCGAGCCAGCCGATCCCCCCGCCCTCGCCTGTGTGATGCGCGGCAGGCGAGCCGACCGCGAGGCGAAGGGCCACTACCGCCTGCCCTCGGCCGGATCGGTCTTCAAGAACGACAGGAGCCTGGGCAGGCCGACGGGGAAGCTCCTCGACGAGCTGGGCCTTCGCGGCAGGAGGATAGGCGGGGCCATGGTCTCGCCCTGGCACGCCAACATCTTCGTGAACGCGGGAGGGGCGAGCGCCGCCGACATGATGGCCCTCGTCGAGCTCGCTATGGGCGAGGCGAACAGGGCCTTCGAGGCGAGGCTTGAGAACGAGGTGATCTTCGTCGGCGAGTTCTAGCCGAAGGCCCGCGCTTGCGGGGGGGAGGGTGGTGGCCTAGACTGTTATGAGCCATGCCACCAACGAGCGAGTTCGTCCAACCCGCGCTGACCATCGCCCTGGTCCTCGCCGTAGTCCTCGTCGCGCCCTTCCTCGCCGAGCGCGCCAGGCTGCCTGGCTTCGTGGGCATCGCCGCCGCCGGCCTGGTCCTCGGCCCCCATGCCCTCGCCCTCATCCCCCAGGACATGACCATCTCCTTCCTGGGCAGGCTCGGCCTCCTGTACGTCTTCTTCGCGGCCGGGGCCGAGATGGACTTCGACCGCATCGTCCGCGAGCCGCGTTCGGCGACCGCCAGCTCAAGCCTGGCCTTCTTCCTGCCCTTCCTGGCCGCCCTCGGCCTGGGCCTGGGAGTCCTGGAGCTTGGCCTCCTCCCCTCCCTCCTGCTCGGCTGCGTCTTCGCCGCGAGCCCCCTGGCCTGCGATCCCATAGCCCAGCGCCTTGGCCTCTCCCGCCAGCGCGCCGTCGTCGCCTCGGTCGCCTCCTCGGCGATAGCCAACAGCCTGGCCCTGGCCGTCCTGGCCGTCCTCGCCCGCGCAACGCGCGGCCTCGAGGGGCCGGCAGCCGCCTTCCGCCTCGCGATCCTCGTGGCCCTGTGGGCGGCCGCCTCGGTCCTGGTCATCCCCTGGATCGCAACGCGCTTCTTCAAAAAGGTGAAGAGCGACGGCTCCATCGAGTTCGCCTTCGTCCTCGCCACCGGCTTCGCCTGCGCCTTCGCCGCCGAGGCCGCGGGCCTCGAGCCCCTGATCGGGGCCTTCCTGGGCGGCCTCCTGCTCAACCGCTTCATCCCCGAGTCGAGCGCCCTCATGAAAAGGCTCGCCTTCGTGGGGGACACACTGTTCGTCCCCTTCTTCCTGATCTACGTAGGGGGCCTCTGCGATCCCGCGGCCCTCTACGGGAGCCTGGGCGGTCTCGCCCAGGCCCTCCTCATCATCGCGGCCAGCGTCGCCGCGAAGTGGCTCGCTTCGGCCCTGGCCAGGCTCTTCCTTGGCTACACCCCGCATGAGAGCGGCATGCTCTTCGGCCTGTCAATGAACCACGCCGCCTTCACCCTCGCGATAGCCTTTGTCGGATGGGACCTTGGCCTGTTCAACGCGGCGACCCTCGACTCCGTCCTCCTCCTCGTGGCCGCGAGCTGCTTCATGGCCCGCAAGCTCGGCCGGCGCGCGGCGAAGCAGCTCGCGGCCGTGAAGGGCGAGGCGGAGACGGCGAGGCTGCGTCCGCCAACGCGGGTCCTCATCGCCCTGTCCAATCCCTCCTCGATAAGGAGCCTCGTCGACCTCTCGATCCTCCTGCGGGAGAGGGGGAGCGAGGCCCCCCTCTTCCCTGTGGCCATAGTCGCCCAGGCCGAGTCGAGCCACGAGGAGCTCGTCGGGGCCGAGAACCTCCTTGCCCAGGCCGTCGTCGAGGGAGTCGCGGCCGCGGTGCCGGTCTTCCCCTCGACCCGGGTGAGCATGAACGCGGCAGACGGCCTGCTCCAGGCCGCGGCCGACAACAGGGCGGGGGTCATCGTCATGGGTTGGAACAGGGCCCCCCGCCTCTCCCACTCGCTGTACGGCAGCACCATCGAGCAGGTGATCCTCGGCAGCGAGGCCCTGGTGATAGTCGCGCGCATGGTCGCCGCTCTCGGGGCCATCGACCGCAGCATCCTCGTCTTGCCGCCCCTCACCGAGCGGCATCCCGGCTTCCAGCGCTCCATCGCCATACTCGCAACCTTCCTCAGGAACACGGGCTCGCGGCTCAGGGTACTGACGACGAGGCCGAACGGCCCGGCGGCCAGGGCAGCCCTGGGGGACTTGCGGGCCCATGGCCAGGTGAAGTTCGCCGAGCTCGAGTCATGGAAGGAGCTCGGCGCGGCCGTGCGCGACCAGGGCCACGGCAGGATCGCCCTCTTCCTCTTCTGCGTCCGCCCGGGAGAGCCCGCATGGCACCCCGCCCTGGAAAAGCTCCCCCAGCGCCTCGCCGAGGACCTGGCCGAGGTCCCCCTCTTCCTCTGCTACCTCCCCGAGCGGCCCGAGCCGGCTGGCGCAGGCGTCGAGCTGGTGGCCCTCGACCCGGCCGCCGCCACCGGATCGGGGATCTTCGAGCGCTCGGCCCTGGCCGGCCGCGTGCGCCCCGCCCTCGCCTCCTCGGCCATCACCGACGCGATACGCGAGCTCCTTCGCCCGGCCTTCGAGGGGGACCGCAAGGTCCTCTCCCGTCTCACCGGCCTCTTCACCGACATAGCCCAGAAGCAGCCGATCGAGCTAAAGCCGGGCATTGTCCTCCTCCACGCCCACGTGCACGAGGTGGGCGAAGCCCTGGTCTTCTTCGGGGCGAGGCCCGAGGGTTTCCGCATCCTCGCACTCGACCGGCCCGCGAAGATCATCGTCCTGCTCTGCGCCCCGGCGGAACAGGGGCCCGAGGAACACCTGCGCGCCCTCGGCGAGATCGCCCGCCTGTTCAAGGACGGCAGGGTCGCGGGCCTCCTCGGCATCGCGGACGAGGACCTGGGCACGAAGACGCCGGACTAGGCCGCCCTCCACGGCAGGGCCATCATTTCCTTGACCCTCCGCCTGCGGAGCAAGTACCCTAGTGGCCAAGGAGGCGCCAATGGACGCCCTGATCCTCGCACTGACCACGGCCTTGAGTCTCTTCCCCTACTTCCTCCTCGCCCTCGCCCTGTTCTTCCTCGGGAAGTACTTCTTCGACTGGACCACTCCCAGGATCGATGACAAGGCCGAGCTGACGGAGCGGGACAACCCCGCCTTCGGCACCCTCCTGTCAGGCTACCTCCTGGGCCTCGCGCTTGCCCTGGGCGCCTCCCTTCTCGAGCTCTCTCCCTCGCCCCTCGAGAACCTCAGGGACATAGCGACGTCGGGCATCGCGTCGATAGTCCTCCTCAGGCTGAGCATGCTCATTGGCGACAGGGTCATCCTGAGGAGCTTCAGCATCAACGACGAGATTGTCAGGGACAGGAACCTCGGCGTCGGCTTCGCCTTCGGTGGCCTTATGACCGCCTCTGGCCTCGTGACCGCAGGGGTCATGGCGGGCAGCAGCTCGCTCTACCTCTTCATGCTGCGCGACATAGCCGTGTACTGGGCCTTCGGCCAGGCCTTCCTCATCCTCTCCTGGTACCTCTTCCGCCTGGTCGCGCGCTTCGACGTCAGGGCCGAGCTGGGAGAGAGGGACAATCCGGCGGCCGGAGCGAGCCTCGCCGGTTTCTTCGTCGCGACGGGCATCGTCGTCAGGGCAGCCCTCACCGGCGCGGGAAGCGAGCTGGGCACGGAGCTCCTCGTGAGCCTGGTCCTCGCCGGCCTGGGCCTCCTCGTCCTGGGCCTGAGCAGGGCCCTGGCATCCCTGGTCCTCCTTCCAAGGTCCAACTCGGCCGACGAGATCTCGGCCCAGAAGAACACGGCGGCGGCGGCCGTCACGGCGGTCGGATCGATAGCCATCGCAATCCTCTATGCCGCCCTCGTCACCTCGCAGGTAAAGTAGGAAATGAAGAAGCCACGGCACCTCGCCCTCGCGGCGATCCTCCTCTCCCTCCTCGCCTTCTTCCCCGACCATGCCTTCGCCCGCGGTGGCTTCAAGGGCGGGGGCTTCAGGATGGCGCCCTCGATCAGGTCGACCAGCATCGGGAGGTCGGCCACGGCCGGCCGCTCCGGGGGCGGCCTGCTCTCATGGGGCAGCGCCACAAGGCCTGCGGCCGGCGGCATGACGGGCCAGGCCACTGCGCCCACGGGCAGGTACGTCGCCCCGCAGACGCGCTCGAGCGTCGCCGCCCAGAGAAGCCTCTACGACTCGGCGCGCTCGAGCGGGACCCTCTTCCCGGGCAAGGCCCAGGCCGCCCAGGCCTTCCGCTCGAGCTACGGCACGCAGTACCGCTCGACCTTCCCGAGCGAGCCCCAGGTCCGTCCCGACTGGATCCCCGGCTCCACCTATGTGGGAGAACGCCCCGTCAACATAGTCTACAACCAGGGCCTTGGCGGCTATGGCTACATGAATCCCATGCTCGGCACCTGGATGCTCTATGACGCGATGGCCGACGCCGCAACCATGGATCTTCTCATGAGCCGTCACAATTACTACTATGGTCCCCAGAGCGTCTACCTGAGCCACGGCGGCGGCTTCTTCTCCCTCGCCCTGGTCCTCTTCCTCGGCTTCGTCCTCGTCGTGGTCGCACTAAGGGCCCTGCGCATGGCGCGGGGCCGCTGGTAGCGCCGTGAAGGCCTCTGGCAGGGCCTCGGGGGCCGCAGGCGGACCCGATCGGGACCAGGCTGGCTACTGGACCGGGATCAATGCCGGGGACTATGTCTGCCTGAGCGACGCCCAGTCCTTCGCCGAGGCTGGCACGGGCGGCCTCGACTACCTCGTCCGGGAAGTGAAGCGCATCGTGGTAGGCGAGGCGGGCGGCGCACCCTCGGCGCGGGGCCCCGGCGATCAGGGCCCTGAGGGCCTGGTTGCCTACCACCTACACGAGCTCGAGCGCGAAGGCTCGGGGAGCCTCTACCTTCTGGTCGTCACCGCGGGTGGGGACTTCGAGCTCCGTGTGTACTTCGCCCCGGCCGGCTTCGCCACGGGAAGCCGGGACCGCCTGGTCGACCTCGGCCAGACCTGGCTCTTCCTCCCCCCGGCCGACCCCGAGGACTTCCTCTCATCCGAGCTCGAGTACGCGCCCTTCCCCGACCTGCCGCCGGTCCCCGAGGCTGGAGTCGCGGTGAAGCGGCAGTACGCTATGGCGGGCTTCGGCAAGCCCGTGTACGGCTCCTACCCCGGGAAGGGCGGCCAGATCCCCGCCATCCTCGTCGAATACTCCTGCGAGGACGGGGACGCCCCCAATCCCCTGGTCCTCGTCCTCGAGGAGGGATGGATGGACAGCGAGGGCAGGATCCTCGACGAGGGCGGCCTTGTCACCACCCTCCTGGGCTGCCGCGTGCAGGGCGGAAGCGTAGAGATCTACCCTTCGGTCAGTACGGCCCCGTCTGGACGACGCTCTCGCCCCTGAGGATGAGCTTCTCGAAAGCCCTGCGGAGCCCGCCCTTGCCGTCCGGCTCCTCGCTGAAGAAGGTGATGTGGACCAGCCTTCCCTGCTCGGGCTTTCCCGAGAGGATGTTCTGGATGTCGTAGATCGGGAAGCGCTCGGCGAGGGCCTGGGGATCGAAGTGGTAGGAGAAGCGGCCCTTCTCGACGGGGAGCTCGCCCTGCTCGAGGACAGCGCCGGGCATGAGGGTGACATAGTACACCTTCGCTGCCTGGGAGCGGCCGGCGAGACCCAGGCCCTTGACCGGGTCGAAGATCCTGTCCGCGGTGTCGAGCCTGAGACCCGAGGCAGCCGGGGCCGCGCTCGCCGACGACAGGGCGTCGACGGGGCCAGCCGCAGCCGGCTGGGGATCAGTGACGAAGATATAGCCTCCCTGGCTGGGAAGCCCGGGCATCACGCCCGCCATGCCCTGCCACTCAGCCTCGATGGTATAGCGGTAGACCCTCGCCTGGTCGAGGATCCAGCGCTCGCTGCCCGCGAAGTAGCCGAACTCGTCGCCCTTGCCCTCGACCATCCTCCTGTGCCCATCGGGCCAGATGAGGCTGTACCTGATCTGGACGGGAAGAATCGGGTCTATCTGGACCACGGCTGTCATGGGCGCGCCCGCCGCGTAGATCGATCCGGGCCGCAGGCCCACGAGGTAGAACCTGTGCCCCTTCCCGTCGGGGCCGATGAGGTCCTCGCTTCCCGGGGCGATCACGCGGTTGTTCCTCGTGTCCTTGGGAAGGATGAAGGCGTTGGCGATGTAGGGCGAGTACTGCGTGGCATAGCCCGAGTGGCGCACCACAACTCCGCCCAGGAGTCGGTAGATGTCCCCGGGCAGGTCGCCCATCGGCGAAGCCCCGGCCTGCGCCCCGAAATTGGTCTTGCTCGTCGGCCAGTACGGAGCCTTGAAGCCGTCCTCGCCCACGACAAAGCGCGACATGAAACCCGGCCTCGGCGCCGAGCCATAGTAGTATTCCATCGATGTGATGTACTCGGGGTAGAGATGGGGGGGATAGCCGTTCGAGGTCCTGATCCGGCAGTTGGATCGACCGACCCCGGCTATCTGCGCGTCGCTGGAGCCGGCCGTGCTGCCCGGCCCGAAGAGTGCCGTCTTCGATGCCTGGGCCGACTTCCTCAGGACCTCGGGTGCGGCAGCCGAGGCGGCCTCGTCGCGGTAGGTCCAGGTGAGGACAGGCTCGATCTTGTTGGCCCCACTGCCTTCGCTGGCTATGAGGAGGACATCGCCCGGGTTGTAGGGGAAGGCGATGTGCTGGAGCTGGCGCTCCAGGCCTTCGCTCCTGTCCCAGCCCTCGGTTTGCGTCTCGCCGCGCTCGAGGTAGTCCTTTCCCGCCCTGAGCTTCTTGCCGTGGGCCACTATGCCGCTTGTGGTGGAATAGACGATCCCCGCGTGCCGCATCGAGCAGACCCAGAGGGCCCCCTCGCCGTCGGTCGCGGTCGCCAGAATGCTGGCGAAGTACTCCCCCGCCTCGTCGAGGGGAAAGGGCTTCATGCCCTGGGCGGCCCCGTACAGACCGGCCACCGTCGCCTGTCCCTCGTAGGAGAGCCGCTTGACCCGCGAGGGCTCTGAATCGGGGTAGAGCTCGCAGTCGACCTTGACCCGGGCTGGCAAGGAGGGGATGAAGACCGTGTCCCGGCCATATTTCGAACCGACCGGGTAGGGCATCCCCTGGAAGGTGGCTGTCGCCATGGTCATCCGCTTGGCAATCCAGAAACCGTAGCTCCCCCCGCCCTCAAAACGCCGCCCCGAGCTGTCCTCGACCCAGCCCTCAAGCCTCACCTCGTAGTGGCCGTAGCCCTGGGGAAGCCAGGCGCCGAGCTCCTTTCGTCTCGTCGTCGGTCCCAGGCCCTTCCAGGCCGCGACGGGGAAGGGGCCTATCCTGGTTTTCCTGCCGTCGGGCGCCGTCACGACTGCCCCTATTTCCCCCCGCGTGGGATTCCACGAGAACCGGGTGCCCGGATCGATGCTGTCAAAGGGGAAGGATGGCTCAAGGGTGTAGGAGAGCTTTCGCCCCTGCGGGTCGAGCAGGGGTAGGACCGTCTCGTCGGGGATGATGTTCCTGCTCGACAGTGCAAAACGGCCCGAGTCCTCGCGCGCGACGACTCCCCGCGATCCGTTGGAGTTGTAGTCACCGAGGATGACCCAGGGCAGTCTGGCCTTGATCGTCCGAGCCTCCACCATCGTCCCATCGACTCCGGGGGCGCTTGCCGGGAAGAGCCGCGAGCAGAAGGTCGAGACGCTGCCCTTGTCGTCGGCGGCGGGACGGGAGGCGAATGCACCTCCCCAGAGGCTGTAGAGCCGGTTCTTCACGGCCAGGCCTGCGTCGACGCGGAGCCGGTAGAGGCCCGGGGGCAGGTCCATGGGCAGGCTCGTCTTGAACGAGAAGCGGGAGCGCGTGCCACCCGGGAAGAGGACCTCGCCGGGGCCGACAGGCTCAAGCCTCCCCCGGCCGAAGACCTCGAGCGGGGTCTTGAAGGAGAAGCCGGTGCGCTGGCTCAGCGCGGCCTGCCAGCCGCCCTCGATGGCCAGGCCCGAGGGCGTGAGGATCGTGGACATCCTCTCGTCGCTGGCGAGACGCAGCCAGCCCGAGGGGTCGAAGCTCCGCTCGGCTGTGACCAAGAGGACCGCGTTGTCGGGAACGATGCCGGCTGCCCCGGCCTTCTGCGCGATGTCCCTCGACAGGAGGAGCTCGAGCTCGAGGCTGATCTCCTGGCCGGGCCTCCACTCGGCGGCGTCGATGCTGCCGTGGACCTTCCAGGAGCCAAAGAGACCCGTGCCGGCCCCCTCGATGACAGCCTGCGCGAAGACGGCGGCCGCGCCCTGGAGAAGGGCGGCCGCGACGATCAGAATGCGGCGATACCTCGGTTTCATGTCCACCTACCCGGGATGAAAGCCTAGCACGGCGGCCGGGAAATATCATTCCTTCCAGGTGGACAGGAAGGGAGGTCTTTAGTACGAGGACAGGCTCGTGCCCACGTTGCTCTCCACCTGGACCAGTTCCCCGCTCGAGGTCTTGCCGTCCTTGGCGGAGGTGAAGACCATCTTCACCATGTAGCCCGGGGCCTTGTCACTCACCCAGATCTCGGACTTGCCCGAGGCCTTGGGATCCTGGTAGAGATAGTGGTCGGCGGTGAAGCTGCCTCCCTTTACCTGGATGTCCTGCTTGCCCACGAGATAGCTCGCCATCTCGGCCCTGGTCCTCGGCATGCCCGAGGGGCTCTGGCCCTGCTGCTGGCCCTGGGCCGGCACAAACTCGCCGACTGTCTTGGTGTCCGGATCCTGATAGCGGACCTTCTGGACTGTGCCATCGGCGCCGACGAGGAACTCGAAGAGGACCTTGTCCTTGCCCGTGTCCAGACGGAAGCGCCACCACTGGGACTTGTCGCCGTTCACCTTGAGGAGGGCCCTCTCGAGGCTGAGCTGTTCCCCCGGCCTGGCCGTGCCGGCAAAGTTCCACACAGTGCCCTGCCCCTGCTTGTAATTCGACTCTCCGTAGCCGAACCAGCCCATCGACCACATGCCTCCATAGAAGGAGTTGAACTGGTACTGGTAGGCGACAGCCGGGCTTCCCGACGAGGCGGAGCGGCTCGGGGCAGCCTGGGCCGAGCCTCCGTTCCCCGCGCCCTGATCAGGGGCCGCCTGCGCGTTGGACGGAGCCGGTTTTCCCATCGCCGCCTCAACGACGCCCCCGAGGCTTGAGCAGCCAGCCATCGCCAGGGCGAGCACAGCCATCGCGGTCATGAGGGGCCAACGCGTCGATCCTCTATCCATGGTATCCAACCTCCTCGAGAGATGCTGAGTGGAAAAGTAATACATTGCGCCGGCTAATGGAAAGGCTCGCCCGCAGGGTATTGGGTCCTCCAGAAGGAATAAAAAAGGCGCCGGGAAACCGCCCAACGGACCCATGGCCCGCCAAACTGGATCTCCCGGCGCCACTGGCGCCCGATCGCCGCCATACCAGGCGGCGGCCGGCTACTGCTTCTTTATGAGGATGAACTCCACCCGCCTGTTCTTCCAGCGGTTCTGGGCGTCCTGGAAGTCGACCACCGGGCTGCTCGAGCCCAGGCCGGCGGTGGTGAGCCGCTTCTCGTCGACCCCGTTCTGGACCAGGAGCTTCTTGACGAGCTCGGCCCGGCCCAGGGAGAGGGGAATGAGCTCCTTCTGCTCCTCGGCGGCGGCCGCGGCGGCCGATGCCCCCGTGATCTTGGCCGCGCTGTTGGCGAAGCCCTCGATCTGGACCTGGTACTCCTTGAACTTGTTGAGGCTCGCCGCGATGCGCGCCACTACCTTCGCGTTGCGCGCCAGGGTTTCCTGGTCGAGACCCACGAAGTCGGGGAAATTAGCCCTGAACACGATCGAGGGCACCTTTATCTTGAGCTTGTCGCCCTCCCTGATCACCAGGATGTCGACGGTGATCGTGCCGTCGACCCTCACCGGGTTGCCCAGCACGTCGCTGGCCGTGAAGGTGAAGGGGTAGTCGGTCGCCGACTCGACGAGCTCGCCCTTCGATGAGCGGCCGTCCCAGGCTATCAGAGAGGTCGGCGTGCCCGTGCCCTCCCAGCTCATGAAGGAGCGCTGGTTCGGAGCGCCACCCGCCGGAGCCCCCTCGACCACGGCCTGTTCGAAGATCTCGAACTTCCAGGTCGCTATCTCGCTTAAGTCCTTGACCGCGAGTCCGATGTGCAGCTCGTTGTTCGTGGAGTAGTCGTCGGGGCTGAAGATGTCGGGGGTGATCTTCACCTCGGCCTTCGGTCCCTCGGTGTTGACCAGGATCTTCGCCGTCCTGGCCTCGGGGTGGTCGCCCTTGGCGTAGTCGACATTGAAGACGCCCGTGTACTCGCCCTGGCTGAAGTTGCCCGCGGTGTCCCTGCCGTCCCAGACTATCTTCGAGGGGATGTCCCCGCCCTGGCCGCCGTAGACGCTGCGCTCGACCCCGTCCTTGTCGACGAGGGCGAAGTGCCAGGAGTCGATACCTTCCCGGAGCTTGACGATGAGGGTAAAGACCACGCTGCGCTTGTCGGCGTCGCCCGTGGGCGAGAGGCTCGTGGCCGAGGCCGTGACGAAGACCTGGGTGGGCCTCTTGTCGACGGCGATGTAGGGGATGGCCCCCGTGCCCTTGTTGCCGGCGGCGTCGGTCGAGGCCACCTCGTATCGGTAGCCCCCGTCCTTCACGAGGTTGCCGGCCTCGTCGGTGCCGTCCCAGGAGAAGTTGCCCGCCTGGCCCTTCCAGTTCCAGGTCCTGATGAGGGTCCCGTCGGTGGAGACGAGCCTGCCCTCCCAGTCATCGCCTGGCAGCGATTTCTGGCTGAAGGTGACGGTCTTTTTGCGGCTGCCCTCGGTGGGGGAGAAGAGGAGGGGCTCGGCAGAGACCTGGATCGAGGGCGGGACGGAGTCGAGGAGGAAGGGGCCCGCCTGGGACTCCGCCGTGTCCCCGTTGAGGTAGGCCACGCTTATGCGCGCGAGGTAGCGGCCGTCGGGGGCCTTGCCCTTCGAGTCGGTGCTGCCGTCCCAGGTGAAGGTCTCGGGCACGCCGCGGCTGTCCTTCCAAGTGCGCACGACGCTGCCGGCGGCGAGGCCGGTCACGTCCTGGGCGGAGATGGAGAGCTCGTATGACTTGACCTTGTCGTTGCCCTGGACCTGGGAACTGAGGGTGAGCCTGTTGCGCGCCGCGCCGATGAGGCTGCTGAAGGCCTTGAGGTCGGCGAGGAGTCGCACGGCCTTCTTCTCGGTGTCGAGGGAGACCGAAACAGTGTTCGAGGTGAAGGAGTTGCCTGCCCCATCCAGGGCCCTGAGCCTATAGGTGTAGACCCCGTCGGGAACCGGCTTGCCGCCATCGTCGGTGCCGTCCCACTCGATGCGGGCTTCCGGCAGGGGGGAGTAGGCCCAGGTCCTGACGGCCTTGCCCTCGGCTCCCAGGACCTCGGCCGTCCACTTGGCTTCCTTGGCAGCCTTCTGGGAGAACTGCACCGAGTTCTGGCCTGCCGCTCCGGCCGGGTTGAAGGCCGGCCTGTCGGCGGTGACAGAGCCCGAGGGGGCGGTGATGTCGAGGACGAAGGCGGGCGAGAGCGCCTTGGTGGTATAGCCGTTGAGATAGGTGACGGTTATCTGGGCCGAGTACTTGCCCTCGCTCAGAGTCTTGAGGTCGGTCCCGCGGCCGTCGAAGCTGTAGCGCTCCTTTGGCCCCTCCGTTCCCTGGCCCGAGGTGAACCAGACCTCGCGCTTTGAGGCGTCGAGGACGGAGAGGCGCCAGGAGACCAGGCCTGAGCGTACCGGGACGACCGGGAAGAGGGTCTCGGAATCCTTGACCCCGTCTGCGTTGGGGCTGAAGGCGGCGAGGTCGATGACAACATTGACCGGAGGCTGCTGGGTGTTGATGATGATGTTGTCGAGGCGCCTTGTGGTCGTGTTGCCGGCTCGGTCGGTGGCCGTGATCACATAGGAGTAGACACCGTCGGGCACGACCTTGCCGTCGTCGCCTGAGCCGTCCCAGCCGAAGTCGGCAGGGGCCAGTGCCTTGTACTCGACCGTCCTCGCCGTGCCGCCCGCCGCATCGAGCACCCTGGCCTTCCAGAGGTCCTCGGCCGTGCCTGTCTGCTTGATGAGGAGGCTGTCCTTGTTGCCGTCACCGTCGGGGCTGAAGATGGGAGGGCTCTCGGCGAAGCTGACTTGGGCGGCGGGGGGAGCCACCTTGACGACGACGGGGAAGGGCCCCACGGCGCCGCGGTTGCCGTTGTCGTCGACGGCCTCGATGAAGGCGCTGTAGTTGCCGTCGCTCACGACCTGGCCCGAGTCGGCGACTCCGTTCCACACGAGCTTGTCGGGGATGGGCACGCCCTTCTTGACATAGACCAGGCGGTCCCAGAGACCCTTGAAGCCATCGCCCTCGGGCCGCGACTCCTTGTTGAAGATCTTCCTGACGTCCTTGCCCTTGTCGTCCTTGATCGTGAAGGTCCAGCCGACGATGTAGCGGGGAGCGGTGATCCTGACCGGGATCTCGAGGAGGTCCTGGATCCCGTCGTTGTTGGGGGAGATGTAGGCTGGGCCGTAGCTCGAGGAGGGGAACTTCGCGACGATCCTGGGCGGCACCTTGGCCGCCGAGCCCATGGGCAGGGATGCGCCGATGCCCATGGCCCAGAGCTTGCCATAGAGGGGGGCGACAGTGAGGGCGGGCTTGAGGTCTGCCGACTCGAAGCCCTGCTTGGCGAGGAGGGACTGCTTGGAGCCGCTCTGGAGCGGGATGGTGGCGCTCAGGCCGATCGCTGGCATGAAGCTGCGCGCGTTGCCCTTGGAGAGCTCGAGGGCGCTGAAGCCCCAGCCAAAGCGCAGACCCACGACATCGCGCCAGGTGAAGCTGGTGGACACCGTGGTGATGAGGTCGGCGAAGGTCGGGACGGAGAAGTCGAGGCCGATGCCGGCCTTGACGTCGGCGGTCCTGATGAGGAGGGCGCGGGCCCCGAGGCCAAAGGCGAAGGGCGGGGGATAGGCGCTCGCGCTTCCCCCGTTGAGGCCCGTCGCGGGCGAGGGAGTCTCGTATCCCTTGCCGATGTTGGTGAAGGTCGCGCCCCAGCGCAGCTCCTTGAAGAGGCCGACATCGCCCAACTTGTGGATGATGCCCAGGTCAAGACCCGCGCCCCATCCCGAGCCCCCGTTGGTCCCGAGGGTGAGGCCGAGGCCGGCGCCGACGTAGAAGTTGGGGAAGAGGTCCTTGGCGATGGTGGCGTGGGCCTGGCCCATCGTGCCGAGGGGTAGATCGCTCATCGCGCTTGGCGTCGTGATGAGCCGCAGCCCGCCTCCCCAGACCGCGTAGGGAGTGGGGAGGGACAGGCCGAGGGAGGCCGCGGCGCCGTAGCCCTGGGAGGAGAAGTCGCTGATGCCCACGAGGCTCGCGTCGAGGACGGGCCTCTGCTGGCCGGCCGAGGCGGCCGGGTTGAGCCAGTCGGCCCAGGGCGCGTCGAGGGCCGTGGCCGTGGTTCCGTAGGGGATGGCGGCGGCGGATGGGAGGATGGGGACGAGGCTGCCCCCGGCAGGGGGATCGTATGCAAGCGCGGCCACCGGCAGCAGGGACGCGAGGAGCGCCGTGACGAGGATGCGGTGGGCGAGCGATCTTACCGAGTGCATGCCTTCCTCCTGTGGAAAGAGAGAGCGCGGATTAAATGCTTCGTCATAAGGATAGCGCGGCCCCGGGGCCCCGACTACTGGTAGATGACCAGAACGGGACGGGGCTCGAGGGCGAGGACATCGGGGGGGGTGAGGAGGGGATCGTCGTAGCCTGCCCCGGGGACCGTGGTCTTGAAGAAGAGCTTGAAGCCCTTGAGGGGCATGTTGGCGGCCCTCGCATTGAAGGAATACGCGCTCTTCTTGATGGCGGGGGCGCCGAAGCCGTCGGCCGTATGGATGAGGAGGACCCGCTCGAAGTCGGCCTTCACCCGCTCGCGGCCCTCGATCATCTTGTCCTTGAACTGGTGAACGACGAGCATCTTGATGCCGGGGATGCCCTCCCTGTCCATGTAGCGCTGGATGGCTGCCTGGGCCGAGTTGAGCTCCTCGGCGCTGATTCCGCCTATCTCCTCCATGGGGGCCGTCGTGCGCCACTCGGGATCGAGGGCGAGGTGGACGTTGGGGTACTTCAGGAAGGGCAAGAGGCGGCTCACCGCCTCGTCCACGGAGTACTTCCCGATCTGGTGGTCGATGAACACGATCATGCCGCGGCTTCTGGCGTACTCGATATAGTCAAGGGCCACCGATTCCTTGAGGTAGCCTATCTCCCCCTCGGGCCAGCAGGTGCCGTAGATGAGGTAGAAGGCGGGAATCACCCCCGTCGGCCCGTTCGCCTCGTCGTAGAGCCTCGAATAGCCCTCGAGGAGGTCGGCGAGCTGCTCCTTCGGGTACTCGCCGAGGATGCCCATGCGTTTGGAGCCGGGCTTGCCGTAGAAGGCGACGATCTGGTTGTTCGCGAGGAGGGGGAGCCTCGCCTCGAGCCCGGTGCCGGGGCCATTGGCCTCGCCCTCGTCGAATATGTCGGTGGGGAGGGGGGCGGCTGACGGCACGATGCTGGGGTCGTAGAGGGCGGGGAACCAGCGGTAGGCCACCTTCGCGGCGATGGATCCCGTCGGCATGGCTCCGCCTGAGGGAGCCGCCATCGCCGTCTTTACAGTGGCCTGGCCGGCTGGGCTCCCGGCCGGAGCCTCCCTTGCCAGGGCCGAATCGCCCGCCCCGACGGCCAGGACCCCACCCGCGAGGCCGGCGATGGAAAGCATGAGGGGGAAGAGCAGGAAATTGCTTGGGCGCATGTCTTTAGGGGCTCCGGCGTGATAGGGTCGATTCTGAGTATCGGCAAGATGGACCGGGGACTGTAGGCCGAGGGCCTGGGAGCCGACAATATAGCACATGGCCACGAAAAGACCTGCTCGCGCGGCTTCAGTCGCGATCCTCTCCTCCTTCCTCCTCGTCGCGGGCTCGTGGTCGGCCCTCGAGGCCGCCGGCCCGGCCACCGGGCCCCGCCCCGCCCCAGACCCCCGTCCTGCACTGGCGGGAACGCCCCCCCTTCCCGGGGACAGGGCCTTGAGGCTCATCCCCGAAAGCACCCAGCTCAGGAGACGCTACTGGGACGGCTTCTTCGGGGCCTCGGCCGCGACGGCCCTCTCCAAGTCCCCCACCACGGTAAGGGGCGAGGACAGGGATTTCCGCATCCTCTCGACGAGGGACGGGGCCTTCTACTACCTCATCGCCGCAGCCCTCCCCGATTCGCCTCCTGGCCCGGGCTCTGGAGGGTCTGGTGGGCCCGTCCTGTACTCACAGGGAACCTGGATCATAAAGCGCTCCGTCGCGGGCGGCCTCCCTGTCCAGGCAAAGGTCTTCCTCAGGTCGGACACAGGCAGCTTCATCAGGATCTACCCGGCAGGCGACCGTTCGATGCTTGACCTTGTCCTCTACGGGGGGGTGCTCAACCGCGAGGTACCCCTCCCCCTGCCCTTCGACCAGGCCTGCCGCTCGAGCCTCGCCGACATTGTCTCTTGGACGGCCGCGAGCGTCGAATGGGGACTCCTCTCCCCCAGGCCGGGGCTCTATTCCAGCCTGCGCTCGGTCGTTGCCACGATACGCTCCCGCCTGAGCGGCCTTCGCTACGCCGATGACGGGGCCATGGACGAGGCCGGCAGGCCCGTTCTCATCCGCAACGGTGAGCCCCAGGCCGGGGAGCCGGGCCTCAACTGCTCGGGCTTCGCGAAATGGGTCGTCGACGGCTTCTACCGGCCTCTCACCGGCATGCTCCTCGACCCCAGGGCCATGGCGGCGCGCCATGTCGACCTGCGGGGCTCGAACCTCGCGGCGGCCTACGAGGAGGAGCTCGATCCCTTCTTTGGCCTGGACTGGACGAGGAACCTCGGCCTGGCCCTCGCGAGGGCCAGGGACCCGGCAACGAGCCACCAGCTCGGCGACGGCGACGTCAGGGTCTCGCCCTTCGCCCTGGTGGCAAGGCCGATCGAGGCGGCGGCGGTGAACGGCGGGGCTCCCTACGACCCCTACCCGGTCTACGACGCGAACCGGGGCTACGCGGCGGCGGGCCTCAAGTCCCTGCTCTACGTCCTCGCCCTCAGGGAACCGGGTTCCCTCTACCTCGCCAGCATCTCCCGCAAGGGCGGAGGCGAGATCTTCGGCCTCAGGCGGCACTACCACGTGGCCGTCCTCGCGCCCTACTTCGAGGAGGGCGGCCAGTTCACGGTCTCCGTCTTCGAGAGCGACGTGGAGACGGGTCTCGATGCCCTCATGAAACGCCTGGGCGGGGACTTCGTGCACCTCGTCAGGCTGCCCATCGAGGGCGCCTTCGAACCGCCATCCCTCCCCTAGCAGGATGTTGCGTGATATATAATTGAGAGAAATCCCTTGCTTCCGCGGCCGGATCGACCAGACTATCTCTTGATGCCGGCCAGGAAGGTACCTCTCCCAGGAGCTGCATATGGCAAAACGTGATGGACGAATTCCCCTCTGGGTTCTGCTCATAGTCCCCTACGCCCTGGTCTTCCTCATCTCCATAGGCTCGATAGGGGCGAGCGCCATCCTCGCGGGTCGCGCGACCGTCCAGTCCCTGACAAACCTCCTCGCGTGGAGGACCTCGGGCGAGATCGAGGGGCGGATCAGGTCCTTCCTCCAGGCGCCGGCCATCCTCGTCGACAGCCTTGAGCGCCTGGGAGAGGACGGCTCCATCCGGATAGACAGGCCAAGGGAGCTGCGCCAGGTCCTCTACTACATGACGGGCCTTACTCAAGAGGCCGCGAGCGCGTATTACACCGACTCCCTTGGCAGGCACGCAGCCGTGAACCGCGCAGTCGACGGCACCGGGCTTTTCGCGGTCAAGGACGAGGCGACAAAGGGACTTCTTGAGACCTACACCCTTGCCTCGGGTGGAAAGGCGGCCAGGCTCGAGAAGGCCAGCGCCTTCAATCCCGCCGAAAAACCCTCCTACGTGGCCGCGGCGGCCAGCATGAATCCCGGTTGGACCGAGGTCTACGTGGACGACGAGAGCCGCGGTCCCGTTGTCGCGGCCTATGTGCCCCTCAAGGACCCAGCCGGGGACCTGCGCGGGGTCTTCGCAACCGAAGTCCCCCTCGACGCACTGAATGCCCGGCTCAAGGCTGCCGTGGCCGGCGGCAGCACCCAGGCCTTCCTCCTCACCGGCAAGGGGGAGGTCGTCGCCACCAGCACTGGCGATTCTGTCACCAAGGAAGGCGAGGGCGGGGCCCTCATCCTTCTTCCCGCGAAGGAGAGCGCCAACCCCGTGTTCGCCAAGGCCGCGGGTATCAAGGGCGCGGACGCCGTCAGCGCCGCGAGCGAGGGCAACTCGACCTGGGTCTCGGAGCTCAAGACCGCCGAAGGCACCTACTTCGTCAGCTCGAGCCCCTTCACGGACTCGAGGGGCCTTGACTGGCGCATCGTCGTCGTCGAATCGGTCTCGGTGGCGATGGATATCCTCTATACGAACCTCAGGATCGGCTTCGTGGTCGGGGCCTTCGCCCTGGCCCTGGGCCTCGGCGTCATCATCCTGGTCACGAGGAGCATCTCGAGGTCGGTGGGCCACATAAGGTCGAGCCTTTCCTCCCTGGCCGAGGGCGACCTCCGAGTCGGGAACTCCACGACGACCGTCACCGAGATCGGGGCGATCCAGAAGGCCGTCGTCGAGCTCTCGTCGGGCCTGTCCACCATCATCCTCGACGTCCGCCAGGCCGCAGAGAAGAGCGCCTCGACCGGCGAGATCCTCGCGGCCCATTCGGCCGAGTCGGCCGCGACCATCACCGAGATATCGGCGAATATCGTCTCCATGAAGGGCCAGACGCAGAGGCTCGACGGCGCCGCCGAATCGGCCGAAAAGGCCAAGGATGCCATCCTCAACGCCACCCGCACGGTCGCGGGCTCCGTAAAGGATCTCGAAGGGGCCATCAAGACCTCGGTCGGCCTCATCAAGAGCATGGCCGAGGACCTTCGCGGCCTCTCGGAGAAGGCCGAGGTCCAGCGACAGCTCGCTTCCAGGGTCTCAACCCTCGGGGCCGAGGGCAGGAACTCCGTGGAGGGAGCTGTCGCCTCGATGAGGACGATGGAGGAGAGCGCCGGCAAGACCCTCGAGCTCGTCGAGATCATCAACGGCATAGCCGAGCAGACGGGCCTGCTTGCCATGAACGCGGCCATAGAAGCCGCCCACGCCGGTGACGCGGGGAGAGGCTTCTCGGTCGTCGCCGAGGAGATCAGGAAGCTCTCCGAGAGCACGGCGGAGAACGCCCAGGGCATCAGCAAGACCATCGAGGAGACCTCGATAGCGGTGAGGGAGGCCGGTTCGACGACCGAGCTGACCCGTGAATCCATAGGGGCCGCGATAGACGGGATCGACCGCATGATCGTCGAGCTCGCCGCCGTGGCCGAGTCCCTCGTGACGCTCGCGCGCAGGAGCGACGAGATCCTCGCCGCCATCGACACCCTCTCGAAGACGGCGAGCGGGCTCTCCGGCGCCTCCGACTCCCTTGGCCAGGAGGCCGAGGTCATCGCGAGGACGGTCGAGGACGTGCGCAAGCTGAGCTCGGAGAACCGCAACGCCGCCGAGGAGGTCGCGATGGGAATCCACGGGATCGACGAATCGGCCAACATGCTCTCCGAGCTATCGCGGGAGAACGCCGACACCGCGTCTGCCATCAGGGTGGCTGTCGGGCGTTTCCAGCTCGCAGGCCCGGGGGCTGGGCCCACCGAGCCCACGGGCGGCCAAATGGCCCCCGACGCTTCGCAGGCCGACCGGCACAAGGAAGGCGGCCAGCACCCAGGCGAGCAGGCCCCCGCGCCGGGGGCACAGGCGGCCGGCACCGAACGCGGCATCGCCATCAAGCGGGTGTCCGCCTAGGCGAGCTCCCGGGCCCCGGTCCATAATCCCTCCCATGCGAGTCCATTTCCTCGGCTCGGGCACGAGCTTCGGCGTGCCCGTGATCGGCTGCTCGTGCAGGACCTGCGTCTCGACCGATCCGCGCGATGCGCGATACCGTTCCTCGGTCCTCGTCGAAGCCGAGGGTGCGACGGTGCTCGTCGACGCGGGCCCCGAATTCAGGCTCCAGGCGAGGCGGGTCGGCCTCGGCCAGAAAGGGCGCCTGGAGCGCCTCGACGCCC
The DNA here is from genome assembly GCA_025356015.1 of Spirochaetaceae bacterium. Taxonomy (GTDB): domain Bacteria; phylum Spirochaetota; class Spirochaetia; order Treponematales; family Rectinemataceae; genus JANXYO01. The sequence continues at coordinate 35,205 of JANXYO010000137.1, forward strand.
TCCTTCTCACCCACTCCCATGCCGACCACGTCGCGGGCCTTGACGACGTCCGCCCCCTCACCAACGACAGGATCCTCCCCGTCTACGGCAACGCCGAGGCCATCGAGGAAACCCGCTCCCGCTTCGAGTACGTCTTCAGACAGACCCAGGTGGGGGGCGGCAAGCCCCGCATCGAGCTCTTTCTCGCCTCGGGAGCGCTCGACATCGGGGCCCTGAGGATCATCCCCCTGCCCCTGCTCCACGGCGCTCTGCCCATCCTGGGCTGGAGATTCGGGCGCTTCGCCTACATCACCGACTGCTCGGCCATCCCCGAGCCCAGCCTTGCGCTCCTGCGCGGCGTCGAGGTCCTCACGATCAACGGCCTGCGCTGGAGGCCGCACGCCACCCACTTCAGCGTCGACCAGGGCATCGAGGCGGCCAGGCTCGTGGGGGCAAGGGAGACCTGGCTGACCCACATCGCCCATGACGCCACCCACGAGGAGCTCGAGGAGCATTGCGCGAAATATGGCGCCGATGTCGGCGCCCGTCCGGCCTGGGACGGCCTGGTGATCGAGATCGGCTCCGATGTCGGCTAGGTCGCGGCTTCGCAGGACCCTGCTTTCGGTGGCGGCCCTCGCCGCCCTCGGCCTCTGCGCCCTTGTCGTCTCGCCCCGGCCCCGGAGCGGCCCCTCCCCCTCCTCCGTGCTGGAACTCCTGCGCTCGGCCCTCGAGAGATCAAGGTGGATCGCCGAGCCCCTGTTCGGCCTCCTTGTCGGCGCCTCCCTCGCGAGCCTCGTGGCCCTCATCGTCCTCGGCATGGTCCAGGGCAGGAAGGGCGGTGCGAGACAGGGCCGGAAGCGCAACGCCCAGATCGTCGTCATGGCCCTCGTCATCCTGGCCGCCTGGTACATCGCGCAGAACAGGCGGACCGAGCAGGCCCCCCCTCCCGGCCTTACTCCCCCAGCTCCCGCGGCAGCGGCCGCCGATGCCCCACAGGCGGCCGCCGGGCCTCGCTCCGCTCTCGAGCCCCGGGCCACTCTGCCACCCGCCTTCCTCTTCCCCGCGGCCTTGGCCCTCGGGGCGGCCCTCTGCCTCGCCTTCGTCGCCGCGATCGCCTTGAGCGACCGAGGCGCGCCTCCCGCCTCCACCGAGAGCGAGCTCGCCGCCGCGGTCACCGCGATCAGGCGGCGCCTCGAGCTCGGCGACGAGATCAGGGATGCGATCGTCGCCTGCTACGCCGAGATGTGCGCCCTCTTCCAGGGAGCGAGCGACAGGGCGGCCAGCCTCACCGCAAGGGAGTTCGCCGCCCTCCTCGCCGACGAGGGCGCCACCGAGGGCGAGATCGCGGCCCTCACCGCGAGCTTCGAGAAGGCGCGCTATTCCAACGAGGCCTGCACCGAGGAGGACCGCGAACGCGCCCTCAATGCCCTCGCCTCGATCGAGGAGAGGCACGCGGGGGATCCTGGCAGGACAGGAGAGGCCGGCAAGGCCACAGGGGGCGAGGGCGCCGGGGGCCGCGCATGAGCTCCTGGTCTGACTTCCTCCCCGCGGCCGGCCGCCTCATTGCCGCCCTGTGGATCCTCGGCGCTACCCTCGTCCTCCTCCTGCGTCAGCACCACGGACGCCCACGCCGGCGCACCGTGAGACTCAAGGGCGGCCCCGCCCGCGAGGGTCCCAAGAGCCTGGCCCGCCTCCTCGAGGACTCGGTCACGAGCGCCTTTGGCCGCGACAGGGTCGCCGAGAGGCTGCGCGGCCTCGGCCGCGACCTGGTCGCCCTCGAGCGGGGCCAGGACGACGCGGGCGCGAGGGCCGCCATCAAGGCGGGGGACTGGGAAGCCGGCCAGGGCCTCGTCGCCTACCTCGAACGCGACTGGATCAGCGGGCCAAGGCGGAGGCGCCTGTGGCCTTCCTCGGTTCCCGAGAGCCATCCCGAATTCCTGGGCCAGACCGAGACAGCACTAAGAGAGCTCGAGGCCCTGCGCTTCGCGGAAAAAGGAGACAAGCGATGAACCGCCAGAACGAAGGCCAGGATCCAGGCCGCCCCGGCCCGGCCGAGGCGAGGGCAAGCTGCAAGGCCATCCTCGACGAGCTCGAGCGCGCAGTCGTCGGCAAACGGCCCTTCCTCGAGCGCCTCCTTGCCGCGGCCATCGCGGGCGGCCACATCCTGATCGAGGACAACCCCGGCCTCGCGAAGACCCTGGCAGCGAGAAGCTTCGCCCGTGTGCTCGGCTGCGAGTTCAAGCGCATCCAGTTCACCCCCGACCTCCTGCCCGCCGACATCACCGGGGCCTATATCCTCGACAGGAAGGAGGGGGCATTGAGGCTGCTCAAGGGCCCCGTCTTCGCCAACTTCGTCCTGGCCGACGAGATCAACAGGGCGCCCCCGAAGACCCAATCCGCACTCCTCGAGGCCATGGAGGAAAAGCAGGCCACCCTCGAGGGCTCCACCCTCGCCCTGCCCTCGCCCTTCATGGTCATCGCGACCCAGAACCCCATCGAG
>JANXYO010000054.1 GCA_025356015.1 Spirochaetaceae bacterium
GACGCTCTGCCTCCGCGATTGCTGCTCGGCAATGCGCTTCTTCCAGAACTCAGGGCCGTGTCGTTCCATCGGCATCCTCCTCGAAAGGAAGATGCCCGATTCGAGCTATGCGCTCAACGCGCGGTTGTTTTGACGTTTACAGACATTCAAGAAGTTCTCCCTGTACAGCGAGATCCAGGTATGGGTTCTCTCCTCGGTCGACAGCGGCGGCTTCATACCCAAGCTCTCCTTCGGCGTGAGGCTGGGGCTGTTCTAGTCGGTATTTCGCCAGCGGCAGAGGACGGCCTCGGCCATGTCGACGGCGAGGTAGCAGGCGAGGCCGAAGACCGAGAGGGCGACGATCGCGGCGTACATGTCGGGGTAGTCGACCCGGGTCCAGGAGTCGACGATGTACCAGCCGAGGCCAGATTCGGCGGCGAAGCTCTCGGCCAGGAAGAGGACGGCGATCGCCGTCCCCAGGCTGACCCTGAGCGAGGAGAGCAGGGCCGGGAGGGAGGCGGGCAGGACGACGTGGCGCATCACGGCCCAGCGCCTCGCCCCCAGCGAGCGGACGGAATCGACGAGGGCCCTGGGCACGGCCCTGGCCGCGTCCCGCCCTGAGACGAGCATCTGGCCAAAGATGATGATCCCTATTAGGAAGACCTTCGCCACGTCCCCGAGTCCGAGGAAGAGCATTATGACGGGAAGGAAGGCGACCTTTGGCAGGGGGTGCAGGAGGTAGACAAAGGGCGAGACCAGGGAGTCCAGAGCGGGCGAGCGGCCCGAGGCGAGGCCGAGCGCTGTCGCGAGGGGAGCGGCGACGAGGAGGGCCAGGACGACCCTCCGGAGCGAGGCGGCGATGTGGGGGAGGAGGCTGCCGTTCGCGATGCGCGACACGAGGCGGCCCAGGGCGGCCTCGGGACCAGGGAGGAAGGAGCGGGCGACTGCGAGGGATGCCAGTTCCCAAAGCAGCAGGATGACCGCAGCCGCCGCTGCCGCGCGGAGGGCCTTGCCCAGGTTCCCCTCGACCCTCACGCGGCGCCTCCCGGCCCAGGCGTCCCGGAGCCATGGCTAAGGCCGCCGGAAGGCCCGTCGGCGAGGGCCCGCCTGAGCTCGGTGGTGAGGGAGAGGAAGTCCCCCGAGGCCCTGAAAGAGACCAGTCCGCCAACCTGGCCCCGCGGCCTTGAGAGCCTTGAGGCGATCCTGCCCGGGTTCCGGCCGCCCATCACGATCAGGGAATCCCCCAGGTAGGCAGCCTCCTCGATGGAATGGGTGACGAGGACTATCGTCGTGCCGTGGCGTGCGTGCACCTCGAGGAGGGTCTCCTGCAGGGATTCGCGGGTGAGGGCGTCGAGGCTGGAGAAGGGCTCGTCCATGAGCAGGAGGTCGGGCTCAGCGGCGAGGGCCCTGGCGACGGCCAGCCTCTGGCGCATCCCGCCCGAGAGCCGGCCGGGATAGAAACGGGCGAAGGCCGAGAGGCCGAGCTCCTCGAGGACGCTCTCCACGCGCGAGCGGCGATCCCGCTGATCCATGCCCGCGAGGAGGAGAGGCAGTTCGGCGTTGGCCCTTGCGGTTTTCCAGGGCAGGAGGCCGTAGTCCTGGAAGATCACCGCGGTCTTTCGTCTGACCCCCGCGAGCTGTTCGCCCTCGATCAGCACCCTGCCCGAGCAGGGATGCACGAGGCCGGCCATGGCCTGGATGAGGCTCGTCTTGCCGCAGCCCGAGGGGCCGATGATCGCGGTGATGCTGCCCGCTGGAAACTCGGCATCGATGTCCTCGACGGCCGGGACGCACTGGCCCCGCATCCTGTAGGAGACCGAGACCGAGTCGAGCCTCACCATCCCGTGAGCGCCCTTCCGTCAAGGAGGGATGCGGGCTCGATCCGGGCTGTCAGGATCCCCTTGAGGCGCATCCAGGCCAGCACATCGGAGATGTCCTTCTCTGCGGGAAGGCGGGGCCTCTCGTAGCGGACGAACTTGTACGAGGCCCTGGTCTCCTCGGGAAAGCCCGCCTTGTCAACCAGGAAGTCCCTGTAGGCCTCGTTGTTTGCGTTGATCGCCTGGGCAGCCTTCCAGTAGGCGCGGAAGAAGGCAGCGACCTCGCTCCCTCGGCCGTCGAGGACGGCCTTGGAGAAGAGGAGGACCCCCGCGTGCAGGCCCGCGTCGTCGCTCGCGGCGATGAGGGGAGCGCCCCTCATGCGGGCCGCCGTGAGGAGGGGCTCGGGCAGGCAGGCGGCCTTGAGCTGGCCGGCGAGGAGGAGCTCCATGCGTACCGGGATCCTGGGCACGGCGAGGGCCCTGATGGATTGCGGGGCGAGGCCCGAGCGCCGCAGCAGCGAATCGACGGCGTACTCGATGATGGTGTTCGTGGAGATGCCGATGCTCAGGCCTGCAAGCTGGGAGGCCTCGGTTATGCCCGATCCCGGCGCGGAGACGATGCCATAGCGCCCGTCGGTCAGGCTCGCCACTCGCACTTCGAAGCCGGCCTGGGCGGCAAGGGCGGCAGCGAGGAGGTCCGAGACGGCGGCGTCGACCGCCCCCGCCTGGAGGGCAGCATCCCTCTCGACCGCCGTCTTGAAGGGCACGATCCTCACCGACAGGCCCTCGGCCGCGAAGCGGCCCTCGGCGTCGGCGACAAGCAGGGGGAGGGAGTCTGCGTCGGGCAGGACGGCGACCCTTATCACCGCCGGGGGGACGGGGGGCGCCGCAGGCGCGCAGAAGGCCTTGTGCGATATCATTGCGGCCGCGACGAGGGACAGGGCCCTCAGGCTGATCCTGGTCATGTCTATTCTTCTCCTTGGTCTTCCCATCTCGGGCTTCCCGAATCCGGCAACCCAAGACGGTCCAGTATGCGTGCAACGATCTGGTCGACGAGCTCGTCGATGGAGACGGGCCTGGTGTAGAAGCCCGGGCTGGCGGGAAGGATGCTGGCCCCCGCCTCCTTGAGAGCGAGGAGGGACCTCAGGCCCGGGAGGGACAGCGGGGTCTCGCGGGGCACGAGGACAAGGGGCCAGCCCTCCTTCAGGGCGACGGAGGCGGCCCGTTGCACGAGGTTCGCGGAGAGGCCGGCGGCGACCGCGCCCGCCGTGCCCATCGAGCAGGGGACGATTACGGTGGCCGCGAAACGGAATGAACCCGAAGAAGGCGGGGCCGCGAGCTCATCGCTGCCGTGCTGGACAATGCCTGCGAGAGCCGGCTCGGCAAGGAGCTCATCGAGGGGCCGGCCGGCCTCGTGCGAGACCACTCGCCTGGCCCAGGGGGTGGCGACAAGGTGGATCTCGGTGACCTGGGTGCCGGCAGCCCTGAGCGATGAAAGGGCAGAGAGGAGGCGTAGGCCATAGGCGGCTCCCGATGCTCCGGTCATGCACACAAGATAGCGGGCCATGGGGGGATTATAGCAGATAGAGGTCGACCGCGAGACCGGCCAGGACGACGAAGGGAAGGATCTCGTTGATCCGGTAGGCCGCGACCTTCAGGTGCCCCTCCCCGGGATCCTCGCCCCCGGCCTTGGCCGCCACTCCAAATGAGGGCTCGAGCAGGAGGATGAGATGCTCGGCCGCGAGAAGGAGGGCTGCGAGGCCGATGCCGGCAAGATAGGCTGGGCCGAGGGGCCAGAAGAGGGCTGCCCCCGCGAGGAAGACCACGACCAGGGCGTGGGAGCCGGCGGCGGCCAGCCAGGCTAGGAGCCTGCCGAGGGAGGCCGGCAGGGACTTTATGCCCTGCTTGCGGTCGACCTCGACGTCCTGGAAGGCGTAGATGATGTCGAAGCCGGCGACCCAGAGCACGACGGCGGCGCAGAACACGAAGTAGCGGAACTCAAAGCGGCCCGAGATGCCCAGGAAGGCGCCCATGGTCGCGCACTGGCAGGCGAGGCCGAGCCAGTAGTGGCAAAGCCAGGTGAAGCGCTTCGAGAATGAGTAGCCCACGACGAGGACTCCCGCTACGGGGAGGAGGGCGACGCAGAGCCAGTTGAGCATGGCGGTGGCCACCAGGACGAGGGCGATCATCGCCGCGGCGAAGATCCAGAGGTCCCTGGGGGCTAGCCGGCCCGAAGGGAGGTGGCGGCCGGCCGTGCGCGGGTTCCGGGCATCGATGTCGCTGTCGATTATGCGGTTCAGGGCATTCGCCGCGTTGCGCGCGCCAACCGCGGCGAGGAGTATCCAGACCATCTTCATGAGCGGTGGCCGTCCTCCGGTCTCGAGGAGGATGGCAGCCAGGGCGAAGGGCAGGGAGAAGAGGGTGTGGCGGATCATCACCGCATCGCCGATGCGGCGCAGCCTCTCAGATTCCATACTCCGACCAGCGACCGTTCACGAGGGCCACGACGCGCTTGTCCATGGAGAGGCTCTCTGGCCATTCACGGTTGTGGCCCTCCTCGGGCCCCTTGCGGGTCGCGTCGATTCCCAGACGGGCGCCGTAGCGCGGCAGGGGGGAGGAATGGTCGAGGGCGTCGAGGGGCCCGTCACAGACCACGAGGTCCCGGCGTGCGTCGATGTTGTTGAAGACCTTCCAGGCGACCATCGAGAGGTTCTTGAGATCGACCTCGGCGTCGACGACGACGATGAGCTTGGTGTAGGCCATCTGGCTCATGCCCCAGATGAAGTCCATCACCTTTCTCGCCTGGCCGGGGAAGCGCTTGCGGATGGAGACGATCACGCAGTTGTGGAAGACGCCCTCGATGGGCATGGAGAGGTCGACTATCTCGGGGCAGAGCTGCTTCACGAAGGGCAGGAAGATCCGCTCGGTGGCCTTGGCCATCCAGCAGTCTTCCTTTGGGGGGATGCCCACGATGGTGGCAGGGTAGACCGGCTCGCGCCTTCGCGTTATGCGCTCGAGGTGGAAGACGGGATAGACATCTGGAAGGGAGTAGAAGCCTGTGTGGTCGCCAAAGGGGCCCTCGAGCCTCGCCTCCTCTGGGTCGACATAGCCCTCGAGGACGAACTCGGCGTCTGCGGGTACATCGATGTCGCTCAAGGTAGCCTTCGCGATCGTCGCGGGGGCGCCGCGGAGGAAGCCTGCGAAGATCATCTCCCAGACCCCCTCTGGCAGGGGGGCGGTGGAGGCGTAGGTGACGGCGGGGTCGCAACCGAGGGCCACCGCGACCCTCATGCGCTCCCCCCGCGCGCGGTACTTCTCGAAGAAGTGGGCGCCGTCCTTGTGCAGGTGCCAGTGCATCCCCGCTGTCCTGTCGTCGTAGACCTGCATCCTGTACATGCCCATGTTCTGGGCCCTGGTCTCGGGGTCCCGCGTGCACACGAGGGGCAGGGTGAGGAAGCGGCCGCCGTCTGCGGGCCAGCACTTGAGGATCGGAAGGGAATCGAAGCCCGAGACATCGTCGATGACCTGGCGGCAGAGGGGCCTCGCGACTCGTCTGGGCATGAGGGATCGCAGGACAGGAAGCTTGGCCACCGCCCCGGGGATGGCGCCGATGATGGAAAAGTCGCGGACCTGCTTCCAGGCCCAGCCGATGAGCTCGTCGATCTCGGCGGCCTTGGCGTCGAGGCTCTCGGCCCCGAGGGCGAGGGCCATCCGCCCTTCTGTGCCCATCGCGTTGATGAGCAGGGGCCACTTCGAGCCCTTCACCTTCTCGAAGAGGAGGGCCGGGCCGCCTGCCGCCATCACCCTGTCGGCGATCTCGGTGATCTCGAGTTCGGGATCGACCTCGACCTTGATGCGGCGCAGCTCGCCGCGTCTCTCGATGGCGGCGATGAAATCCTGGAGGTCCTTGTATGCCATCGGGTGTTCGCTATTTCAGCCTGATGAAGATCACCTTGGCGAAACCGAGGTAGACATTGCCCCTCTCTGCCTTGAATGTGCTGAACAGCAGATAGTCGGTACGCGCCGAGAAGACAGCAACCATAGCCCCGCTCATGGCCCCGATCACGGGACCGGAGGCGGCCGAGCTCTTCCTTGTGTACCAGGCCCTGAAGTCGGCCTGGGTCGGATTGAGGAGGACCAGAAGCAGGGCAAAGAGCAGGACGACGAGCAGGCTCGCCATCGCGCTTCGTTTCATGGCCATATGTGGCTCCTTGGAAATCATTTCTCCGTGTCGGTCATGCCGGTGACGAACTGCTTCTGCATGGCGACGACCACCACGACGGGAGGCATCATGGCGAGGAGGGTGGTGGCCATGACGATGTGCCACTCGACCTGGGACTCGCCGACGGCGAGCATGCGGGTTATTCCTATGAGCAGGGTGTAGTACTCCTGCTTGGTCGTGATGAGCAATGGCCAGAGGTACTGGTTCCATCCGTATATGAACTGGATCACGAACATGGCCGCGATGGGGGTGCGGGTCATCGGCACCAGGATCCGGCGGAAGAACTGCCCCGGCGAGGCGCCGTCGATCTGCGAGGCCTCGGCGATCTCCCGCGGCAGGGACATGAAGAACTGCCGGAACAGGAACACCGCCGTCGCCGAGACGATCATCGGGAGGATGAGGCCCCAGTAGGTGTTGAGCATGCCAAGGTCGGCGACGACCTTGTAGGTCGGCATGATGCGCACCTCGACCGGGAGCATGAGGGTGATGAAGATGCTCCAGAAGCAGAACTTGCGGAGCTTGAAATCGAAGAAGACTATGGCGAAGGAGGCGAGGAGTGATACCACGATCTTCCCGACGGAGATGCCCAGGGCCATGATCAGGGAGTTCTTGAGCATGGTGAGGGCCGGGGATCCGAGGTTCTTCGAGCCTTCGACAAGGGCCATCCCGTAGTTCTCGAGGAGGTGGCTCCCCGGGATCGAGGGCATCGGGGCGTTGAGGATCTCCGGAAGGCTCCGGCTCGAGGCGACGAAGATGAGCCAGATCGGAAAGACAATCACGAAGATCGCAATGATCAGGATGAGGTGCGGGGCGCTCCTTCGTATCAGCGAACGTTCGACCATGTGCGCTCCCCTCTAGTAGGTGATTTTCCGCTCGAGGAAGCGGAACTGGAAGACGGTGAGGCCGATGACAATGATCATCAGCACCACGGACTGGGCGGCAGAGGCGCCCAGGTTCAGGTTGATGTAGCCGTCCTGGTAGACCTTGTAGACGAGGATGCTCGTCGCCTGGTTCGGTCCGCCCTGGGTCATCTGGTGGATTATCGGGAAGGTCTCGAAGAACGCGAAGACCAGGTTCATCACGAGGAGGTAGAAGGTGGTGGGCGAGAGGAGGGGGAAGATGATTCCCCAGAACCTGCGGCTGGGTCCCGCTCCGTCTATCGCCGCTGCCTCTACCAGGGTGGCGGGGACGTTCTGCAGGCCGGCAAGGAAGAAGACGAAGTTGTAGGAGATCTGCTTCCACGAGGAGGCCAGGGTCACAAGGAGGAAGGCCTGGGCGGAGTTCTGGATGTGGTTCCAGTCCACCCCGAAGCTGTGCTTGAGGAAGTAGGCCACGACGCCCACCGTGGGATTGAACATGAAGAGCCAGAGCACGCCCGCGATGAGGGTCGCTACGGCGTAGGGCCATATCAGCATGGTCTTGTAGAAGGTCGAGAAGGAGATCTTCCGGTTCGCCTGGACGGCGAGGAAGAGGGAGATAGCCATCGCCGTGAAGGCCACGAGCCCCGAGAACACGAAGGTCCTGATGAGGGAGCTGGTGTAGTTCGGGTCCTTGAAGAGCTTTATGTAGTTCTCCATGCCCACGAAGATGAGGGTGATGCCAAAGGCGTCCTGGACGTAGAGGGACTGCCAGAGGGCCTGGGCCGCCGGCCAGAAAAAGAAGACGGCCACGATGAGCATCTGCGGGAGCACGAGGAGGTAGGGCAGACCTCTGTTGGGAAATTCATACTGCTTGGCCATCGCCACCTCTTTTCCATAAAGGGTTCATGGTATCGAAAGGGGCCGCTCCGGCCTGTCGCCGGAACGGCCCCGATTCACAGACGCCGGAATTACTTGTTGACGCGCTCGAAGTCGCGAAGGAGGGCGTTGCCTTCCTTCACTACCTTGTCGAAGCCGTCCTTGACGGAGATCTTGTCGTCGAGGATCGCCTCCCAGGTCTCGTCCTCGAGGATGCGGATCTGGGGAAGGTTGCCGAATCTCACGCCGCGGGAGAAGTCGGTCGTCGGCTTGTTGTTGAGCTGGAGGATGGCGAGCTCGAGGCCCGGCCTGTCGTTGTAGAAGCCCTGGAGCTTGGTGAGCTCATAGGCGGCCTTCGTGATGGGGAGATAGCCCGTGCCCTGGTGCCAGAAGGCCTGGATCTCGGGCCTGGAGATGAAGGTGAAGAACCTCGCGACGCCCTTGTACTCGGCCGGGGACTTCTTGCCCATGACCCAGAGGCTCGCGCCGCCGATGATTGAGTTCTGGGGCGCCGTCTTGACGTCGCCGTAGTAGGGGAGGTTGCCGACGCCGACCTCGAACTTGGAGGCCGACTTCATGTTTGCGTAGGAGCCGATGGACTGGAAGTAGATCGGGACCTCGCCCGAGGTGAAGAGGGCGTCCGGCTTGCCTTCGCGGCCTCCGTACACGAATACCTTTTCCTTGCTCCAGTTGTACAGGTCGGTGAAGTGGCGGATAAGGAGGGGGTTGTTGAGCTGGAGGGTGGAATCGAGGCCGCCAAAGCCGTTGGCCTTGGTGCCGTAGGGCACGTTGTGCCAGGCCAGGAACTGCTCGGTCTGGATCCAGGTGGCCCAGGAGCTGGTGAAGCCGTTCTTGTAGCCGGCGGCCATGAGCTTCTTGCTCATGTCATACATGTCGGCCCAGGTCTTCGGGGACTTCTCGGGGTCGAGGCCGGCCTTCTTGAAGGCGTCCTTGTTGTAGTAGACGACCCCGGTCGAGGAGTTGAAGGGCATGGAGAGCATCTTGCCATCGACCGTGGAATAGTAGCCGCGGATGGCGGGGATGTAGATGCTCGGGTCGAACTTCTCGCCGTTCTCGGCCATGAGCTGATAGACCGGCTTGTAGGCGCCCTTGGCCGCCATGAAGGTGGCGGTGCCAACCTCGAAGATCTGGGCGATGGCGGGGGGGGTGCCGGCGCGGAAGGCCGCGATGGCGCCCGTCATGCACGAAGTGTAGTCGTTCTTGAAGACGGGAACGACCTTGTAGTCGGTCTGGCTCGCGTTGAACTTGTCGCAGACAGACTGGGTCATCTCGCCGTTCTTGCCGCCCATGGCGTGCCAGAACTCAATGGTGATGGGCTCGGCGAAGGCCGAGCCCGCAAAGAGGGCCAGGGCCAGGAGCGCCGTAGCGAATCGCATCATGTCATGCCTCCTTGGAATATTGGTGAAATTGGGATCTGGCGGCATCCCGGGCGATGGGATCCGCCTCTGCTTCAGCCTGTGGAAACGTTTCCGTCCCGCAGCCTCGACAGTCTAGACCGGTTTTTTCAAGTGCGCAATGCGAAGGCGCCGGGAAAGTCCTCATCTTGAGCGGGAAATCAGCCCGGGTGAGTCCCAAGGAGGGCAAGAAGACGGTCGGGAAAATCGCTGAAGATGCCCCCCACGCCCCAGTCAAGGAGGCGCCTCATGTCGGCGACCTCGTTCACTGTCCAGACCAGGACCTCCCCGCCCGCGGCGCGGACGGCGCGCACCATCTCCTCGGTGACCAGATTGAGGCCCGGATTGAGGTACTCGGCCCCGGTACTCTTGAGGACTCTGACAGGATCGTCCACTTGTGTCTCGATGAGTGCCCCGCAGACGATGCGCGGCTCCCTCGCCTTGCAGCGCAGGACATAGTCGTGGTTGAAGGAGGAGATCATCGTCCTTTCCACCATGCCCAGCTCGCGCACCAGGTCGACGGTGCGCTCGACGAGCCACTCCTGGCATTCATGGCCGGTGGCGTCCTTGATCTCCACGTTGACCGACATGCCCGCGTCGCGGGTGAACTCGAGGGCCTCGCGGAGGCTCGGAAGCCTCAAGTCCCGGAAGGACTCAAGCTCGGCCCTGCCAACCCGGCCCGAGGCTACCCGGCCGAAGGGATCGGCCAGCTCGTACCATGAGCCCGCGTCGAGGCGGGAGAGCTCGGCGGAGTCGAAGTCGTAGACCGTCCAGGGGGCCCTGGACGGGAAGATCTCGCGGGCGTTTGTCGTGCGCGCGAGGCTGTCGTCGTGGAGGATCACCAGCTCGCCGTCCCGGCTGGCCGCAACGTCGAGTTCCCACCAGGGGGCTCCCGCCTCCTGGCCCCTCCTCGCGGCGAGGATGGTGTTCTCGGGGGCGATGCCCCTGAAACCGCGATGTGCGATGACCAGGGGTCTGTCAGTTTTCATGCCTTTCCTTTTGTGCCACGCGTCCCGGCCTCCGCGAGTTCAGCCGCTCCAGCCTTCATGCTCTGGGCAAGTTCGCCCATCGTCGCGTGGAGGGCCTTGATGTCGGGTATGAAGAACCACGCCACGACCCAGAGAATTACCGCGCAGGGGATCCAGAACACGGCCGAGGCGACGATGGCCGCCCCCAGGCCGAAGCTCACCGAGAGCATCCCGGCCACGTACTTGCCGATCCCTGTCCCCACGGAGTCGGTGAGGTTGAAGACCGAGAAGATCGCGCCCCGGTTCTCGGGAACGTTCGTGTCGAGGAGCATGGTCCTCATGTTCGGCCCCGTCATCGCCACGAAGAAGGCGGCAAGGAAGCCAAAGCCGAGGGTCGGCAGGATGCTGCCTCCGGGAAGCCAGGCGAAGAGGTAGATGGCGAAGGCGGCGCCGATCACCGTGGTCAGGGCGCAGAACCGGGGCAGCCAGGCGGGGTTCCTTTTGAAGATCCTGCCCCCGGCCAGGCCGCCGAGGATGGTCCCGACCGTCACGCCGACACCGAAGAGAAGGAAGGTTGTCGTAGCCTCCTCGATCGAGAGGTCCTTGTTCTCGTTGAGGAACTTCACGATGAACAGGGGGATCGCCCCCCAGGGGATGGTGCCCATGAGGCCCTGGATAAAGAGGAAGAGGTTGGTCTTTATCCTGAAGAGCCGCAGGTAGTCCGAGAACCTGATCGTCCGGGGATAGACAAGGCCGGCGGCGATGAGGGAGTCG
>JANXYO010000076.1 GCA_025356015.1 Spirochaetaceae bacterium
GGGTTGCCGTCGCCGTAGGGGTGGGCCTCGTTCGCGTTCTCGCGGCAGGTGAAGCAGTAGTCCCCCAGGAATACCGTCTCCTGACCCTCTGGCATGGCCTTTGTGAGCCAGAGCCAGCCGCCCCGGGAGCGCGGGTCGGAGGGGCGCTTGACCATGATCGTCAGCTGGACGGGGCCCTCGCCGAAAACGGGGTGGGCGTTTGCGTAGACTTCCTTGACGATCACCGTGCCCTCGGGAAAGGTCCAGCGCAGCCTGTCCCCGTCCTTGGCCGTGGTAGCGAGGGAGCCAAGGGGGTTCATCCGCGGTATGCGTAGGCCAGCCTGGTGGCCGGGGACGGGATAGTCGAGGACGAGGTCCACCGTCCTGCGCCAGTTCAGGTAGTCGGGGCCGGCGAAGGGGGCCATGGTCTTGGCCGGACAGGCCAGGAGGAGGGCCAGGCTAAGGAGGCCCAGGCCGAGGAGGGCGGCGCCGGAGAGGACGCGGGCGGCCGGAGCCGAGACGCGCCGGCTCACGATTCGTCCCCCCTGCCCTCGAGGAGCCAGACCCTCTGGGCCTCGGCCTTGCCCTTGAGCTTCGCGGAGAAGGGCCCCTGGAACTTGAAGGAGCTTCCCGCGTCCTCCTTCACGGCGGTGGCGAGGATCACCTGGCCGGGCTTGGCTATCGAGCAGAGCCTCGAGGCTATGTTCACCGAGTCGCCGATGACGGTGAAGTCGGCCCGCTTCTCCGAGCCGATCATGCCCCGGATCACCGAGCCCTTGGCTATGCCCACACCCACGGTGAGGCCATCGTAGTCGACAGCGTTTGACGCGCAGTGCCTCACGATCTCGAGGGCTGCGCGGCAGGAGGCCTCGGCCCCGTCCTTGTGCATGAAGACGGCGAAGACGGCGTCGCCGACGAACTTGTCGACGTCCCCTCCCCGCTCGTGGATGATCTCGGCCTGCTTCTCGAGGAGCTTGTTGAGCACGTGGACGACGCGCTCGGGATTGCGCGAGCCCGCGTAGGAGGTGAAGCCCCGCACATCGGTGAACAGGAGGCAGGCCTCGACCCGCTTTGGCTCCTGGCCGCCCGCTTTGAGTGCGCCTATCGTCCCCGCCGAGACGTACTTGGTGAGCTCGAGCCTCTCGTACAGGCCCTCGACCATCGTGTTCACCGTCTTCGCAAGATCGCCTATCTCGTCCCGTGCCCTCACCTCGACCCTGCCCTCGAAGCGGCCGGCCGTCACATCGGCGCAGACCTTGCCGATGGCCTGGACCGGGTCCAGGACCACGCGTCTGAGGAAGGAGCCGATGACCGTCACCAGAAGGCCCACGACGAGGAAGAAGCCCGTGCCCGCGAGGCCCAGGGTGGCGGTCTGGGTGCGCACGGTGGCGGTCACGTCGCTCTGTATGTCTATGACGCCCCTAATGGTGTGGCCAGAGCCGTGGCATACCGAGCACTTTGGCAGGTTGAGCAGGGGCCTGTAGGCCCTGAAGAAGGACTTGCCACCCTCCTCCTCCCTGAAGAAGACCTGACTCGGGGGAAGGGAGACGGCCTCCTGGAAACGGGGCTTCGCCGGCATCTTCATGGCGGTGGCGGGGCTGGAACGAGCCGCGAAACGCTGCTTCCCGAGGTTCGTGTTGACGGTGTCGATGGTGCTGTTGTCGCTGAAGGCCTGGTCGCCGTTGCTCCGGTACAGGAGGATCCTCGTGTCGGGTATCCTCTCTCCGACCTGGCCGATGAAGGTGACGGCCAGGGGGGCCTGGCCGGGGAGCATGAAGTTGGCGATCGAGGTGTACAGGATGTCCCCTTCCTGGTTCAGCCGATCCTGCTCCGAGCGGTCCCTCGCAGAGACGAGGGAGACGGTGAAGGCGGCCATCACGAGGCCGATGCCGATCGCGAGGGCGATCATGAGGATCGCGTTGACCTTTGAGGTCAGGGAACGGAAACGGGCTTTTTTCGCGCTCACGGCTTTGAGGATATCCCCTGCGCGGCGCGGGCGCAAGGCTCGGCGCGGGCGCAAGGCTTTGAGCGGGCTCGGCGCGTCCGCGAGGACTGCTTTCGAGTCTCAGCTATTCCGGCGGCAGCTTGTCATACTCCTCTCCATTCCAGACCCTCGTGTAGGAGTGCAATGCGAAGAGTTCCTCAGTCTTCTTCGAGGGCCGCAGGAGCTTGCCCAGGATGCCCATGACGTTGACCGCATCCTGGCTGTGCCCGAGGGCGATGATCGCGATGGCCTTCATGGTCTCGGGGATCCCGAGAAGCTTCTTCACGAGCTTCTCGTCGAAGCTGCAGACCCAGCAGCTCCCCAGACCCTCGGCGGTGGCAGCGAGCACTACGTGTTCGAGGGCGATGCTCGTGTCGATGATGTAGCGGTCGGGCGCCGTCGCCGGATCGCCGACCCCGACAATTATGAGGGGGGATTTCGACAGAAACTTGGCATAGCTGCCGCTCGCAGCGATCTGCTCCCTCTTCCCCTTGTCGGTGACCGCGACGAGCCTCCAGGGCTGTTTGTTGTTCGCGGAGGGGGCACGCCTCACTGCCTCTAGGATCCTCTCGAGGACGGGAAGCGGAATCGGGTCGGGCTTGTACGAGCGGATGGAACGCCGGGTAGCGATGACATCGTAGAAATCCATGCTAGAAACCTTCCTGCGTTGTGCGGCTGATGATCTCTTCCTGGTGGTTCCTGTCGAGGTCGACGAAGTAGTCGGAATAGCCAGCGACGCGCACGAGGAGGTTGCGGTAGTCCTCGGGCTTGGCCTGGGCGGCGCGCAGGGTGGCCGAGTCGACCACGTTGAACTGGACATGGTGGCCGCCGAGGCGGAAGTAGGTGCGCACGAAGGAAGCGAGCTTGTCGATGCCCTCCTCGCCCGCGAGTACGGCGGGAAGGAAGCGCTGGTTGAGGAGGGTGCCCCCCGTGCGAGCCTGGTCGAGCTTGGCGAGGGACTTGGCCACGGCGGTCGGGCCGCGGCGGTCGGCTCCGTGGCCCGGTGAGGTGCCGTCGGACTCCGGAGCCCTCGCCCTCCTCCCGTCGGGACTGGCCCCCGTCATGAGGCCGAAGTAGACGTGGCAGGTCGTCGAGAGCAGGTCGATGTGGTAGGTCCCGCCGCGGGGCGAGGGTCTTCCGTCTATCGCGCAAAAGAGGCTCTCGAAGACGCGTTTGGCGATGCAGTCGGCGTAGTCGTCGTCGTTGCCGAAACGCGGGGTCTTGTTCGCCAGAAGGAGGCGGAGGTCCTCCCTCCCCGCCCAGTCATTGGCCAGGGCGGCGAGGAGCTCCTTCCAAGAGACCTTGGCGTCCTCGTACACGTGCTTCTTCACAGCGGCGAGGGAGTCGGTGGCCGTCCCGAGGCCGCAGCACTGGATGTAGTCGGTGTTGTAGCGGGCCCCACCCGAGTAATAGTCCCTGCCCTTCTCGATGCAGTCTGCCATGAGGACAGAGAGGAAGGGGGCGGGGGCGTATTCGGAGAACATGCGGTCGAGGTAGTTGGAGACCCTCACCTTGATGTCGACGACGTAGCCGAGCTGGCGCTCGAAGGCCGAGTAGAACTCCTCGAAGCCCGAGAAGGACTCGGGCGAGCCCGTCCTGATTCCGATCGGCCTGCCGCTCAGGGGGTCGACCCCGTCGTTCAAGGTGAGCTCGATGATCTTGGGCACGTTGAGGTAGCCGTGGAGGAGGTAGGCCTCCTTCCCGAAGCATCCCGTCTCGACGCAGCCCGAGGTCCCTCCCTCGCGCGCGTCCTCGAGTCCCTTGCCCATGCCCACCTGGGCGGTGATGACCTCGTCGGCGTTGAACAGGGAGGGGTAGCCCGAGCCACGGCGTATGACGGCGCAGGCGGCCTTGAGCAGGCGGTCGGGGCTCCTCGCGCTCAGCTGGAGGTTGGCCTGGGGCTGGAGGAGCTGGAGCTCGTCGAGGACCTCGAGCGCGATGTACGACACCTCGCTCGAGGCGTCGCTCCCGTCGCGCGCGAGGCCACCGAGGTTTATGTTGGTGAAATCGTTGTAGGTGCCGCTCTCCTTGGCCGTGACGCCGACCTTAGGCGGGGCCGGGGTGTTGTTCACCTTGATCCAGAGGCAGGCGAGGAGCTCCTTGGCCTTCTCCCGGTCGAGGCTGCCCTCGGCGAGGCCGCTCTCGTAGAAGGGCCGAAGATGCTGGTCGAGGTGGCCGGGGCTCATGGCGTCCCAGCCGTTGAGCTCGGTGATCGTGCCGAGGTGGGCGAACCAGTAGGTCTGGAGGGCCTCGTGGAAGTCGCGGGGAGGCTCGGCGGGGACGCGGCGGCAGACCTCGGCTATGCGCCGCAGCTCGGCGGCCCGCACGGGACCGGCCTTCGCGGCCATCGTCTCGGCCAGCTCGGCGTGGCGGCGGGCGAAGATGAGGGCGGCCTCGCAGGCTATGTCCATCGCCTGGAGCTCCTCGTCCTTGGCGAGGGCCTCGCTGTCGTGGCCCCAGTCGATGAGGGCGCGGGAGGCCGCGATCCTCGCGCGGAAGCCATTCATGCCCAGCTTGTAGATCGTCCCGTCGAGAGAGGTGTGGCCGGGGGCCCTCTGCTCCATGAACTCGGTGAAGAGGCCGGCCGCGTAGAGCTCCTTCCAGTCCTGGGGAATCTCGGCGAAGGCCCTGTCCCTCATCGATCTCCCGCGCCAGTAGGGTATGACCGTCTCGCGGTAGGCCAGGATGTCCTCCTCGGCCACGGTGTAGCTCGTCATGGGGCGGCTGTCCAGGATCCGCAGGTCCTCCTCCGAGTGGCAGTTGAGCTCGGGGAAGGAGGAGACCGCCTTGGGCCTGGGCCCGCGCTCGCCCACGAGGAGCTCAAGCGGACCTATGTAGATGGCTTTCTTCTCGCAGAGATTGCGGAAGTTCATGGCGCGGAGCACGGGGACAGAGACCTTGAGCGACCACTCCTTGTAGAACTCTGTGGTGAGGACGGCCCTCTCGGCCGAGAAGCTAGGGTGGGTCGAGAAGCTCTCCTTGCGGAGCGCTCTGATTCTCTCGTTCATGTGTGTGTCTATCCTCCGATCTTCGCTGCGATGCCTTGGCAGGTGAACAGTTCGATGGCGGAGCGCATCCGTTCCGCGCTCGGCGCGCTTCGCTCCCCCAGGCGGTAGTGCATGCCCCACATCCTGTACTTGGCCAGGGCCGAGTCGTGGTAGGGCAAGAGGTGGACAGGCCAGCCCGCGCGTAGGCCGCCGACGAAGCCAGCCATCGCGGCGAGGTCGGCATCCGAGTCGTTGATCCCCGTGATTATGGGCAGGCGGAGGGCCACGGCGGCGGTGCGTGGCTCCCTGTCGCCGCGCGCTATCCGCGCGAGCTCGCGCAGGTTCTCGAGGATCGGCTCAAGGGGCCCCCCCGTCTCGGCGAGGTGGCGGGCCGGGTCCATGAGCTTGAGGTCGAAGAGGATCAGGTCGGTCCGCCTCGCGATGTCCATGAAGATCTCGAACTCGGCGAAGCCCGAGGTGTCCACGGCCGTCGCGATGCCCTCGGCCCTGCAGGCGTCGAGGAGGGCCGCGAGGAACTCGCTCTGCTGGAGGGGCTCCCCGCCGGAGAAGGTCACCCCTCCCCCCGACTCCTCGTAGAAGGGCCTGTCCTCCCTGATCGTCGCCATGGTCTCCTGGACGCTCATGAAGCGCCCCACGAGCTGGAGGGCCTCTGGGGGGCAGGCGGTGGCGCACAGTCCGCAGAGGATGCAGTTGCGGGCGGCGACCGAGCCGCGGATAAAGGCCCGGCCCGTCGAGTCCCCGCTCGGGTCAAGGCCGCGGGGGCAGGCCTCGCGGCAGGCCCCGCAGTGGATGCAGCGATCGGCCCGCCTGAGAAGGGCAGGCTCGCTCTCGAGGCCCTCGGGGTTGTGGCACCAGGAGCAGCGCAGGGGGCAGCCCTTGAAGAAGACGGCCGTCCTTATGCCCGGCCCGTCGTGGATCGAGTACTTGCGGATGTCGAAGACCACGCCTGAGTTCACCTGTCGGCCCCCGTGGAGCCGCCAGAGGCGAAGTAGTACTTCCTGATGAAGCGTTCCTGGGCCTCGTAGGACCAGTGCACGTCGCGGATGCAGGTGGCCGCAGCCTGGAAGTCGGCGGCCCTGAACCTGGCCGCGATCTCCACATGCTCGGCAGCCGAGGCGAGCTCCCACTCCTTGACGAAGGAGGTCCTCCTGGGGAAGTCGTAGAGCCTTTCCTTGAGGGTCCTCACCGTCCTCACGAGGTCGCGGTTGTCCGAGAGGTCGAGGTAGACGTCGTGGAAGGCGAGGTTAGCCGCGTAGAAGTCGGCGAAATCATCGGAGGCGAGGGTCTTTTCCATGGTCGCGACAAGCTGGTCCATGCGGTCGGCGTCCTCGCTTCCAAAGCGGCCCTCGGCCTTGACCGCCGCCGAGGCCTCGAGAGCCCCGAGTATCTGGTATATGTCCCTGATGTCGGCGAGGTCGAGGGCCCGAACCATGACGCCCCTGCGGGGATAGGCGCGGACAAAGCCCTCGAGCTCGAGGCGGATCAGGGCGTCGCGCAGGGGGGTTCGGCTCATGCCGAGCTCGCGGCCCAGGGCCGAGAGGTCGATGAACTGGCCCGGCCTGAGGCTCCCTTCATTGAGTCGGCGCTTGAGGTCCTCGTAGACGAGGGCCGAGAGCGAGCGCAGGTCGAGTTCGGTGGCGGTGTTGGTCTCCATCGGCTTCAACTATAGCCCTGATATATCAGATCGCGCAAGGGTTTCTCTGGGGAGAAGTGCCCTCGGGGCCAAGCAGGCTGAGGGCGGCCGGCCTAGCGGCGTTTCAGGAATTCCCTCAGGGCGGCGACGACAAGCTCGTGGTCCTCGGCCTGGGGCAGGCCCGAGACGGTCACACTGCCCACGCTGCCCGTCCCTTTCAGGATTATGGGAAAGCAGCCGCCATGGGCCGAGTACTCCCTCGGATCGATGAAGAACTTCTCCGCCATGGTCGCCGCGTCACGCTCGAGCCTTCTGCCGATCAGAAAGGAGGAGCGTCCGAAGCGCGCCACCACCGCCTTCTTGCGCTCGATCCAGGCGTCGTTGTCTGCCGAGGAGCCCTCGAAGGCATAGTGGAAGAGACGCTGGCCGCCACGGGCGATGTCGATGGCGATGGGGGCGCCGCGCCGCCTGGCCATGTCGACGATCAGGAGACCGAGCTCGAGGGCGTCCTCGTTGGAAAAGGAGGCGAACTGGAGCTCGGCCTCCTGGGCCTCTATAGCGGCGATGAGGGCGATGAGGGCCTCGGGAGCGTCTGGCATGGCTGTCCTCCGTCTCGGGCGGAAAGGGCGCCCGGCTAGCTTGCTGGTTTTCCAAGTCCCATCATAAGACAGGGGCCGGGGCATTGAAAGCGGGCATGGCTTCTGGGAGTGACTTGGGGATATAGTTGCCGCCAGATGAAATTCTACGCGATCCTGCCCCTCCTCATGGCCTCGGTCTGCATCACCGTCGCCTTCTACGAGCTGCTGATCTGGTCGCGGAGGAAAGGATCGAAGCGGGACATCGCGTTCACCATGACCTGCATCGGAGGGGCGGTCTATTGCCTCGCCTGCTCGGGCGAGTACAATGTCGACCTTCCCGCCCAGAGCCTTGTCTGGCTGCGGCTGCAGGGTTTCTCCATCGAGCTCACCGCCCTCGCCTTCCTCTGGTTTGTGGGCGAGGAGACGGGCTTGGTCCATCGCCCCGTCCTCATCGCGGCGATCGCGATCTACGGCAGCCTCGCCCTCAGCCAGGCCCTCGGCCTGGGCGACCTCACCTGGATCGCCACCAGGCCCTCGGTGAAGCAGGTCTTCCTCCCCTGGGGAGGAATTGTCACCTACAACGAGATCGAGTCTGGGCCCCTCACCGACTTCGGCAACGCCTCGGGGATCGTCTTCCTCGTCTACCTGTTCTGGGTCGCGGAGAGACACCGCAGGCGAGCCGGCTGGAGACAGGCGCGGGCCCTCTTCGCCGTCCTCTCCATCGTGGCCGCGGCCTATCTCAACGATCTGGCCGTCAACGAGGGCCTATACTCCTTCGTATTCCTTGTGGAATACGCCTGGCTCGCCCTCATCGTCCTCATCGGCCTCAAGCGCTCGACCGAGGTCCTCGAGGCCGCCGTGGCAAAGCGGGCCCTCGAGGCGAGCGAGGTAAGGCTCCGCGCCACCCTCGACGAGAAGAGCCTTCTTCTCAAGGAGGTCCACCACCGCGTGAAGAACAACCTCCAGCTCGTGTCGAGCCTCCTCTTCCTCCAGGCAAACCGCGTGTCAGAGCCCGCCTTCAAGGCCATACTCCAGGAATGCAGGGGCCAGATCAACTCGATGGCCCTGATCCACGAGGACCTCTACCGCTCCCAGGATTTCAGCAGTATCGACTTCGGCTCCTACCTGCAATCCCTCGTCAAGCGCCTCCGGGCCTCCTTCCCGATGAGGGGAATCTGTTTCGCACACGAGACCGAAAGCCTCCGCCTGGGCATAGACCAGGCCATACCCTGTGGCATAATCGTCAACGAGCTCTGCACCAACGCGATGAAGCACGCCTATCCGAGCGGTTTCGAGTGCCCGGCCCCCGAGATCAGGATCGGTTTCAAGGCCCTTGAGGGGAACGAGGTCTCGGTAGTCGTGTGGGACAATGGGGTCGGTGTCCCCGAAGGCTTCGCTCTCGAGGGGGCCTCGTCTCTGGGCATGAAGATCGTATCGAGCCTCGCGACCCAGCTGGGCGGCCGCGCATGCGTCGAGTACCAGGGCGGGACGAGGGTCGAGCTGGTCTTTCCCCGGAAATAGCCTCAGGATCGAAGGGCGGCAGGGGGAGAATTCGCGCATTTTTCACCATTCGGGTGCAAGCGAGGGCTCCGCGTGTTATAGTTTCAGAGTCATTTTGTCGGAGGTGCGCGTCTTGGCCAAAGCCCAGATCATGATCGTCGAGGACGAAGAGCTCGTCGGGATGGCGATCCAGGATTACCTCGAGAGCGTAGGATACTCCGTGCCTCTCCTGGCGAGCTCAGCCGACCAGGCGCTCCGTGGCTTCAAGGATTTCGAGCCCGACCTCGTCCTCATGGACATCCACCTCAAGGGAAGCATGAGCGGGATCGAGGCGGCGAACATCATCAAGGAATCCTACCACGTCCCCGTGATATACCTAACCGCCTACTCCGATCCCGCGACCCTCGAGTTCGCCAAGGACACCGAGCCCTACGGCTATCTGGTGAAACCCTTCGACGAGCGATCCCTCCAGGCGACCATCGAGATGGCCCTCCGCACGGCCGAGATCAGGAAGCAGAAGGACTCGAGCAAGGACCAGCTCGAGACCATACTCTGCTCCCTGGGCGACGGCATCGTCGTCGCGGGCCTGACGGGCCTCGTCGAGTTCATAAACCCCGCGGCCGAGCAGATCCTGGGCCTCGACGCCCCCCTGCCTCCGCGCACCTCACTCTTCGCCCTGATCAAGCCCCTCGACCCTGAGACGGGCGAGGCCCTGCCCCTGGGCTTCGACAAGGCAGTGCTCGAGCGAACCGACCACCGTCTCGCCCGCTGCCGTCTCGAGGGCGGCAACGGCGTGGCCCAGGAGCTCGACCTCAGGATCGAGCCCAGGAAGGACGAGCGCGGCGTCATACGAGGCGCCCTTGTGTCCCTCCGGCCCCTGCCGACTCCTGGCAAGAACTAGACAGGCCCCGGCCGCCGGCTAGGGCGCGCGGCCCCGGCCCCGCGAGGGGGCCTGGGTCGGGTCTCGAAAGAGCGCCTACAAGCCCTTCATCATCGCCTCGACATCGGCCTGTGCCGTGCCGATCCCCTTGATCCCAAAGCTCTCGACGAGGACCTTGGCCACGCCGGGGGAGAGGAAGGCGGGGAGGCTCGGCCCCAGGCGTATGTTCCTGAATCCCAGATAGAGCAGGGCCAGGAGGACGAGGACGGCCTTCTGCTCGTACCAGGCGAGGTCGAAGGAGAGGGGGAGCTCGTTCACGTCGGCGAGCCCGAAGACCTCCTTGAGCTTCAAGGCGATGAGGGCGAGGGAATAGGAGTCGTTGCACTGCCCGGCGTCGAGGACCCTGGGTATCCCACCGATGTCGCCCAACGCGAGCTTGTTGTAGCGGTACTTGGCGCAGCCCGCGGTGAGGATCACCGCGTCCTTGGGCAGGGCCTCGGCGACCTCGGTGAAGTAGGAGCGGGAGTTCTGCCTCCCGTCGCAGCCTGCCATGACGACAAAGCGCTTGATCGCTCCCGTCTTCACCGCCTCGACGACCTTGTCGGCCAGGGCGAAGACCTGTGCGTGGCCGAAGCCTCCCACGATGCTGCCGGTGTGCCCCTTGGGCTCCTCGAGGAGCTTCGGGGCCGGGCAGGTTCTCGCCATCGCGATGATGCCCGAGAAGTCCTTCGCTCCGCCCGCCGGGCGCTCGGCGATGCGCGCGCAGCCGTCGAAACCGACGACACCGGTCGTGAATACTCTGCTTTTGTGGCTCTCCCTAGGGGGCACGAGGCAGTTCGAGGTGAAGAGCACGGGGCCGCCGAAGGCCTCTATGTCGTTGGCCTGGGACCACCAGGACCCACCGTAGTTGCCGTAGAGGTTGTCGTACTTCTCGAAGAAGGGGTAGTAATGGGCGGGAAGCATCTCTCCGTGGGTATAGACGTCGATCCCGCTCCCCTTGGTCTGCTCGAGGAGCTCGTGGAGGTCCTTGAGGTCGTGGCCCGAAATGAGGATGCCGGGTCTGTCCCTGACCCCAGTCTTCACCGTGGTGATCCGGGGCGAGCCGTAGCGGCCCGTGTTCGATGCGTCGAGGAGGGCCATCGCGTCGACCCCGGACTTGCCAGTCTCAAGGACCAGGGCTGTCAGGGCCTCTGCCCCAAGGGAGTCGTCGGTGAGGGAGCCGAGGGCGCGGAGCATGAAGGCCTGGACGGCCGATGGATCGCCGTCAAGGTTCACGGCGTGCTCGACATAGGCGGCGATGCCCTTGAGGCCAAGGAGGACGAGGGAGCGGAGGCTGCGGATGTCCTCGTTTGTCGTCTCCATGAGGCCGCCCCGGCCCGAGGCCGCGGCAACCCTGATGGCGGCCTCGTCGGAGGGGGACCAGGTGGCGGCGTCAGGGAGGCCGACCGGAGTCCCGCCCGCCTTGGCTTCCGCCGCTTTCCGGAGCCTGTCGCGGTGGGCAAGGCCCTCGCTTATCCAGGCCACGAAGTCCGAGGCCGAGAAATTGGCGTTGGTGATGGTGGCAAAGAGGGCCTTCACTACAAAGGCCGAGGCCGCTGGATCGGCCTTGGCAGCCGCGTCGCCGGCTTTTATGATGCCGGCCCAGAAGCCGATCCCCTTGCAGACATGGAGCACGATGTCCTGGAGGCCCGATACCTCGTCGGTCTTGCCGCAGACCCCCCTCGCCGCCGCGCATCCTGAATTCTTCATGGTTTCCTGGCACTGGTTGCAGAACATGTCCTGTCCATCCTTCCCGCCCATCGGGCGGCCTTCGGACTGCGGGCTGCCTTTTATCCGAGGCCCCGAGTCACCCTTCCTTAGTCACATTGCTAGAGGCTTCGGGAAAGCTCCCCGATGCTCGTCGAGGCGAGGGTCTCGCGCACGAGGACCTCGACCTTCTGGCAGAGGGCCTTGAGGGCGCAGCCGCCCGTGGCGCAGACCGCCGCCCCGAAGAGACAGGCGCGGCTTGGCAGAGGACCCTCGAGGATCTCGATCACTTCCAGGGCGCTGATCCCCTCGGCCTCGCGCGCGAGGGAAAAGCCACCGGAGGCGCCCCGGGACGAGGCTACAAGCCCGGCGCGGGAGAGGCTCTGCAGGACCTTGGCGAGGTAGCTCGACGAGACGCCGAGCTCGAGGGCCACCCTCCGCGCCGACTGGGAGGATCCGCCCTCCCCCCTGGCCTCGTTGCGCGCCGCCAGGGCCAGGGCATGGATCGCCGCGTTGGCCCGGTCAGAGACATTCAGGATCCTGTCCACGGAAAAACCCCCGTCCTTGACGCCGTCTGTGGATTGATTATTCGGATATCGGAGTCCGATATCTGTATATCAGGAATTCCGGGCCATAGTCAAGGCCGATTGAAGACAGGTCTCGTATACTGGTTGCCATGGGTCTCTATGAAAGTCTCGCGAGCGTCTATGACGAGCTCTTCCCCCTGAACCAGGCCTGTCTGGCCTTTATCGACCGGCTCGCGGCGGGAGGGGAGCTTGATCGCCGCGTCCTTGATGTGGGCTCGGCTACAGGATCCCTGAGCCTCGCCCTCGCCTCCAGGTCCTGGGACACGGTGGCCGTCGAGCCATCGCCCTCGATGATGGCGCTCGCCAGGCACAAGGCGGGCGCGAAAGGAGCGGCGCCTCTCGAGTTCATCGAGGCCGACATGCTCTCGGCGGGGGCCTCCCTCGTGGAGGAAGGCAGGTCAGGCTTCGGCCTTGTGCTCTGCCTCGGCAACACCCTGCCCCACCTGGAAAACCTTGACGAGGTCGGGCGCTTCCTCGGGCTCTGCCGTCTCCTCATCGCTCCCCGGGGCGCCCTGGTGCTCCAGCTGCTTAACTTCTCCCTCATCGGAGCCGGCTTTGCCTTCCCCGACCTCTCTTCCTCGGACATGGTTTTCGGGCGGCGCTATGCCGCCCTGCCCGGCTGGCAGCCAGACAGAAGGCTCTGCTTCCGCACCGAGCTATCCCCCCAGGCGGGCCAGGGGGCCGGCCACGCCTGGCCCCACGCCGGGGTCATGCTCGATGAGACGGCCATCACGCCCATCCCTCCCCCCTGGCTCCTCGGGGCAATAAAGGGGGCGGGCTTCGCCTCGGCCGAGGCCTTCTCGGCCTGGGACGCAGCGGCCTTCCAGGAAGCGCGGGACCCCTACCTCATCGTCGTGGCGCGAAGAGCGGCGAGCTAGGCCCGGCCACCGGCCGGGGCTGGAAGTATGGCCCTCGAGCCCCGCGGTCCCGCGAGGCTGAGCAAGGCCTGATCCCCGGGCTCGGGCTCGGGCCACTGCGGTTCCACAGCCAGCCTCGATCCGCCCTCGATCTTGAAGAAGGAGATCGCCTCCTGGAGGAGGGAGGCCTGGGAGGCCAGCTCCTCGGACGTGCTCGCCAGCTCCTCGGAGGCAGCCGAGTTCTGCTGGACGATGCTGTCCAGCTGGGTCACCGCCTTGGCGATCTGGTCAGAGCCGGCCGACTGCTCCCTGGTCGCCATCGCGATCTCCTCGGCAAGGTCGGCCGTCTTGCGGATGTCGGGGAGGAGGCCCTCGATGCGGCCGCCAGCCTCCTCGGCCCGGCTCACGCTCAGGGAAGCGAGCTGGGTGATCTCGCGGGCGGCGTCTGCGCTTCGTTCGGCGAGCTTGCGCACCTCGCTCGCCACGACGGCGAAACCCTTGCCCGCCTCGCCCGCTCGCGCAGCCTCGATGGCCGCGTTGAGCGCAAGCATGTTCGTCTGCCGGGCAATCTCCTCGACGATGACGATCCGCCCAGCGATGTCGCGCATGTGGCCCACTGTCTCCCTCACCGAGCTGCCCGAACCCTCGGCCTCGGCTCCCACCCTCTTGGCGAGGCTGTCTGCCCCCTGGGAGGAGTCGGCGTTCTGGCGGGCAGAGGAAGCGAGCTCCTCGGTGGAGGAGGAGAGCTGCTCGATGCCCGCCGCCTGCTCGGTCGCCCCCGACGAGATGCCCTCGGCGGTGCGGCTGAGCTCCTCGGCCCCGCCCGCGACCTGCTCGGCCGCGCTCGCGATCCGGACGACGATGTCCGAGAGGGTGGCCAGGGTGGTCTTTGTCGCGCGCACGGCCGATCCGATCTCGTCGCTCCTCGCGGCCGCCTTATCGAGGGCGGCCCTGCGTTCGCTCGGGATGCGGAGCTCGCCCACCGAGAGGGACTCGACGAGGCTGGCCATTAGCATGACCGGGGAGGTGATCGTCCGTGCGAGTATAGTCGAGGCGATGATCGAGACCACGAGGGCTGCGGCAAAGACATAGATGAGGTTGCTGACGACCATCCTGGCGGTCTCGCCCAGCTCGACCGAAGGCACCGTGATGCCAAGGCGCCAGACATCGATGCCCGGTATCGCGGAGGAGAAGGCGGTGATGTCGGTGCCGTCGGGCTTCTTGTAGGAGACCGTAGCCGTCGCCGAGCCGAGCATGAGCTTCCCCGCTGCCTCGAGCCCCTTGAAACCGTCCTTGTCCGAGTCGAGGAGGTTGAGCTTGAGGATGTAGTCGGGGTTCCTGTGGGCGAGGATCAGGCCTCGGTGGTCCATGAGGTAGCCGTAGCCGTTCTTGCCCATGGTGATGCCCGTGATGTAGCTGTTGAGGTAGTCGATCGAGGCCACCGCCGCGACGAGGCCGGAGGCCCTGCCATCCTCGCTCTTCAGGGCGCGGGCGAAGACTATCACCGGCTTGCCGTCGGCCTTCGAGATCACCGCGTCGGAGATCACCCGCGGGGCTCCGCCCATGATCGCCTTGAAATAGTCGCGGTCGGCAATGTTGCCCGGGGCGCCTTCGGAGGTGAGGAAACGGCCGCTCGGATCGGCCCTGAAGACATAGGCTATCGAGGGAGGGAGCCTCCCCTTGAAGGAGCGGACATAGGCATCCGCGGTCTTCTGGCTGCCGGCCATCGCGGCCTCTGTGGCCATGATCGAGAGCTGGAGGTCAATCAGCTCTCCCATGCGCCCGAGCTCGGCCGAGCGCGAGGTGATGATGCATTCTGCGTCCCGCTTTGTCTGTGCGGTCGTCGTCTTGGTCACGATCACCGACACGAGGACAGCGGAGACGACGAGGATCAGTGCGACGAGGCCAGAGACGATCAGGGAAACGCTGGTGGCGAGATGGGTCTTCCGGGCCATGTTTCCATCCTTTACGGCGCATGCGCCATGGTGGAGCGGTGGGGAGTCCCTTGAGCCGGAAGCTGGGCAGCGAAAAACAGGGTGCAAATGCGGGCTTCGACGGGTTGCGGGCTCTTAAATTGTGTTACGCGCGAACGCTCTAGACCGAGTATAGCGTGTGGCTTTCGAGAATCAAGAGATATCTATATCTTTAGCGAGAAAATAATATTTGGAGATTCTGGAAGCCATTTCGCAAGCTTCAGGCGCGGATGCGCTCCACCTTGAGACAGCGCCTGGTCTCGACGTCGATCTCGAAGATGGCTCCGGAGATCGAGGCCTCGCTTTCGGCAGTCTCCATCTTGATGGGCATCTGCGAGAGTCCCCTGCGGATGCAGATCTCGGGCTTCACCCCGATGACCGAATCCTCGGGCCCGCTCATGCCAAGATCGGAGATGTAGCCGGTGCCCCCGGGAAGGATCCGCTCGTCGGCGGTCTGGACATGGGTGTGGGTACCGGCGAAGCCTGCCACCCTTCCTGCGAGGTAGAGGCCGAGGGCCTCCTTCTCCTCCACGGACTCTGCGTGGAAATCGACCAGAATGATCGCCTGCGGGTACTGCTCGACGATGGCGGCAAGGACCTCGTCGGCCTTGCGGAAGGGGCAGTCTATGGCCGTCATGTTCTCGCGGCCCTGGAGGTTGACCACGGCCCAGGTCAGGCCATCCTTCTCGATGATGGTCCAGCCGGAGCCAGGCACGCCCGGGGCGTAGTTGGCCGGCCGCAGGAGGCGGGGGTTCGAGTCTAGGAGCTCGGTGGAGCCCTGCCGTTCCCAGACGTGGTTGCCCGAGGTGATCACATCGACGCCCATGGCGAGGAGCTTCGCCGTCTCGTCGGCCCCGATGCCGAATCCGCCCTGGGCGTTCTCTCCATTGGCGACCACGAGGGAGGCCTCGGTGGACCTTGCCAGGGGGCCGAGCCCGGCGAAGAGGGCCTTCATTCCCGGCTGTCCCACCACGTCGCCTATCATCAAGGCCTTCACTATCTTGGCCATCTCCATGCTCCCTTGGGGAGAGAAGGCCGCCCAACCTGGGATGTCCAGATTCTTGGTCCTTCGCCCCCTCCCATCTTTTCTCTTTCTCTCTCTTATCTCCGTGCCTCTGCGTCTCTGCGGTTCATGTCTTCTGATACTGCCCCAAGGGCAGGAAAATGAAAAGGCCGGCGGGATCGCCGCCGGCCTTTTGCTTGCAGTCTTCCGTTTCTAGCGCGCGTATTCCACGATCCGCGTCTCCCTGATGATGGTCACCTTGATGCGGCCGGGATAGCGTAGGTCGTTCTCGATCTTCTTGGCGATGCTCTTACAGAGGTCTTTGGCCTGATCATCCGAGACCTGCTCGTTGTTCACCAGGATCCGGAGCTCGCGGCCGGCCTGGATGGCGTAGGCCTTGTCGACTCCGGAGAAGCTCTCGGCGATGTTCTCGAGGTTCTCGAGGCGCTTGATGTAGTTGTCCAGGGTCTCGCGCCGGGCTCCGGGCCGCGCCGCCGAGATGGCGTCGGCGATCTGGACCAGGACGCTCTCGATGCAGATGGGCTCCACGTCGTTGTGGTGGGAACCGACAGCGTTGATCACGCGGGGGTCCTCGCCGAGCTTGCGCACGAGCTCCATGCCTATCTCGGCGTGGTTCTGGTCTCCGTCGGTCTCGATGCCCTTGCCGATGTCGTGGAGCAGGGCGCCGCGCTTGGCGATGTCCCGGTTGACCCCGATCTCGGCCGCGAGCATGCCGGCGATCACAGCGACTTCCTTGGAATGGGCGAGCACGTTCTGGCCGTAGCTGGTCCGGTAGTGGAGCCGGCCGAGGGCCTTGATGAGCTCGGGAGCCATGTTGTGGAGGCCGAGGTCGAAGACGACCTTCTCGCCCTCTTCGTAGATCTTCTGCGTGATCTCCCTTGTGACCTTCTGGACGATCTCCTCGATCCGCGCCGGGTGGATCCGGCCGTCGGCGATGAGGCGCTCCAGTGAGACCCGGGCGATCTCCCGCCTGACCGGGTCGAAACAGGAGATGACGACAGCCTCGGGCGTGTCGTCGATGATGACATCCACTCCCGTGAGGGTCTCAAGGGTGCGGATGTTCCGGCCCTCGCGGCCGATGATCCTTCCCTTCATCTCGTCTGAGGGCAGGCTCACGGAGGTGACCGTCACCTCGGTTGTGACCTCGGTGGCGAGACGCTGGATGGTCGTGACAAGGATGTCACGCGAGCGCTTCTCGGCCGAGAGCTGGGCTTCCTGCTCGATCTTGTTGACGATGAGCTGGGCGTCGCGCCGGGCCTCGTTCTCCAGGCCCTGGATGATGAGCTTCTTCGCCTCCTCGGCAGAGAGGCCGGAGATGCGTTCGAGTTCCTGCCGATAGCGCTCTTCCTGGCCGGCCAGGAATTCCTCTTTCTCGCCAGTGGCCTTCTCCCGTGATGCGAGAGTCTGCTCCTGCTTGTCTAGGGTCGCTATCTTTTTGTCGAGTGTCTCTTCTTTCTGCTGTACCCGGCGTTCATACCTCTGGAGTTCCGCTCTGCGTTCTCGAATTTCCCGTTCTTGCTGGTTGCGTTCCCGAATGAGCTGATCTTTCGCCTCTACCAGGATCTCTTTCTTCTGAGATTCGGCCTCTTTGACCGCGTCCTGCTTAATCCGCTCCGCCTTTTGCTCGGCGGCGGCGAGTTGGAATCTGGCATAAAGCCAGCGGATCGTCCATCCAAGGATCACACCAGTAAGAGGAAGGGCAGCAAACCATAGTGCTGTCATGGTCCCTCCTACTCGAACAATGCTGTAGCTTTCGATTATACGAAAGGGTGCCCATTTGTCAAGGTTTGTGCCAATTTCATTGTTTCAATAGAAATAGATTGACGGCGAAAGTGACGCATAATATAGTCCTACTGGGATTCCGGATGGAATTCCGCGTGTTTTCGGAGGGATGAGTTCGCCATCTTCGCTTTTAAGGTAGAAAACCGGGTCCGCATCGCTGTTCCTACTCGCATGCAGCGGCCCACGAGCCAGGCGGCCTGGCTAGTGAAAAACCGCGGTCCTCGACTAGCAGGTAAAGAAAGAGTGTTGCTCTCTCAAGCCTCGCCCGTTTTCCTCTCCTTGAAGTCAAAAGGGATCTCTGAACGGCTCTCCAGAAAGCCGCCGTACGTCCCGCCTGTGCCTTTGGCCCGGGCTGGGGCGCGTCTGCCTTAGGCGGACGGATCCGGCTACGGAGTACCACGCTTCGGGCCTATGAGGGTTTTCTCGCATGTCCAAGAAGGTTTACGTCGGCAACATGAACTACGCGACCACTGAGAACGGCCTCCGGGACCTCTTCACCCAGTACGGAGAGGTCGTATCGGTCAACATCATCGTCGACCGCTATACTGGCAAGGCCAAGGGATTCGGGTTCGTCGAGATGAACACCGAGGAAGAGGCCCGCTCTGCCATCGAGGCGCTCAACGGGTTCGAGTACATGGGCCGGCAGCTCCGCGTCAACGAGGCAGAGGACAAGCCGAGGCGGGACAACTTCCGCCCGAGGCAGTACTAGAGCAACCAAAGGCTGTCGGGCGGCCCCTCGCAGGGTCCGTGCCGCACAACGTTGTTTCCCGCCTCACGCGGGGAACCGAGCCGCGCGGCCGCCGCGCGGCTCGATAATTTTGGGGGCGCCTGATCAGCGGGATCAGCCGCCGGAGCCCAGCCAGACCCGCATCTCGCCACCCGGCGCCCTGTTCCCCCAGAGGTGGTAGGGCACGGCGACTATGCCCACCCGCTTGAGCCCGCGTTTCCGCGCCGCATAGGGCGGGAAGCCTTCCCCTGTCTCGGGCCAGTCATCCTCCCGCCAGCCAGGGGCCAGGATGCGCACGCAGCCGCCCATGAGCTTGGGGTCGAAACTGGCCTCGGCGGGAGCCTCGAGATCGAGGACGAAGCGCTGGAGACCCACGCCGTTGTCCAGGGATTCCACGCAATAGACGAGGGGGCCGCGCTGGATCGCGAGCTTCCCGGCGAGCTCCGAGATGCGAGGATCGGCGCGCAGCATGAGGACGGGCATCTCGAGCTCGAGTTCGACCATGTCTCCAGGCATCCAGGTCCGCCGGATGGATATGTAGCCCCTGGATATGTCGGCGGCCTCGACCTTGCTGCCGTTGATCGAGCAGGCGAAGGACCGGCACCAGCCGGGGATCCGGAGCTTGAGGGTGAGTCCGAGCTCCCGATCGGGGTCGACGAATAGGGCGATGGAGCCTGACCAGGGATAGCCGGTCCTCTGGGAAACGCGCAATCTGATCCCCGAAACAAGAGTATCGGATTCGCTCTCGGCGTAATGGTGCACCCAGAGCTCGTCACCCGAAGATCCGTAGATGTAGGAGGCCATTGAGGCGACAAGGCGGGCGATATTCGGTGGGCAGCAGGCGCAGGCGTTCCACTTGACCCTCTGGCCTTGTACGTGCTCGTGGTCCTGTCTGCACGCGATCACGCTCGGTGTGACCTCG
Organism: Spirochaetaceae bacterium; assembly: GCA_025356015.1. Taxonomy (GTDB): domain Bacteria; phylum Spirochaetota; class Spirochaetia; order Treponematales; family Rectinemataceae; genus JANXYO01. Next base: position 19,181 of record JANXYO010000076.1, read on the forward strand.
AGGGGATTCACATAGAAGTAGCGTGTGCCGTCCAGAGAGACCCCGCTCAGGGCGCCGTTGTAGACCACTCGCTCGAAGACATCGGCGTAGCTCGAGTCTCCCTCGATCCCGGTCATGCGCGCTGCCCAGAACGCGAGGCCTATGGCGGCGCAGGTCTCGGTATAGGCCGTATCGGGGGGCAGGTCATAGTCCGAGGTGAAGCGCTCACCCTGCGCCTGGGAGCCGATCCCTCCCGTGACGTACATGCGCCGCGAAACCAGACTCTCCCAGATGAGGCGCAGAGCGCGCAGCAGGTCCTCGTCTCCGGTCGCCGCGTATTCATCGGCCATCGCGGCATAGAGGTAGACGGCTCGCACAGAGTGCCCGGTGGCGTCGGCCTGTTCCCGCACCCTCTCGTGGTTGAGGAAGTAGTCCCGCCCGAAGGCCTTGGTAGCGGGGATGTGGAAGCCCAGCGGTTCCTTGCCGTCGAAGGAGGCCGCATCCCGCCCGCGTTCCTCCAGGAAAAAGATCGCGAGGTTCCGGTACCGCTCTTCGCCGGTGGCCGCGAAAAGACGGAACAGAGCGAGCTCAATCTCGGGATGGCCGCAGACTCCACGGATCTTGCCGCCCCCGGGGCCGAAGACCCCATCGATGCAATCGGCGTAGCGCCTTGCCACGTCGAGAAGCGTGGTCTTTCCGGTCGCCGCGTTATGCGCCACCGCAGCCTCGAAAAGATGCCCCGCGCAGTAGAGCTCGTGACCCCAGGCGAGGTCGGCCCAGCGCTTGTCGGGCCGCGCGACTATGAAATAGGTGTTGACGTAGCCGTCGGGCCGCTGGGCCTTGGCGATGAGCCTGACGACCTCGTCGACCCGGGCCTCCAGGGCGGGGTCGGGGTGGTGGGAGAGGCTGTAGCTCGCGGCCTCTATCCACTTGGCCACGTCGCTGTCCTGGAAGATGTTGCCCTTGAACTCGCCACCAGCCTCGCCGGCGGCTATCCTGAAATTCTCAACGGCGTGGGAGGGCTCGGCTCCCGGGACCTCGTCGTTGAGTGCGAGCCATTGGTGTGGGAGCATTTCCCTCGCGACCGTTTCGATCTTCCTCGACCAGAAGCCCCCCGTGATATGGGCTTCCTCCAAGGCGAGCCTTCGTATGCTGACCATCGTTTCTTCCTTGCCCCGCGCCCTGTGGCTCGGGCTATGTTATTGTTCCCTATCGGTGCCGCCTGCGCGCGGCCATGTCATGAGGCCCGATGGCTCTTTAGGATTTCAATCCTGTCATGACAATGCCTTCGACGAAATATCTCTGCCCGACCAGGTAGAAGACCACGCCCGGGACGAAGGACATGCAGGTGGCGCACATTATTTTCGACCAGTCGGACTGGAGAGAACCCTTGAACTGCGAAAGGCCGAGGGCTATCGTGAAGTTCTTCCCCGAGTTGATGTAGATCATCTGCTGCAGCAGGTCGTTCCACAAGCCAATGAAAAGCAACAGGGCGACAACGATCATCGCGGACTTGATGCTCGGGACGATGATGCTTGCCAGAATGCGGAACGGGCCTGCGCCGTCAATCATCGCCGCCTCGTCAAGCTCGCGTGGAATCGTTCTTATGAACTGGCGGATGAGGAAGATGTTGAACGCCCCACCGCCGCAGAAGAACGGAAGAATCAGGGGCCAGTAGCTGTCGGTGAGGCCCAGTCCCCTTGACCATGCGATGTACAGGGGAATCAGAGTGACCATCGTGGGCAGGAGCATGGATCCGATGCAGAGCATGAAAAGGATGTCCTTCCCGGGGAAGCGCAGCCTGGCAAATGCATAGCCCGCGAGCGTGGCGGTGAGCGTTCCCCCGACGACGGAAGGAATGATGATCGTCATCGTGTTCCGGAAATATATCCAGAAGGGGAAATTCTCCAGGGTGGCCCGATAGTTGCCGAAGCGCCAGACGGAAGGTGCCAGGGGTGGCGGATAGGCGAATAGTTCCGCGTTCGTCATCAGGCTCGAACGGAACATCCACCAGATGGGCAGCATGACGAGGGCGGCAAGCGCGGCCAAAATCAGGGTCGCCAGCCTGTCTCCCGTTTTTGATTCACGCATTATTTGCCGTCTCCTTCATAGAATACCCAGTTCCTGCTCGTGAGGAAAAGTATCACGGTGAATATCGCGATGATCACAAAGAACACTGTCGAGACCGAACTGCCATAGCCCAGGTGGTTGTTTATGAATGCGCTTTGGTACATCAGGTAGGTTATGAAGCGCGACTCGTTTCCCGGCCCCCCGTTCGTGAGGGCGAGTGCGGGAGTGACAATCTGCATGTTGTTGATCAGCGCCATGAGCAGGTTGTAGAAGATGATCGGCGTCATGCAAGGGATCGTGACGTGACGGAATCTCTGAAAACTGTTCGCTCCGTCGATCAATGCCGCTTCGTGATACACCCGGGGAACATTCTGCAGGCCAGCGAGGAATATGACTATGAGGTTGCCCGAGAGCCAGACGCCGATGAGCGCCAGCGAGGGCACGACGAGTCTCCCGTCGGCGATGAATTTCATCTTCTCCGCACCCAGGAGCGAGAGGAAATAGTTGAACAGGCCGAAGTTCGCCTCATACAGCCATGACCAGCCGATGTACACGGCCATCGAGGGCAGCACGTAGGGGAGGTAAAACACCGCGCGTAGGAAACCGCGGGCGGGGATTTTCCGGTTCAATAGCATGGCGATGAACAGCGAGTAGATCATGGAGCCGATGACGGTGAGAACTGCAAATACGACGGTTACCCTCAGCGAATCGAGGAAGTAGGGATCGGTCGTGAAAAGGCGCACATAGTTGTCAAGGCCGATGAATTTCGGGTCCGGAGCACCGCTTCCCCAATTGAAGAAACTCAAGGCGAATACGCTGAGCAGCGGGAGATAGGTAATGAAGATCAGGCCGATGATTGACGGAATCAGGCACAAGTATGCTGCTGTCGCTTCCTTCCTCTTTCTCTTATTGGGCATGGGCGATCCTCCGAAACTGCGGACATAGATGAGGGAAACGCCCGCTGACAAATATGCCGAACATTTCCCCCATGCTCATTCTTCCAAAGGACCTTCCTGGAAACGCTTCAGTTGCTGCCCTTGCATGCTGCTACAAGGCTTGCATAGCCCTTCGTGATGACATCCTTCGCGGTCTTGTTGCCGGTCCAGACTTCGCCGAGCAGTGAACCGAGGAGGGTGTTGAAGTCGTTCGTGTTGTTCACATAGTACCAGGATGCTGGCTTGGCGTATTTCATGGCATAGTCGACAACCGCGCTCTTGTACTGGGCATAGGGCGGGAAATTGTGATTCCCTGCCCACTTCTGGGTAAGCTTGTCGTCGGTGTACCATTTCTTGAGGACAGGCATCCAGATGCCAGACTCGATCAGGCCCCAGCTATTTTCTTCCTGGGCATACCACTTGACCCATTCCATGGCTTCCGCCGGGTGTTTGGACTGGCTGAATACCACGTTTGGTCCGCCCGTGTTGATCGTCACTTTTTCCTTCATGAAGGGAAGGACCGCGACGCCGTAATCGACGATGCCCTGGTCGCGGGCCGAGGCCAGGCAGGTCCCGATATTCCACTGACCGCCGGTTCCCATTGCGCAGGTTCCCGCGATGATCGAGCGCTGCATGGCGTCGTCGGTCATTCCGGTGGACAGGGGCGCGACGTGATGGACGAGGTTCAGATCCGCGATCTTCTGGATCGCGTCGATCGCGGCGGGATCGTTGATCGTTACCTTGGAGCCATCCTTGCTGTAGAAGCCGCTGCCGTTGCTGAGCGCCCATACCTCGAGCTGCCAGGTCAGGTTTTCCACCATCGCGCCGTACTGCACGATGTTTTTCGCGTCGAACTTGGGCGAGGCCGCGTTGTTGCCGTTCTTGTCGAGGGTGAGCAGTTTCGCGGTGGCGACGAACTGGTCCCAGTTCCATGCCTTCGCGGCGTCCGCGGGCGGATAGGCCACGCCCGCCTTGTCGAACATCTTCTTGTTGTAGTACAGGAGCAGGATTTCATTGGCCGTGGAGTAGGCTATGGGTGCCCCTTTGTACTTGAAGGTGAGGCTATCGAGGGGCTTGGAGTCCTTGGCCCCATACATCTTGGACACATCGGCGAGCAAGCCGTTCGACGCGAACTGAAGAACGCCAGCCTCGCTCATGATGCCGCAGTCGGGCAAGGTCTTCGCCGTCGCCATCGTATTGAGCTTCGTGACGTAGGAGTCGTGCGGAATCGCCATGACCTCGACCGAAATGCGGCTCTGCGAAGCGTTGAACTTGTCGGCCTGCGCCTGGACGACCTTCGCTTCGTCGGGCGTGCCCCAGAAAGAGTAGGTGATGAGCACTTTCTCGTTGGTGGCGGCCATGAGGCCCGGAACCAGCATTGCGCAAAGCAGCAAACCGAATAGCACCCTTTTCATCATGATACGTTCCCCCTTTCACTTCCGCAAGATTGTCATACAACTGCACGAGTTGTATCTTACCGATCTTCTATAGACCGACCATTTTCCAGACGGTCATTTCCCCCGGTTCTTCACCTCCTTGCAAGATTCGCGGACGATCAAGTCGATGGGATATTCCAGTCTCACGGCGGGCAGGGCCCCGCCGTCGATGCGCTCGAGCACGCGCTTCACGGCGGAACGGGCAATGTCCCGCGAGTAGATCCTCATGGTCGTGAGCGGCGGGGAGGAGTGCCGCGCCAGCTCGGAATCGTCGAAGCCCACGACGCTAATGTCCTCCGGTACGCGCAGGCGGTGCTTGGCCAGCGCGGATAGGGCGCCGACGGCGATGAGGTCGTTGGCGCAAAAGAAGGCTGTCACATCGGGCCTGCGCCCGATCAGGGCGTCCACGGCGGCGTAGCCGGCCTCGGCCGACCAGCCGTCGCCGCCACAAGCGAGGCTCTCGTCGCACCGCATCTCCTCCTTCCACGCGGCGAAACGAACCCGCGCGGATTCGTTGCCCAAGGGGCCGTTCACGATGCCGATGCGCTCGTGGCCCAGACCCCTCATGAAGCGGAGGGCCTTGCGCACGCCCGCGCCGATGTCCATGGTCACGCAATCGAGGCGCTCGTGGGTGGCCGTGGGCGCGAGCAAGGCGATGGGCACGCCCGACCGCTCCAGCTGGTCGAGGAAGGCCGGGTCGCGGGCTTCCTCGACTACGAGACCGTCCACCTTGTCCAGGAAGCTCCTGAAGGCCGCGACCTCCTCGGCGTTGCCCTCATCCAGATAGGTGAAGAGCATGTGGCGGCCCGAGCGCACCGTCTCCTCCTCGATCCCGGCGAAGACATCGAAATAGAAGGCTTCGGAGGAGATCGGCTTTCGCGCCGAGCGCTCCTTGCAGATGACATAGCCGAGGGTGCCCTTTGATGGCCTCGGGCCGGCCTGGCTCACCGGACTGCGCAGCACAAAGGTGCCCTGGCCTATCTTCCGGTCGAAGATCCCCCTGGTGCCCAAGGCCTGGATGGCGTTGCGGACCGTGGTGCGGCTGACCTCGAGCTTTATCGACAGGTCGCGCTCCGAGGGGATCTTCTCTCCGACAGGCCACTCGCCCGCCTCGATCTTGCCCAGGATAAAGCTCTCGACCTGGCTCTGCATCGAATCCTGGACATTCCGCTTAATGGTCTCCAGTGGTTCGGAGGAGTCCAGATCGCTCGGATTGGTTGATACCATATGATACCATTATTCCCCCATCTCCCGGATTGTCAAGAAGAAGATTTGGGATTTTCACCACCCAGGCCATTACGGCGCGGGTCAGACAGCGGGATCGGGATATTCCGCTGGACAAAGCGTCAATCCTCGCTGACAATTGGTTACCAGTGGTATTATGCACTTGGCATGGGGGGTGCGGATGAAGGCTCGTCTGAGGCTCGATAGGGACTTCGTGGTCGGACAGGTCGATCCCCGGCTCTTTGGCTCCTTTGTCGAGCACCTTGGCCGTGCCGTCTATGGCGGCCTTTACGATCCCGGACACCCCGCCGCCGACGCTCGGGGCTTCAGGCGCGACGTGATCGAGCTCGTCAGGGAGCTCGGGGTCCCCCTCGTGCGCTATCCTGGCGGCAATTTCGTCTGCTCCTTCGACTGGGAGGACTCGGTCGGCCCGGCCGGGGAGCGCCCCACCAGGCTCGACCTCGCCTGGAGGTCGATCGAGCCGAACAGCTTCGGCCTCAACGAGTTCATGCTGTGGGCAAGGGAGGCCTCGGTCGCGCCGATGATGGCGCTCAACCTCGGCACAAGGGGGCTGAGGGAGGCAGTGAACCTGGTGGAATACTGCAATCACCCGGGGGGAAGCCGCTGGTCCGACCTGCGCAGGAGCCATGGCTTTGGCGAGCCCCACGCCATCAAGCTCTGGTGCCTGGGCAACGAGATGGACGGGCCATGGCAGGTCGGCCAGAAGGGGGCGGATGAGTATGCCGCCCTCGCCGCCGAGACGGCCAAGGCCCTGCGCCTCATTGATCCATCCATCGAGCTTGTCGCCTGCGGCTCGTCCTTCGCCGCGATGCCGAGCTTCCCCGAATGGGAGGCGACAGTCCTGGACCGCTGCTATGACTCGGTCGACTATCTCTCCCTCCACTCCTACTACGGCAACGAGGCCGATGATCTCGGCGAGTACCTCGCCCAGTCCGTGGCGATGGAGAGCTTCATCGACTCGGTGACGGCGACCTGCGACTTCGTCAAGGCGAAGAAGAGGAGCACGAAGACGATGATGCTCTCCTTCGACGAATGGAACGTCTGGTTCCACTCGAAGGCCGATGACCGCCACGCGCAACCCTGGACGGTGGGCCCTAGGCTCCTCGAGGAGGCCTATACCTTCGAGGACGCCCTCGTCGTCGGCTGTCTCCTCATCGCCCTCTTGAAGCACTCAGACCGGGTGAGGATCGCCTGCCTCGCCCAGCTCGTCAACGCGATCGCCCCCATCATGACCGAGAGGGGAGGTCCAGCCTGGAGGCAGACTACCTTCTACCCCTTCCTCCATGCCTCGGCCCATGGCCGCGGCAGGGTCCTCGATCTCAGGGTCAATTCTCCGTCATACGAGAGCGCCAGCCTCGGACCGGTTCCCTTCCTCGAGGCGACCGCCGTCGAAAACGAGGAGGGCATCGCCATCTTCGCGGTGAACAGGTCCCCGACCGAGGCCTTCGAGCTCGAGCTCGAGCTCGGCGGCTTCAAAGGCCTCGAGGCGGCGGAGCACTCTGTCCTCCACCATGATGATCCCAAGGCGGTGAACACGGCTGCCGATCCCTTCCGCGTCGTCCCGCGCCGCCTCCGGGAACTGCCCACCGAGGAGGGGGGCCACTGGGGCCTCGCCCTCCCGGCCCTATCCTGGAACCTTGTGCGTTTCGTGCGGCCCTAAGAGCCGACGGCTCCGCCCGCCTCGCCACCAGCCTCCCCTGCCTGGCCGAACTGCCGCCTGAGTTCCGCGACGAGCTGTTTGACGCGCGGGGGCACTGTGGCCCTGAAGAGGGATGCCTCGGCCTGGCCGGGCAGGGTGATCCTGAGGCGGTGGGCGTGGAGCATGAGGCTCGCCTCGGGGAAGCGAGGATCGCGGGAGCCATAGATCGGGTCGCCCAGGATGGGAGTGCCGAGGCCGGCCATGTGGACGCGAAGCTGGTGGGTCCTACCCGTCCTGGGCCGCAGAGAGACCAGGGCGTAGCCCGAGTCCCTGCCTTGGGCCGGGGCTCCGGAGGGCCGCCATGAGGCCATCACCTTGTAGTCGGTGATCGCGACCCTGCCTCCCGTTTCAAGCCTCGCGAAACGCTTGCGGTCCCTCCTGTCCCGACCGAGCTGGTCTGAGATCCTTCCCTCGGGCGGCCGGGGAATCCCCCTCGTGATGGCCAGGTACTCCTTCTTCGTGAGCCGGTCCTTGAACTGGGCGGCGAGGAAGGCCTGCGCGGCGGCGTCCTTGGCCGCGATGATGACTCCGGAGGTGTCCTTGTCCAGCCTGTGGACTATGCCGGCACGGGGAACTGCCGACGGAGCCGCGTTCCAGTCCCCGGCCCCGGAGGCCGGTGGCCTGGCCCCTCCGGTGCCGAGGAGCCTGCCAAGGAGGGCGTTGGCGAGTGTCCCGCGGCGATTGCCATGGCCGGGATGGGTCACCATGCCCTGGGCCTTGTCCACGACGATGCTGTGGCTGTCCTCGTAGATGATCTCGAGGGGGATATCCTCGGCCTCGAGGTCGGGGGATGCCTCCTCGAGCCATTCCACCTCGACCCTGTCCCCGGCCTTTACGCCCCGAGCGGGCTTCACCGCCTTGCCGTTGACCCTTATCACGGCCCCGCGGGCCTTGATTTGGGACCTGGTGAGGAGGCCCGATCGCTCCGAGACAAAGCTGTCGGCGCGTTCGCAAGGGGCCGCGGCCACGGCTGACCATCGCCTCGGGGGCGGGCCCGTGGCGGGGACGGGAAGGCTGGGAAGGGCATCCTCTGGGGCCTGAACCGATCGCGCATCGCGCCTAGCCTTCTTCATGCCCGTCCTTTCGCGTGAATTTCGTCCATGCTAGACTGCCGACCATGGATCTTCAAGCGGCCCAGGGCGGACCGAACGGCCTCGCCGACATACTCAGGCACTACCTGACCCTGGCCAGCCTCCAGCGCGTGGTGACTGTCGCCCTCATCCTGGTCCTCGGCTTCGCCGCCTTGAGGCTCATCATCGCCGCGGTGCGCAGGATAGCCAAGCGGCGCCTCGGCCAGCGCGCGGCCGACATAGCCGACAAGCTGGTGAAGTACGGCGGGGCTACCGTCATCCTGGTCAACGCCTCGAACGCGGCGGGCATCGACCTCTCGGCGGCCATCGGGGCGGCGGGCATCGTGGGCATCGCCATCGGCTTCGCGGCCCAGACCTCGGTCTCGAACATCATCTCCGGCCTCTTCCTGTTCTCCGAGAAGGCCTTCGAGCCGGGGGACGTCGTCCAGGTCGAGTCCATGCTGGGCTCGATCGAATCGGTCGACATGCTCTCGGTCAAGATACGCACCTTCGACAACCGCCTCGTGCGCGTGCCCAACGAGACCATGATCAAGTCGAACCTGATCAATGTCACCCGCTGGCCGGAACGTCGCCTCGACGTCAACATCACCCTGCCCTACGGCTCAGATCTTGTCAGGGCCGAGGCCCTGCTCCGCGAAACGGCCTCTCTGAACCCCCTAGTCCTGGCTAGCCCTGAGCCCTTCTTCCTCATCGACTCCCTGGGCCCCAACGGGGCGGCACTGATCTTCGGAGTCTGGTTCAAGAAGGACGACTTCATAGCCCTCAAAAACAGCCTTGTCCCCGGGATCCTCGCGAGGCTGGATAAGGCCGGCCTGCGCCCCTCGGCCCAGCTCGTCGCCCTCCTTCCCCCTCCTCCCCACCCCACCCCCGCGGCGAAGGCCGCCGCCCCAAAGACCGCCGCCGCAAGGGCCGCGGCAAGGAAAGCCCCCGCCCCCGCGGCGAAAGCCGCAGCGAAAACCGCGGCGAAACCCCTCGGGCCAGCCAGGATGCGCAGGGCCAAATAGGGCCGTTGGGCGATTTAAGCCTCCCTCCCGGTTGCTTCTGACCCCATGCCTTACTATTTTCCTAATATAAGCTGAGCAATCGCTCCGGCCAGGGGCTTCCAGCCACCTGCGACGGAAGAGGAGGATTCAATGGCTTTCAGCGTTCCCGACCTTGCCTATTCCTTCGATGCCCTCGAACCCCACATCGATACCGAGACCATGCGCATCCACCACGACAAGCACCACGGGGCCTACGTGACGAATCTCAACAAGGCCGTGGAGGGGACAGAGTACGCCTCCCTTAGCGTCGAAACCCTCGTCCGCGACCTCCAGAAGCTGCCGGAGGCGATGAGGACGGCGGTGCGCAACCACGGGGGCGGCCACCTAAACCATAGCCTCTTCTGGACCCTCATCGGCCCGGGGGCGGGTGGGAGGCCGAGCGGCAACCTGGCGACGGCCCTCGAGCGCGACCTAGGCGGCTACGAGGCCTTCCGCACCGAGTTCACGAAGGCGGCCATGGGCCGTTTCGGCTCGGGTTGGGCCTGGCTCGTGGTGAATGCCTCGAAGAAGCTCGCCATCGTATCGACGGCGAACCAGGACAGCCCCCTCACCGAGGGGCTCCAGCCCGTCCTGGGCATCGATGTCTGGGAGCACGCCTACTACCTGAAGTACCAGAACCGCAGGGCCGACTACGTCGAGGCCTTCTACAACGTCATCGCGTGGAAGGCCGCCAACGAGCGCTTCGAGAAGGCAATGTAGGCGGTCCTAGGCTCTGCGATGGGCTCCGCGGCGCAGGTAGGAGCCCGCGGGCCCCTGTGAGTCCTTTCCCGGCTCGTGCACGAAACCGCCCTTGATCACGAGCTCGGGCCAGCCCGAGAGACTCTCGCCCTCGTGGAGGGCGAAGTCCGAGCGCGAGGCCGCGCGGTCTGGGCTGACCAGGGCCTTTTTCGTCAGATCCAGCATCACGATGTCGGCGTCGGCCCCCGGCAGGAGGCTGCCCTTCTTGGGGTAGAGGCCGAAGATCTCGGCAGGACGCTTGGTGATCTTGTCGACAAGGAGCTCAAGGGGGAAGCCCGATTTCAGGGCCGCGTCGACGAGGGATGGCAGGTGGGTGCCGATGGCCGGATAGCCCAGGAGGGCCTCGGGGTAGCCAGATCCGAGCCGCTTCTGGGCAGCGGTCAGGGGGGTGTGGTCGGTGCCGACGGTGTCGATCGTCCCCTCAAGCAGTCCCTTCCAGAGGGTCTCCCTGTCGGCCCCGCCCCTGACCGGGGGAGCCATGAGGGTCCGGCTGTCCCGGCCCGAGCCTGGCTCGAGGGTGAGGAAGGGCGAGGTGGTCTCGGCCAGGATCCTCCGTCCCGCGGCTTTGAGCTCGCGCAGGGCCGCCACCCCGTCGGCCGAGGAGACGTGGACGATGTAGACACGCGCTCCCGCCTTGCGCGCCAGGAACTCCACCCGCCTGATCGCCTCCTCCTCGACATAGGAGGGGCGGGAGGCGAGCCAGGCACCGGCGTCGAGGCCCGAGGGCCTCATCTCAAGACCGAGGGCTATCGAGCGGTCGACGAGGCTCTGGTTCTCGGCGTGGACGCAGAGGATGGCCCCTTCGCCCAGGGCGGCCACCGCCTCCATGACGTCGAAGAGGAAGGCGTCGTCGGCCGCCGGGATGATGCCGGGGATCCCGCACATGTAGACCTTGAAGGACATGATCCCGTAGCGCGAGGCGTAGATCGGGATCTCCTCGAGCTGGTCGCGGGTGAAGATGGGCAGGTGTATGAAGATGTCGCTGCGCGAGAGCCTTTCGATGTCGCCTATCGTGGCGTCGAGGGTCCTGAGGTAGGGCTCGGTGCCTCCCGCGTAGAGGCCGAAGCAGGTCACGCCGTTCCCGAGGGCCGAGCGGGTCTCGGTCTCGAGCTCGGTGCGGAAGTCCCCGTAGATGCCAAGGTGGACATGGGGGTCGACGATGCCCGGGATGAGGAGGCGGCCCTCGGCGCCCAGCACCCGTGCCCCCGCGCTCTCAAGACCGCGGCCGATCGCCTGAATCCGCCCGTCCTTGACCGAGAGATCGGCCTCGACGATGCCCTGGCCCGGAAGGAGGATCTTCCCCCCCCGGAACAGAAGCGCCTCGGCCCCCTCGCCCCCGTGGGCCCCGCGGCCGCCTCCCGGACCCGGGGCGCCGGCGGCCTTGACCCAAGGCGGGAGGAAGGCTCCGCCCTGGGCGCTGGCGACGCGCGGGCCATGGTCCGAGGCCCACCCGGGCCTGAAGGGAGGACGGCCAGCCATGGCCTAGAGCCGCCCCATGGCCTCGGTCGCCGCATCCTGGGCGACCTTTATGTCGGTCTCGCTACCCGAGAGGAAGAGGCGACCGAAGCGACCGAAGGGGTTGAAGTGGACCAGTGATATGTCGGCTGCCTTCTCGGCGGCGTTGGCCGCCTGCACGACATAGGCAGCGGGCTCAACCTCCATGACAAGGAGGCAGCGCCCGGGGATAAGGAGGTTGCCCTTGCGGTTCTTGTTGATCTGCTGGGCCTGGTAAGGATTCACCTTGTGGATCACTTTGGCCGAGAGGACCTGGGGCTTGAGACGCTCGCCCTCGGAGAGGCCGCAGGCGTTCAGGATGGTCCTGCCGGCGTCCTTCACCGAGTCCACGGACTCGGAGTGGAGCTCGATGATGCCAAACTCGCGCTCGACCATCTGGAGGCCCGGCCTCGCCCCCGTCGTCTTGAGGGCGGCGTCCAGGAGGTTGTAGACCTCGCTGCCCGGGGACAGCTCGAGCCAGAGCTCGGCCATCCCCGCGAGGGGGACGTCTCCGTCGAGCTCGGAGCCGAGGAAGGCCGCGTACTGCGGCTGCATCGAGTCGAGGAAGGCGTAGGTGCGAAGCTGGAAAGCCGAAGCGGCCATGTTCAGGCCTCTTCGCTTTAGGCGAGCTTCAGCTTGAGGAGCTCGTTGAGCACCTTCACCGTGTCGTCGTTGGGCCTCGAGATGATGTGGACGGCGACGATCTCGCCGACCTGCTTGGCCGAGGCCGCCCCGGCGTCGATGGCTGCCTTGATGGCCCCGACCTCGCCCTGGACGTAGACGGACACGAGACCCCCGCCGATCTCCTTGATGCCGAGGACCTGGACCTCGGCCGACTTGGACATGGAATCGGTGGCCTCGATGGCCGCGACCAATCCCCTGGTTTCGATCATTCCCAATGCCTTCATTTTCTCTCCTCCTCGCGCGAGTAGCTTGCCTTGCCTTCGATGATGACGCTGTCCAGTATCGCGACCACGACAGCGTCCAGGGGGGCATCGCTCGGGCCGACGGCCCGGGCCGCTGCCCCGCCAGTGCACACTGCCACGGTCTCTCCCTCTCCCGCCCCGACCGCGTCGACGGCCAGGAAGGGCGCGCCCGAGCTTCCGGTCTTGGCGTCGAAGTCCCTGAGGACGAGGAGCCTCGATCCCTCAAGGCTGCGGTGCTTGACCGTGGCCTGGGCCTTGCCGATTACCCGGCAAATCCTCATACCGCCTCCTATCGCCGCTTGAGCACCTTCTCCAGGGAGTCGAGGACATAGTCGATGTCCTCGAGACGCGTGAAGAAGTGCGGTGCGATGCGTATTACGTCGCCCCGTGCCGAGGCGATGATTCCGGCCTCGCGCAGGGCGAGCTCGACGTGGTGGGAATCCTTCCCCACCCTGATGGCCGTCGTTGGGGCCTTGCGCGCGATGTCCAGGGGACTGGCCACGTCCATGCCGCGGGCCAGGGCCCCGTCGATGCAGCGCTTGGACAGGATGTCGGTCCAGTCCTGGATCGCCTGTGGGCCGACCTCGTTGATGATGCCCATGCCAGCCCGGGCGATGTAGGCCGTGAGCACCGGCGGGGTGCCGTTGTCGAAGCGGCGGGCGTCGGTGGCATAGTCGAGGTCGAGCTTGAAGGCGAAGGGGTTCTTCTGGCCGAACCATCCCGTGAAGGCCGGCTCCATGTAGGGGACGAGCTCCTCCTTCACATAGAGGAAGGCGACGCCCGGGATGCCGCAGAGGTATTTGAGGTTGCCCGTCGACAGCATGTCGATGTCGAGGGCCTTCACGTCGATGGGATGGGAGCCGATGCCCTGATAGGCGTCGACATAGGCAAGGGCCCCGACGGCGTGGATCTTGGGGATGATGGCCGCGAGATCCTGCTTGAAGCCGTTGTAATAGTAGACATCGAAAATCGAGGCTATGAGGGTGCGCTCGTCGAGGACCCTGTCGTACTCGGCTAGGTCCACCACCCCGTTCTTGACCCGCACGAACTCAGGTTGGAAGTCGAACTTGCGGAAGGCGTTCCAGATGTTCCCGACAGTGGGGAACTCGGCCTCGGTGGTGACCACCTTCATGCGGCCCGTGCCCAGGGGAAGGGCGCTTCCTATGGTGCTTGTGAGCTCGGAGACCGAGGTGCCGATCGCTATCTCCGAGGGCTTGGCGTTGAGGAGCTTGGCGAACTCGGCCTTGGCGAGGGCGATCTCCTCCATCCAGCGGCCCCAGTCCATGCCCATGCCGTCCCAGTTGTCGAGATAGGCCATGGCCGCCGCCCTGGTGGCGTCGCTCTGGGGAGACTGGGAGCAGTTCGCGACATGGACTGCCTTCTTGAGGATGGGGAACTTCTTGCGCCAGGCGTCGATGTCATAGGAGGGGCGGCCGGCGACATGGGCTGTGGCCGGGCCCTGGCCGCGTGCGGCCTGGTTGTGGCCGCCGGCGAAATTGGGCATGAAGACCCTGCCCTGAGCTCCGGGCGAGGCATGCCCTGTCTGGGAAGCGGCGCTTCCAGAACCCGCGCCAAGCACGATGCGGAGGCCGAGCTTCTCGGCGCGCTCGCGGGCTATGCCCGTGATGACAGCCTCGGGGCCAACGACAAGCTCTGCCTGCCCCGCCCTGTGCGCGGCGTCTATATCAGTTCCGGTGACGATCTCTCTCATGCACCCCACCTCGCTCTCGAACCATGACTCGCAGAGTATACGACAGGACAGCGAAAACGCAAGTGCGATTTCCCCTGACTTTACAATACGAAGGCAAAGTGGCTCCTATGCCTTATTTTTGTCGAGGATCCCCCTGGGCAGGCTCCGGTTTCTCCCCTCCGGCTAGACAAGGAGCATGCGGTCGGCCTTATAGCGCTTGAACAGGAACTCCGAGGCTATGCCCTGGACGCCGGGAATCCTCGAGACGAAGGAATTGACGAAGATCGAGACCTCGTCGATGTCTTTGAAGAAGCCGTGGACATGGAGGGCGTTGATCCCGCTCATCTGATAGACAATCACGATGTCGGGGTGGGCCGATATCTCGAGGGCTGCGGCCTCAAGGAGGTCGGGCTGGAATTTCAGGTCGAAGAAGACCGGCAGGGGCTTGCCGATGTGCTTTGCCGGTATCTGTATGGTAAAGCGCTCGATCACCCCCCGGCGCTTGAGCTCGTTCACCCTTTCCTTGACGCTTACCCGGGACAGGCCGACCATTTCCGCGAGGGTTGAATAGGGGGTCCTGGCGTCGACCTCGAGGATCCCGAGGATCTTCATGTCGATCTCGTCGAGGTTGGTATCCTCGAGCTTGACATTCCTCCTCCCCGTCGGAACGTGGCTGCCTTCTTCTGACATTTTGTGCTCCTTCGCCCGACAAGGGGGGCATTCCCGCAGGATAACCCGCAGGTGGCGGTTCGGACCAGCGGCCCTCGGTCTCCCCGGCCCGGTCAGCTTAGGGGCCAGACGAGCCCTCCCACTGACAATCAGCATAGCATTCTAAACCTTTTCCCGCCTTTTTGAAAGGAAAAATCAAGATTGACTTATCACTTTGGACGGTCTATAGTGGATTACTCTTACGGTACTGAATCATCCGGAGGTGCGTTCGATGAAAGAGATCCGACTTCACGGACGCGGTGGAATGGGCACCGTCAAGGCGGCCGAGGTCATTGTCCACGCGATGGTGGCCCAGGGCGGCTTTGGCAACTCGATCCCCTTTTTTGGCTTTGAGCGCCAGGGGGCCCCCGTCACCTCGTTCATCAGGCTCGACGCGAAGCCGATCAGGCCCAAGACCCAGGTCTACGAACCCGACTGTATCATCGTCCTCGACAGGAGCCTGCAGACCGCTGTCGACGTGTTCGTGGGAGTCCGCGAGAACGCCTTCCTGATCGTCAATTCCGCTGAGCCGCCCGAGTCCATCGAGGCCCCGAAACGCGTCACGACCATCGCCACGGTGGATGCCAACGAGATATCAATCAGGAAGATCGGGAAGCCGATCCCCAACACCGCCATGCTCGGGGCCTTCGTGAAATGTACTGGCTGGGTGGAGATCGATGCCGTGGTGGACAAGGTCGCCGCCCTCTGGGGCGACGCGAACGCCTCCATCGTCCGCGAGGCCTACGACTCAACCCTGATACTCCGCCGATAACAGGCGTGGAGGAGAAATGAGCAAGGAATACATCGGCCCCGTCGGCGAGGGCCTCTACGCGGTCCGGACCGGTGACTGGCGGACCCGCCGGCCCCTGATGGACCAGAAGACCTGCCGCCGCTGCGGCATCTGCCTCATGTACTGCCCGGTGAACGCGATCTCCCGCGGCGCCGACGAGGCCTATTCGATCGGCCTCGAGTACTGCAAGGGCTGCGGCGTCTGCGCGGCGGAGTGCCCCGCCAAGGCCATCGCGATGGAGAAGGAGGGGGCCAAATGAGCAGGGTCGATGTCCTGAACGGCAATCTCGCCGCGGCCCACGCCGCCCGGCTCTCGCGGCCCGAGGTCATCGCCGCCTACCCCATCACGCCCCAGACCCCCGTGGTCGAGTACCTGACCCAGTTCCACGCCGACGGCAGTTTGCCCTGCCAGATGAGCGAGGTGGAGTCGGAGCACAGCGCCATGTCCATACTAACGGGCGCCTCCCTCACGGGAGTCCGCTGCTACACGGCCACCTCCTCCCAGGGCCTCGCCCTGATGTACGAGCCCTATTTCCGCGCCTCGACCCTGCGCCTTCCCATAGTGATGAACATCGTCAACCGGGAGATGATCAGCCCCCAGACCGTCTGGGGCGGCCCCCAGGACTCCATGACCCTGCGCGACGCGGGCTGGCTCCAGATCTATGTCGAAGACAACCAGGAGATCCTGGACACGACAATCCAGGCCTTCAAGGTGGCCGAGAGCGCCGAGGTCCTCCTTCCCATCAACGTGTGCTACGACGGCTTCTATCTCTCGCACATGACCGAGCGGGTCGAGATTCCCTCCCAGGAGGAGGTCGACGCCTTCCTGCCGCCCTACCGATCGAGACACATCATCCTCGACCCCGAGACCCCGATGGCCGTCGACCCCCTGACCAACGGCCGGCTCCTCATGGAGTACCGCCGCAAGCACATGGCAGCCCAGCAGGCAGCCTTGGTGGCGATCGAGAAGGCCGACGCCGAATACGCGCGGCGCTTTGGCCGCTCCTGGGGCGGGGTCATCGACGAGTACAGGACCGAGGACGCCGAGTACCTCATGGTCAGCCTCGGCTCGGTCTGCGGGGCCCTGCGCGAGTGCATCGACGACGCGAGGGCCAGGGGAGTGCGCGTGGGTCTCCTCAAGATCCGCTCGTTGCGTCCCTTCCCCCGGGCGCGGGTGATCGAGGCACTGGCGGGCAAGAAGGGCTTCGGGGTCATCGACCGCAACGTCTCCTTCGGGACCAACACGGGCATCCTCTTCCAGGAGATCCGCGCCGCCCTGTACTCGGCGGGCAGCCGCTACCCGGCTGCCTCCTTCATCGGCGGCCTCGGGGGCGAGGACCTTACCCTCGAGATCGTCGCCGGAGCCATCAAGAGCACCATAGAGACCGTCGACGCCGGCAAGATCGACAACGAGGCGAGCTGGCTCGTTCGGCCGGAGAGGAAGGCATAGCCATGACAGCCCTGGACACACTCGCGACCCGCGAGGACCAGATATCGCCCGGAATCTCAGCCTGCGTGGGCTGCAACGTCGAGCTCACCTTGAGGACAGTCCTCAAGGTCCTCGGGCCGAACACCATCCTCGCCATCCCCCCGGGATGCATGGGCGGGGTCGGCGTCGTGGGCTGGGACAAGATGTCGGGAGCCAAGGTCCCCGTCTTCTTCCCCCTCCTTGACAATTCCGCGAGCATGCTCGCGGGCATACGCCTGGGCCTCAAGGCCCGCGGCCGCGAGGCCAACGTCGTGGCCTTCGCCGGTGACGGAGCCACCGTCGACGCCGGCTTCCAGGCCCTCTCGGGCGCCGCCGAGCGAGGCGACAAGATCATCTACATCTGTTACGACAACGAAGGCTACATGAACACGGGCTACCAGAGGTCCTCCTCGACCTCGAAGGGTTCCTGGACCAGCACCACCCCGGTCTCCAAAGAGGGCTCGGGCGGCAAGCCCCAGCACCGCAAGGACTTCCCCCTCATCATGGCCATGCACGACCTTCCCTACGTGGCCACGGCCTCCCCCGCCTACATCCCCGACCTGGTGAAGAAGGTGGAGCGTGCGATGGAGGTGAAGGAAGGCCTGGCGTACATCCACATCTACAACCCCTGCCTCACCGGCTGGGGCATCAAGTCAGACGACTCCATCGCGATCTCCCGCCTCTCGGTCCAGAGCCGCTTCTTCCCCCTCTGGGAGGCCCACGGCCGCAGGCTCCAGTTCACGGTCCGGGTGCCCAAGCCCGTTCCTGTCGCCGACTACGTCCGCCGCATCGGCAAATTCCGCCACCTCGACGAGGCGCGAATCGCCGAGCTCCAGGCCATCACCGACGAGCGCTACAGCTTCCTCGAGGCCATGGACAGGATGGGCGGGGGTGCCAATGCCCCGGGCGCTTGAGGAGCTCTTCGGGGCCAGGGGCTGCGCCGTGGTCGGCGCCTCCCAGGCGCCGAAGAAGGCAGGACACCAGATAGTCGCCAACATGCTGGCAGCGGGCTACAAGGACGGCCTGTATCCGATAAACCCGGCAGGGGGGGAGATCCTCGGCTGCCCCTGCTACCCCACGGTGGCCTCGATCCCGAACGAGGTCCAGCTCGTCATCCTCTCGGCCCCCTCCCGCGCCACCGCCTCGATCGTAGAGGACCTGCGAAAGCGGATGGACGAGAAGGGCGACCTCATCGGCGTCGTCTGCGCCGCCGCCGGCTTCGCCGAGGTGGGGACAGACGAGGGCCGCTCCCAGCAGGAGCTCCTCGCATCCTTCTGCCGCGAGCGCAAAATCCGCCTGATCGGCCCCAACTGCGTGGGCATCATCGACACCGCCTCCCGCGTGGACACGACCTTCATCGCCGGCATCGTCCATGCCCCGGGCGGCATCTCCATCGCCTCCCAGAGCGGGGCACTCGGAGCCTGGCTACTCATGGACTGGAGCTCGACGCCCGCCGGCAGAGTGGGCTTCCGCCGCTTCATCACCGTGGGGAACATGGCCGATGTCGACATCATCGAGGGCATCGCGAACCTTGGGGCCGACCCGGGGACCAAGGTCCTCGGCGTCTACATCGAGGGCTCCCCGAAGGCCCGCGACCTCGCCTACGCTATCGGCCTCGCCGCATCACGCAAGCCCGTCCTCGCCATAAAGGTGGGGCGCAGCACCGAGGGTGCGAGGGCCGCCAAGTCCCACACTGGATCCATGGCTGGCGCGGACGCACTCTACGACGGCGTCTTCCACCAGCTCGGCATCCTGCGCGTGAGAAGCCCACGCGAGCTCTCCGACGGCTTGCGCGCCTTCGACTCCCTGCCAAGCCCGCGCGGCGGGCGCACCTTCATCCTCACCCAGGCCGGGGGCCCCGGCATCATCTGCGTCGACGAGTGCTCGGCCTCGGGCAACATCGTATCGGCCCTTGTCTCCGACGCGACCAAGGCCGCCATCCGCGCCGTGGTGCCCGAGATCGCCTCGGTCTGCGAGCCCGAGGGGCACGCCGACATCACCGCGGCCGCCGACGCCGGCAACCACGTCGACGCCCTCGAGGCGGTGCTGCGCGACGAAGGCGTCGACGCGGTCATCCTCATCACCGTGGCGACCCTCTTCCTCGACCTCGAGGGCATGGCGCGCTCGATGGTCGAGCGCCTCGCCGCCTTGCGGGCAGAGGGCATCAACAAGCCCATCTTCCCGGTCATCCTCTCGGGCGAATGGGTGATGCCCTGCAGACGGGTGCTCGAGGAGGGCGGCCTGCCCACCTGGGACGCCCCCGACCGCGCTGTGCGCGCCCTCTCCCTGATGATCGAGCACGCCGAGCGGTCGAAACGGAGCAAGCCATGAAGGTCCTCGATGAATATGCGGCCCGGGAATACCTCGCAGGAAAGGGGCCAAGGATGGCCAAGGCCATCCTCGCCCGCAGCTCAGACGCGGCAGTAGCCGCGGCCGAGGCCATAGGCTGGCCGGTCGTCGCCAAGGCCTCGGTCGACGGAGTGGGGCACAAAAGCGACTTCAAGGGTGTCGAGCTCGACCTCGCCGGGCCCGATGCCCTCGTGGCGGCCTTCGCCCGGCTCTCCGCGGCCGCGGCTGCCGCCGGCTTCGCCTCCGCCTTCCGCGGCATCCTCGTCGAGGAAAGGCTCAAGGGGGCTGAGTTCATAATCGGCGCACTGCGCGATGAGGCCTTCGGCCCCGTGGTCATGGTAGGCTCGGGGGGAGTCCTCGCCGAGCTCTTCAAGGACGCGGTGTTCCGCATGGCGCCGATAAACGCCGCCGAGGCCGAGAGGGCCATACGCGAGACCCGCGCCTCCCGCTTCCTGGAGGGCTTCCGCGGCTCCCCTCCCCTTCCGATCCGCCCCCTCGCCGAGGCCGTGGCCGCGGCGAGCCTCATCATCGCGGAGGACCCCGCCGTGGTCGAGCTCGACCTCAACCCCTTCATCCTCGGGCCATCGGGCGGAGCGGCTGCCGACCTCCTGATCAGACTCGCATAACTCGACCGCAGGGAGGCAGACCTCAGGCTGATCTGAGCGCGGAGAGCGCGGAGATCAGCGCAAGATGGGCGAAAAGAGAGTGCTGAAGAGAAGCAGGATCGCAGGGCCGACCGATGGCGCGAGCGTCTCGGCGCCTTCACGGTGGCAATGCTGCGCTTAGTCGGCTCAAACTATGGCCCGGTCCGCGTGGACCGGGCTTTTTGTCAGCACGCCGATCGCTCGTCCTGTGGGCGGCGGCGCAGGCTGGCCTGGATAAGGGCCGGTGGCACATAGTTGGCCGCATCGATGCCGAGGTCGGTTCCGGGGGGAACGATCCCGTCGATCTGGTCCAGGACTTCATCATCAAGAACGACACCGGCGCCTGCAAGCAGATCATCGAG